>CACYGB010000001.1 GCA_902773895.1 uncultured Eubacteriales bacterium
ACCGGAATTCATCGTCCGAAAAGCTGCCTGCCGGGTGCGGAAACAGCGCTGGCAAAGAGTCAGGCGCCCTGAAAGGCTCACATGCTTTTCTGTGCTTCCTTGATCCGCGCACACAGCACGGTCATATCGTCCGGCGGCAAGCCGTCCCGCTGAATGATGGCTTCCTGCAGCAGGGCATTGGCGATTTGCTGGGGCATTTCCAGCCGGTTCTGCCGCACAATGGCCAGGATCTCCTCCTCCGTCCGGAACGCGTCGGTGATGCCGTCACTCATCAGCAGCATCAGATCCCCTTCCGCCAGGGTGAAGCGATGCTCCATGGGCACCACGTGCTCGATGATGCCCAGCGGCAGCGCTTCCCCTTCGATCCATTGTATTTTTTGCCCCTGCACCAGGATGGACGCGCATGCGCCCAGCTTGTTCACCGCCGTTTCCCCCGTCCACAAATATCAGAAAAAACGCTGCCGCCCAAGGCAGATGCCGGGCCAACCCCCGGATCACGTCCCTTTTCTTTCGTGTCTGCTTCATTTCCGCTTGCTTTGCCACCCGCAGCATAGGTTCCTTCCTCCATCCCTTCCGGATGCATCCATCTTAATCTGCCGCGTATGGTTTCACCGTCGAAGCAGCGTGAAAAAGCTGTCGTTTTCCAGGAAAACGGCGAAAAAATCATCTTTTCACAGATTCCCAAATATGGTATACTGTTTACAATCATAACCACAAAGGAGCGGGCTGTATGCACATTTCTGAACTGCCAAGAGCGCAGTACGAAGGCTTTGAACTGTTCTTTTCCTACGAAAGCAAAGCGTATTACGACCTGCAGCTGCGCACCAGCGAAAACGTGTTTGCCGTGGAATTTGTGCGTACGCCCTGCGCCCCGGTCCGCAAAGAATTTACCGACAAGCTGTTCGCCCCTTACTGGGATGATCCCCGGGCCTACGGCCTGTGGGACGGCAAGGAAATGCTGGCCATCCTGGAAGTGACGCCCGAAAACTGGAACAACCGCCTGCGCATCACCAACCTGTGCGTGCAGGAGGGATACCGCCGCCGGGGCTTCGGCACCCTGATGATGACCCGGGCCAAGGAAATCGCCCGGGCCCAGCACCGGCGGGCGCTGATCCTGGAAACCCAAAGCTGCAACACCGGCGCCATTGCCTTTTACATGGCGCAGGGCCTTTCCTTCCAGGGCTTCAACGCCTGCGAATACTCCAACGAGGACATTCCGCGCCACGAGGTGCGCCTGGAAATGGGCTGCCTGCTGTAAGCGCTTGATCAAGGGGGATCCTGTTTATGGAATTTTTCGCCACCGCGGCATTCGGCCTGGAGGGCCTGGTCAAAAAGGAACTGCAGCGCCTGGGCCTGGAGGCCAAGGGCGAGCAGGGTGGCGCCCGGTTTGAAGCCGCGCCGGAGCAGGCGTTCCGGGCCATTCTGTGGCTGCGAACGGCGGACCGGGTGCTTTTGATCGTCGGAGAAAAGAGCGTCGTCACCTTCGATGAACTGTTCCAGTTTGTGCAAAGCCTGCCCTGGGAGCAGTTTTTGCCCCGGGACGCCCGGTTTCCCGTCAGCGGCAAATGCGCCCGCAGCCAGCTGATGAGCGTGCGGGACTGCCAGGCCATCACCAAAAAGGCCATCGCGGAACGGCTGAAAAAACGTTACCGCGTCAATTGGTGCCCGGAAACCGGCGCGGAATACAAAATTGACGTTTCCATCCACGGCGACGTGGCCCGCCTGACCATCGACACCAGCGGCGACGCCCTGAACAAGCGGGGCTACCGCACCTGGAACGGGGAAGCGCCCATCCGGGAAACGCTGGCCGCAGCGCTGGTGATGCTCTCTCCCCGGTGCGATTTGCTTTACGATCCCTGCTGCGGCACCGGCACCCTGCTGATCGAGGCGGCCTATCTGCGCTCTCGCCGGGCACCCGGGCTGACCAGGCGGTTTGCCTGCGAGGATTGGCCCCTGTTCCCCCGGCAGGCCCTGGAGCAGGCGCGCCAGGAAGCTCAGGACGCCTTCGATCCGTCCCGGATCGGCGCCGTCTGCGGCAGCGACATCGACGGAACCGCCATCGCCCTGTGCAAGCGTCATATCCAGCAGGCCGGCCTGGGCGGCCGCATCACCGTGACGCAAAAGGATCTTCGCGATCTGCAGCTGGATACCCCCGCGCCGCTGTTCCTGCTCAATCCTCCTTATGGGGAGAGGCTCAGCGACCGGAAGGAATGTGAAAAACTGTACCGGGACCTTCGCCGCCTGAAGGACCGCCATCCGGACTGCCGCATGGGCGTTATCACCGCCCACACCGGCTTTGAACGCTGCTTTGGCCTCCGCGCCGGGCAGAAAAGGCGGCTGTACAACGGGCGGCTGGAGTGTGAATTCCTGCTGTACTGACAGAAATACCATATTTATAATCGCGCAGAAAAAGAGCCGGAAAACCTGAACGCCGCGACGATTCCGCGGCAGCAGATTTCCCGGCTCCTTTTCATGGAGGCAAACAGCGCTGTCCGGCCGGTTTAGGAAAACGCATCGAAAAACGCGTTTTCAGAAACGAACGGCCCGTTGCGGCCTTACGTCTCCAGCCGGTCACAGTACACTTCGATGGCTTTTCCGGCAAACGCCGCCGTGCCCGGACCCGCTGCGTCGATATTTTCGGTGAAGCTGCCGCCGGCTGCATACATTTTGCCCAATCCCCGCAGGATTTTGGGGGTGCAGTTGTAGCAATTATCGGTAATAAACTGCTGCAAAACCCGCACCTGCTCCTGCGCTTCGCCGCTTTCCGGCGGCAGGGTCCGCAGGGCGGCAAAGCCCTGGAAAATGCGGCTGATTTCCTGTTCCATGTTTTTCTCGTCCTGTTCCGTACGGTTCTTTTGCTTTTCCTCAAACTCCTTCCAGGCGTCGGTTTTGCCCCAGGCGGCCTTGGCCTGGGCGGCGTAATCGTCGATTTTCCGGGTGTCGAAAGCAGAAAAATCCATATTGTTCACTCCTATCAAAGATATTCCGCGGGCGAAGGCGATCAGATTGTGCAGATGCTCCCGACGCAGCTCCAGCAGCCGGACCTGCTGCTCCAGCGCCTTATTCCGGTCAAAATCCGGGCTGTCCAGGATCCGTTTTATTTCCTTCAGGGGAAATTCCAGCGTCCTGTACAGCAGGATCAATTGCAGCCGCTCCAGATCCTGCTTTTCGTAGATACGATAGCCCGACGCATCGGAACGCCGGGGCGACAGCAGCCCCGTTTCATCGTAATAATGCAGCGTGCGCACGCTGACGCCGGCCAACCGGCTCACTTCCTGCACCGTCATGATCCATTCCTCCTTCCCTGCACAAGCATCATAAGGCATAACGTAACGTGAGAGTCAAGCATTTTTTTGAAAATAGATCGGAAAAATCCGATCTTTTTGCTTTATTCGTCCATGCGGTACACCCGGCAGCCGTTTTCCCAGGTGATGCGGGCCATTTCCTCCTCCGGGATCTCCCGCAGCTCCGCCAGTTTTTTCAGCACCCACACCACGTTGGCCGGTTCGTTGCGGCGGCCCCTTTTGGGCTCCGGCGCCAGGTACGGGCTGTCGGTTTCCACCAGCAGCCGGTCCAGGGGCACGGCCTTGGCCGCCTCCCACAGATGGGGCGCTTTTTTGAAGGTCAGGGGGCCGGCGAAGGAAATATAAAACCCCATTTTTCCATACTCCCGGGCGGTTTCGGCGCTGCCGGAAAAACAATGGATGATGCCGCCGGGCAGCGTTTTGCGGCTGCGGAAAAAGTCGATCATATCGCCGTGGGCATCCCGGATGTGGAAAATCACCGGCACATTCAGCTTCACCGCCAGATCGACCTGCTCCGCCAGCACCTTCTTCTGCACGTCCCGGGGCGAAAAATCGTAGTAATAATCCAGGCCGATTTCCCCCAGCGCCACGGCCTCTTTTTCATCCAGCAGCCGCGTCAGTTCGTCCAGATAGCCCGCCGGGGCATCCTTGGCCTCGTGGGGATGCACGCCCACGGCGGCATACACGCCCTCATGCGCCCTGGCAAACGCAAGCGAACGGCGGGAAGTGGCCAGGTCGCTGCCCACGCAGACGCAGCGGCGCACCCCGGCGTCCGCCATGCGCAGGTACGCTTCTTCCCGGTCCTCGTCAAATTTTTCATCGTCCAGATGGCAGTGGGTGTCAAATACGTTCACGGAAGCAACTCCTCCTGGGTCAAGCGATTCAGCGCCGCCAAGCGGATTTCCCGCTCCAGCGCCCATACCTCCTCCGCCTTGCAGGGGCACTCGATGCGCACGGTGGCGGCAAAGCGGTCCGCCCCGATGACGCCCAGCACCTGCGGGGCCTGGGGCTGATCCAGCTTCTCTTTCAATTTTTCCATTTCATCCTGGATGCACGCGATGGCTTTTTTCAGATCCCGGCCGTGATTCACCATCACGTCCACCTGGGCCATCCGGGCCTTGGCCGTCATGTTCACCACGGTGCGGATGTCGCCGTTGGGCACGGCGTACAGGCAGCCGTTCAGCGAACGCAGCACCGTGTTGCGCAGGGAAATGCTTTCCACCGTACCGGTCTGCCCCGCCACAGTGACCATGTCCCCCACGCTGATGTTGCCGTCCGTCCACAAAAACAGACCGGACACCACGTCCTTCACCAGCGTCTGGCATCCAAAGCCGATGGCCACGCCGCCCACGCCGGCCAGCGTCAGGATCGACCGCACGTCCACCCCCAGCGCGCTGAGGGCCGAAGCGGCAATGATGAAATACATGGCGTAATTGAATACGCTCAGCAGCAGGGACTGCAGCGTGCGGGTTTGCCGCAGCGGAATCACCGTTTCCTTCTTCCGGGCGGTCCGCTGGTTCCATTTCCGGATGATGCGCCGGCCCAGCCGCAGCAGCAGGAACCCCGCTACGATCAGCACAGAGGCCACCGCGATCCGGCCAAGGATCAGGGGCAGATCGTCCACCAGCCTGTCCCAGCCGCTTCTGGCCCAGGTGATCACCGCCTGCGGGGATTTCAAAAAATCGGGCGGCAAGGTAGGCACGGCGGTCATTGGGCTTCCTCCCCGGCGCGCTTGGCCAGCAGCAGGGAACCGATGAGCCCGCTGTCGGGATAGCAGGACGGCGGCACGATCAGTTTCTCCGTATCCCGCACCGGCGGCAGGTAACCGCCCAGCAGCCGCTCCGTTTCCCTGCGGATCAGGGGGAACAATTGCGTTTGCCCCATGACCCCGCCGCCCAGAATGATCTTCTCCGGCGACACCGTCATCAGCGCCGTCACGCACATCTGGGCCAGGTAATGCGCCTCCAGCCGCCAGGCCGGATGATCGGCAGGCAGTTCCCGGGCCGAAACGCCCCAGCGTTTTTCAATGGACGGGCCGGAAGCCAGCCCTTCCAGGCATCCCGCGTGATAAGGGCACACGCCCCGGGGCATGGGATCGTCGGGATGGGGAGAAAGCAAAATGTGCCCGAACTCCGGGTGCATCAGGCCGTGAACCAGGTTCCCTTCGCAGTAGATCCCGGCGCCGACCCCGGTGCCGATGGTCACGTAAACGCAGTTTTTCAGCCCCTTGGCCGCGCCTGTTTCCGCCTCCGCCAGGGCAGCGGCGTTCACGTCGGTATCCAGCACGCAGGGGATGCCCAGCTCCCGCTGGAAAACCGGCAGCAGCGGATAATCCACCCAGCTGAGCTTGGGCGTTTTTGTAATGCAGCCATACGCAGCGGAAAGGGGATTCAGGTCCAGGGGACCAAAGGAGCCGATTCCCAGCGCGTCCACGGGATGCTCCCGGAAAAAGGCCAGCATCCGCGGCACAGTTGCCTCCGGCGTTTTGGTGGGCAGGCTTTCCCGGGCCAGAATATGCAGTTGATCATCCGCCACGGCCAGCACCATTTTGGTACCGCCGGCTTCCAGCGCGCCGTATCGCATGGTATGTCCTCCTTCTTATGGAACACACAAAAATCGCCTGACGCGCGCAAGCAAGCGGCGCCAAGCGATCGGGCAGTGCCTTATTCAAACAATACGTTTTCCGCCTTCAGCACGTGCTGCTGATCCTCGATCAGGGCCAGGAACCGGGCCTTGTAATCCTTGGCCGCCGCCTTAAGCATGTCGATCTCGTTCTTCAGGGCGTCGCGCTCCTCTTCCAGCGCTTCCACGCCGCTGGAAGCACGGGCATTGGCATTTTTGAGGATCTCCTCCGCCTCCGCCTTGGCATCGGCGATGGTTTCGTCATACACCTTCTGGGCGCGGGCCAGCAGCTTCTGGGCCGCTTCGCTGGTCTCCTCGCTCTTTTTGCTTTCCGTCACCACCACGGGAGCAGGAACAGGGGCAGGCACGGGCGCAGGCGCCGGAACGGCCGCGGGGGCAGGCACGGGCGTATAGCTGGCCGCCGCGCGGTTGGCCTGGCTCAGCCGGCTGTTCAGCGTGGCGATTTCTTCCTGCATGGCGACCATTTCATCGCAGATCTCATCCAGGAATTCATCCACTTCCACGGGATCGTAGCCGCGCATTTTGGTTTTGAATTCCTTTTCCTCGATCATGGCAACGGTAATAGGCATGATGACAGTTCTCCTTTCAAATCGTTATGCAAACGATGAATATTCAGGCAAATAACCCCAGGATCATCCGGGCGATCCAGCACAGCACCACGCCGGCTAAGGGGCCAACTTCGATTTTGAAATGCCGGTCCGGCAGCAGCTTGGCGGCCACCTGGTTGCCCACGCGGATCCCGGGCTCGCAAATGCGGGCCAGCACCGCCATCCACGGCTGCTGGGTGGAGGTGATGTAGGGCAGGGCGAAATGCACCAGCAAAAGCAAGGCGTACAGGCTGAGCAGGGAACGGATCAGATGAATGATAAACATGGCAGGTATCTCCTTTCCCGAAGCGGTGAATGCTTACTGATCCACAGCCATCGTTTCATCCGGCGCATAGCCGGCGGCGGCAGGCTGGGTGGAGAATGCGGGCATCTGGCCGGCCTGGGGCGCGGTGCGGGTGTAGAAAGGCTGGGCCGCCTCTTCCGGGGCGGCGGGCCGCTGCATAAAACCGTTCTGCTGGGGCGCGGCGTAGGGATTGTTCTGCGGGTAGCCGGCATAGCCGGAATTGCCGTAGGGCTGCTGCTGGGGCGCTCTCACCGCCGAACGGTTCGGGGCGCTGTTCATCTGGCTGGTGGCCTGGTCGGCATAAACGGCCACGTTTTGCGGTGCCAGCAGGTAAACGCCATAGCGGGATACCTTCGTGATCGTGGCAGTCAGGGAATAGCACGCACCGCTGAGGGTGTCCACCAGGCGGCGCATTTCCGCGGGATCCGTTACATTCTCCAGCACGATCAGCACCGCGTCGCCGTTGCGCAGCAGGGTGATGGCGCTGCGGCAGTCGGCCATGCCCCGGGCGTTGATGATCCGGGCGCTGGCGGCGGCAGGCGCCTGCTGGGGCGCGGCTTCCTGCGGCTGCTGGCCCTGCTGGTAGGCGGCAAAGTCCACCACGTTGTTTTCCATCTGCGGGGTGCGGTCCGCCCGGCGGTTCCGGGTCGTGGCCTGGAAGATGGACATGCGGGGCTGCTGCGCAGGCTGCTGGAACTGCTGGGCCTGCTGCGGCTGCTGGAATTGCTGGGGCTGTTGAAGCTGCTGGGGCTGCGCAGGCTGCTGATACTGCTGCGGATACGCCGTGGGATAAGCCTGCTGGTAAGCCTGATAAGGAGAATACGCCATCTGCGCAGGCTGCTGCTGCGGCTGCTGGTACTGCATGCCCATGGCCGCGTAATTGGCCGGCTGGGCCTGGTAGGTCACCGTCTGGGGCTGCTGCGCGTACACCCCTTCCGCGGGAGCGGGATACTGGTCCTCCATCGCGGAGGGAACAGGCGCGTTTCCGCCCTCGTCCCGGTACAGAAATCCTTCCAGTATTTGTTTGGCCTTCCCGAATGCATCCTTGAAAAAGTTTCCGTTCGCCATGGCTGTATATCCTCCTGTGTTAATCAACAACATTTATTTGAACAGCGCCGATCCGATGCGCACCATCGTGGCGCCTGCCCGGGCCGCCAGGTCGTAATCCTGGCTCATGCCCATGGACAAATCCCGCATCTCGATGCCGTCAATAGCTTCCTCCCGGGCCTGCTCCCACATGCTCCGCATGGAGCGGAACAGGGAAAGCAGCGTATCCCTTTCCGCGCCCAGGGGCATGATGGCCATCAGCCCCTGCACCTTCAGGCCGGGAAAGCCGGCGCAGGCGCGCAGGAAAGGAAACAGTTCTTCCGGCGCGATGCCGCCCTTTTGCGTTTCCCCGGCCACGTTCACCTGCACCAGGGCCGGCATGACCCGGCCGTTTTTCTGGGCCTGCCGATCCATTTCCCGGGCTAAGGAAAGATTGTCCAGGGAATGGATCATGCATACATCGTTGATGATGTATTTGACCTTGTTGGTCTGCAGCCTGCCGATCAGGTGCACGGAAAATTTTCCGCTGACGGCGGGCAGCTTTTCCCGCAGGGCCTGCACCCGGTTTTCCCCGATGTCGGTGATCCCCAGCCCCTGCAAAGGCAGGATCTCCTCCACGGTGGAATACTTCGTTACCGCGATGATCCGGGGACACGCGCCAAAGGGCTCGCTTTCCCTTTCCAGCACCGCGCGGATGTGCGTCAGCTTTTCTTCCAGCGTCATGGGGCCCGTTCCTCCGTCAGAACAAGCGCACCGGCACGCCGTCGTACAGCACGCCGGGGTTTTCGGGGATCACGTAAGCGGCGTTTCCGTCGTCGGACACCACTTCCACACCGGTCCAGTATTCCCCGCCTTCGGTGTACATCACCACGCCCTTGCGGCCGTTCTGGATGTAAATGGCCCGGGAAGGCACGGTCAGCGTATTCACGCTTTCGCCTACCCGTACCCGGCAGGACCGGATGTACAGCACATCCGGCAGGGCGTCGGCGTTTTCGATCCGCAGCCGCACCAGCAGTTCGCCGCCGGAACGGGTGAAGGATTCCACTGTGGCCTGCACGATGGTCTTATCGAAATTCTCGATCACCAATTCGTACACCCGGCCTGTCACCGGCGTCCAGTCCTGATCCTCCCGGCCGCACAGCATCAGCACTTCCCAGGGTTCCTGGCGCACCATGCGGTAAATATCCATGGTGTTCCGGGTAACAGCCGTCTGGCCTTCCTGCTGCGGCACATTGCCGTTGTACATGCTGCGCACCTGCGCCGGGGTGTAATCGGCATAGTTGTTCATGTTCAGCGCCGTTTCAAACCCGTCGGTGTAGAAGCTCACCAGCCCGTCGGTGGTGGCGGCATACTGCTTGCTCCAAGTGGAGATACGCTGCAGCTGCGTGTTTTCTTCGTCGTACAGACGGCTGAGCTTCTGATCGTCGGGATATTTCTGGCGCATGTAGATGCGCAGGGACTGCATGGCGTCCTCCAGCAGCGTTTCCTGGCCGCTGAGGCTGCCCCGGGCGCCCTGCACCAGGCGCTGGGCCTCCAGGGCGCGTTCCCGCACCTGGGTGGTCAGGGACAGCAGCCGGGTGTCCGCCGACGCTTTAGCAATCAGCACCTTGTGGTACTCTTTGATCTGGTTGCGGTAGTTTTGCAGCGTGGTCCACTCCCGGGAACTGAAGCCGGAGGTGTAAATGGTGGCCACGTTTTCACCGCGGTGGATCACAGCGCCTTCGTCGGCGTCGTAATCGATCTGGGAAACGCCCTCCTGGGAAAACACCGTTTCGCTGCGCACCACCACGGCGTCCCCGGCGTGACGGGAGCTGAGGGAGCCGAACCGCACATAGCCGTAGGCCGCCTGGCCCGGCGCCATGGAACGCAGCACCACCAGCACCACGGCGCCCAAAACAACCAGCGCCAGCAGAATATACGGCAGCTTGCTGCGCTGCTTCCGGGGCACGGGAATGCCCGTCTGGGGCAGCTGATACGTGGTCTGCACCCCCGGCCGCACCACATGGGCCGTCTGAGGGTCCTCCTCCTGAGCCTGCACCGGATTGGCCTGCGCGGCGTTCATCGCCGGAGGAGTCTGCATACCCAGAATCGGCGGAACCTGCCCTGCCGTGCCAGGATTCACCGGCTGCGGGGCCGCGCCTGCCATCCCGGCGGGCGCCGTCTGGCTTCCGGGCATCTGGCCCGGCATACCGGAGGACAGGGGAACTGTATAGGGATACGCCGGCGCCTGATTGGGGTCCGGCGCGATATTCGCGGGAGGCGGCACCTGACCGGGCATGAAACCGTTATTCCCCTGCTGCTGATTGGGCAGCGGACGCTGGGTCCACTGGGGTCCCTGCTGCGGGGCGTAACCCGGAAAGGGGTTTTGCTGATTGTAAGGGCCTTGAGGGGGCTGCATGGTTTCCTCCACTGCAAAATTTAACTCTGTATTCTTCGTTACAAAGATGAAAAATTCCTGCTTAATTTTACGAAAGTTTTGCTATTTTTCAAAATTTTTTCTTGAAAATATGTCCGGAAAATCAAGAAAGCGCTCCGAATCCGGAGCGCTGTGCAAAGAAAGCTTCATTTTCGGCTTTCCGGCGCGTTTAAAAGGCACGGATTGCCGTTTCCGGCCGGGGTTGGAGCCGGCTCAGTTGGCGCTGCGGTACGCCTCGATCACGTCGGAGCGCTTCTGCAGCTTTTTCAGCGCGCCGTCCAGCTGCTCGCGGCTTTGCACCAGCAGCGTGGTCGTAATGGTGCAGGTCTTGTTCTTGTTCAGTTTGACGGTGATGGCCGTGATCGGCAGCCCCAGATCCTGGATATAATTGGTCAGTTCCCCCAGCAGCTGGGTGTGGTCGTAGCAGATGATCTGGATATTGGCGCTGAAGGTGCCGGCATCTTCCCCGGCCCAGGACACGGGAATGGCCCGTTCCGGCTCGGTATGCAGGGCGTTGACGCAGTCCGCCTTGTGCACGGTGACGCCCCGGCCCCGGGTGATGTAGCCTACGATGTCGTCCCCCGGCACCGGGTTGCAGCAGCGGGCGAAGCGCACCAGCATGCCCGGCTCCCCGTGCACGTAAATGCCGTGGGTAGGTTTCCCCTTGGGCTCCGCCGGCGGCGTGGAGCCTGTGTTTTCGGTGATCACCGGCACAACGGGTTTTTGCGGTTCCTCCCGTTTCTGCTTTTCATCCATCAGCCGGGACAGCACATACACCGCCGCCACGCCGCCGTAGCCGATGGCGCCGTACAAATCCTCCAGATCCTGGAACATGTACTTTTTCAAAAGCGGCTCATAGTATTCCGGCTTGGTGTAGTCCCCCAGCTTCACGCCCCGGCGTTTGGCCTCGTGCTCCAGCATTTCCCGGCCCTTCTGCACGTTTTCGCCCCGCAGCTCCCGCTTGAAAAACTGCCGGATCTTGGCCTTGGCCTGCTGGGTTTTCACAATTTTCAGCCAGTCCATGCTGGGGCCCTTGGACGCGGAGGAGGTCAGCACCTCCACCCGGTCTCCCGTTTCCAGCTGGGTATCCAACGGCACCATTTTCCCGTTGATCTTGGCGCCCACGCAGGAATTTCCTATCTGGGAATGGATGCGGTAGGCAAAGTCCAGGGGTGTGGCGCCGCGCTGCATGGAAATAATATCGCCCTTGGGCGTAAACAGGAACACTTCCTCGGAAAACAGATCCGTTTTCAGGGAGTCGATGAACTCATGGCTGTCCCGGGTCTCGCTCTGCCAGTCCAGGATCTGCCGCAGCCAGTACAGCTTTTCGTCCATGCTGCCGGCCTTCTGGCCGCCTTCCTTGTAGCGCCAGTGGGCGGCGATGCCGTACTCGGCCACCCGGTGCATTTCCCAAGTGCGGATCTGGATCTCAAAGGGGAACGGGATGCGCCGTCCGCCGATCACCGTGGTGTGCAGGGACTGGTACATGTTGGCCTTGGGCACGGAAATATAATCCTTGAACCGGCCGGGCACCTGGTTCCACAGCGTATGGGCAATACCCAGCACGGTGTAGCATTCCGGGATGGTGTTGACGATCACGCGAATGGCGATCAGGTCGTAGATCTGGTCAAAGGGCTTGTTCTGGATCACCATTTTCCGGTAAATGGAATACAGGTGCTTGGGCCGGCCGTCGATTTCGTATTTCAGGCCCGCTTCATCCAGCTTCTGGGAAAGTTCGCTGATTACCAGCTTGATATTTTCTTCCCGTTCTGCGCGCCGCATACCCACCTTCCGGGCCACATCCTGATACCCTTCGGGGTCGATGTAGCGCAGCGCCAGATCCTCCAGCTCCTGCTTGATGGCGTACACGCCCAGGCGGTGGGCCAGCGGCGCGTAAATATCCAGCGTTTCCCGGGAAATGGCCACCTGGCGGTCCACCGGCTGGAATTTCAATGTGCGCATGTTGTGCAGCCGGTCAGCCAGTTTGATCAGCACCACCCGGATGTCCTTGCTCATGGCCAGGATCATTTTGCGAAGGGACTCCGCCTGCTGCTCCTCCCGGTCGGCAAAATCCAGCTTGCTCAGCTTGGTCACGCCGTCCACCAGCCGCGCCACTTCTTCCCCGAACTGCTCCTGGATCATGGACAGGGTCACGTTATCGCAGTCCTCCACCGTGTCGTGCAGCAGCGCCGCCGCGATGGTAGGCGGATCGATCATCAGCTCCACCAGGATACTGGCCACAAACATGGGATGCACGATGTAGGGTTCCCCGCTTTTGCGGAACTGTCCTTCATGGGCCCTTTCGGCAAAATGGCCGGCGCGCCGGATCAGGTCGCAGCCGTCCTTGCTGTCGTCATATTTTTTCACGCGTTCCAGCATCTGGTCCAGCGTCAGGCACTCATAGGCTGTATAGGCCATGGTTTTCCTCCTTTGCGTGCATTGCTGCCCGGAATAAGAAGCTCTCCTCCGGCTGCCGCTTCACCATCGGCAAAAGCGACGCCCGGAAAGGAAACGCCTCCCACGCAATCAATTCGATCTGGCGAAGCACCGCCAGCGCAAACGCGCTTTCCCCCCGGGAAAGGCGGAACAGCTCCGACGCGTCCTGCAGGTCCCGGGGAAGGCGCGACGTCAGCGCCCGGTAGCACCGCCGCAGGGCATCCTTGTCCGCGCATTTGTCATCCAGCAGGCTTTTTGCCGCCGTCGAAACAGGCAAGGCAGCCACTTCCGCGCGGGGACACCGCGCTTTCCATACCGCCGCGTCCCCCAGGGCGCCATCGCATAATACCACATGGCGGAACGGCGCGCAAGCACTTTGCCCGTACAAAAGCACCGTATGGTACGCCCGGGGGTCATCCGCCTTCCCCAGGGAAAAATCGGCCTGCGGAAAACGCCGCAGCATAGCCAGCGCCGTTTCCAGGCAGCGGCACACCAGCAGCGTCCCCTGGCCGCCCGCCATGCGCTGTTCCAGCTCTTCGCCGGAAATCAGCGGAACGGTTTCCTCCCCCCGGGCGTCGGCCGCCAGGCACAGCATTTCCCGGTCCGCGTCCTTGGGCAGCGCCTGGGGCATCAGCTGCAGCGCCTGGATGCGGCATTCTGCGCTGACGCTTCCCCTAAATTCATTCAGCGTCGGCGTCATCACCATCCGGTACGCGCCATCCGCCTGCCCGGCCAGGTCCCCGCCGCCAAAAAAGATGCCGCTGCGCACCGCCCGGTCCTGCTCAAAGGTACATTTCAAATGCCGGCCCTCGGCGCCCACCGCCCGCATTTCCCGGGGCACGGCCCCCTGGCACAGGAACCGGGGCGCGGGGTTGCCCACCCCGTAGGGCTCCAGCAAATCCAGCCACCGCACCGTTTCTTCCGTCACCTGGCTCAACCGCAGCTCCCCGTCGCACAGCATCGACGGAACCGCGGGCATGCCCCCCGTCTGGTCCGCCACCGCCTTGGACAGCCGGGCCGTAAATTCCTCCAGGTGTTCCGCCCGCATGGTCAGCCCGGCCGCCTGCCGATGGCCGCCGAAGCGCTCAAACAGATCGCCGCATTGGCTGAGCGCAGCGTAAATATCCACGTTCCCCGCACTGCGGGCGCTGCCTACACACACATCGCCGTCCCGGGCCAGCGCCACGGTGGGATAGGCGTATTTTTCCGCCAGCCGGCCGGCCGCCAGGCCCACCACGCCGCTGTTCCAGCCTTCCCCGCACACCACGATAGCCCGGGTATCCACCAGGTCCATGGCGTTCACCTGGTCCTGGGCCTCCTCCAGCACCTGCGCCTCCTGGTCCTTGCGCTGCTGGTTCAGGCTTTCCATTTTCAGGGTCAGCGCTTCCGCCTCCTCCGCATTCCGGGTCAGCAGCATATTCAGGGCAATGCGGGCCGAGGCCAGCCGGCCGCAGGCGTTCATCCGCGGCGCGATCTGGAAACCCACCTGATCGCTGGTCACCTGGCCCCGGATGCCGGCACGGTTCATGACGGCCTTCAAGCCCGGCCGCGCCGTGGCGGACAGCTTTTGCAGGCCCAGGGAAACAATCACCCGGTTTTCCCCCGTCAGGGACACCATATCCGCCACCGTGGCCAGCGCGGCCAGTTCCATCAGCGGCAGCGCGCCGCCCCGCAGCAGCGCCATCGCCAGCTTCCAGGCCACGCCGGCGCCGCACAGGAAAGGAAACGGATAATCCCCCAGCAGCGGCGAAATCACCGCGTCCGCCGGCGGCAGCGTTTCCCCGTGCCGGTGATGATCGGTGACGATCACCCGCATGCCCTTCTCCCGGGCCAGGGCCACCTCCTGCACCGAGGTGATGCCGCAGTCCACCGTCACCAGCACCTGGTGATCGGCAGCCAGTTTTTCCACCGCCGGCGCGTTCAGGCCGTAGCCTTCCTGATGCCGGTCCGGAATGTACACGTCCCGCTCCAGCCCCATCCGGCCCAGCGCTTCCCACAAAATGGCGGAGGCGCTGACGCCGTCCACATCGTAATCGCCGTAGATGGCCACCCGGGCATGATCGGCGCGGGCCTGATCAAGGATGTTCACCGCTTTTTGCATATCGTGCAGCCGGTCCGGCGGCAAAAGCTGATCCATACCGGGATGCAGAAAGGCCTGCGCCTCCGCCTCCGTCCGGATTCCCCGGGCGGCCAGCAGCGGACCCATCCAGTCCGGCAGGCCGGGCCAGCGCTTTTCCTCTCCGGGCAGCACAATGTTCAGCATACATCCTCCAAAAAAGTGTAAAAAGATGGTGCCGGGACGATCCGTTCCGGCACCCGCTGTAAAAAGCTTACTTGGTTTTGCCAAACAGGCTGGGCTTGTTGCTGATGGCGGTGAAGCAGGCCTGGAACACACGCATCAGGAACGCGGTGAAGGCGCTGGCCGTCACGAAAGCAGCCAGGGTATAGCCCGTGGACTTGGAGAAGGGGAAGATCATCATCACCAGGGAAACAGCCAGCGCGCAGCCGTGCACCAGCCAGATCTGCTTGCCGCAGGAGCGGAAGCCCAGCTTGGTAGCCTGCTTGGGAGAGAAGCCTTCCTTGGTCTGGGCGCTGATGGCGTCGGCGCGGGTAACGGCGGTGTAAACAGCCAGCAGCACGCCCAGCAGCGCGGCGATCAGGCAGCCCACATTCAGGGCGTATACGGTGGGCACCACGATGGTGGCCACGAAGAACAGGCCCAGCAGCACAGCACACCACGCCGTCCAGATGCCGGAAACGCCGGTGAGCTTACCGGTGAGCACCAGGTACAGGCAGGCGATCACCAGCAGCGCCAACGCCACCAGCAGCACCACCTGACGGGTGCCGGCCGCGGAGGCGTCCAGGGTGCCGGATTCCTTCATGGTCAGCCCGGCGTCCACGGCGCCGGTGTTGAACAGGTAGGTCACGTTGGAGGCGGTGTTGAAATTGCTGGTCAGGAAGCTCATGCTGATTTCGTTGCCGTCAATGCCGGCCACGGAAGCCACCTGGTCGTTATCCAGATACACGCTGACGTAGGTGACGCCGGCGTCCGCCAGCTTTTTCACCGCTTCGTCGGTGATCTTCGCCGTCACCACATAGGTGGTCTGGTTGGCGTTCATGCCCAGGGAAGCGCCGGTGACGTCTTTTTCGGTCAGCAGCACGTTGCCTTCCGAGTCGCGGAATTCATAGTGGCCGGCCATCACCGCCATGGAGCGCACGCCGGACAGGCGGGAAGCATCCATGTTCCTCAGCTCGATGCGGATGGTGTCGTCCCCCTTCACGGTGACGCTGCGATCCGTTTCGCTCAGGCCTTCCAGGCGGGCGTTGATCACCTTCACCGTATCCTCCAGGGAAGCGCCTTCCTTGGCGGCGTATTCAATATAGGTGCCGCCGCCCAGCGCCCGGTTCAGGGGCAGGGAGGCAGGCCAGTTGGCGCTGCTGACAGGCACCCAGGGCAAAAGCACGTTGACGCCTTCGCCGTCCAGCTTCATGCCGGCGATACCCAGGAAGGAAACGAACACCGTCAGGGCGCACAGAAGAACCAGACAAACAATGCCTTTGGTGGCGGGGCTGATAGGTTTGCGACTTTTCGCGTTAGCCATGATAACTCTCTTCCTCTCATCTTCGGATGATCTTTTTGAATGCGCATCCGCATACAGGACAGTTTGATACACCGGTATATTATACGCGCTTTCCGCTTTTCCGTCAAGCGTTCATTCGCAGGAAACGCCGCCGGCCTCTCCGGGCCATTTTTCCGCCCAAAGCTGCCGTTTCCTTGCCAGCATTTCTTCGTTGCGTTCGATATACTGGCTGATTTCGCTGACGTTGGGCGCCCGTTCGATGCGGCCCACGGCGGGATCCACCCGTTTGCTGATGGCGCCGGCCCCCGCGGCCAGCACGTGGCCCGTTTCCTCCATCATGTCGATGTTGTAAACGCACTCGTGCCCCGGCAGGGCGTAGCCCACGTTTTCCAGGTTGCCCGCCATATGCTTTTGCCGGTACAGGTAATAGGGCCGCATCCCCCGGGCTTCCGCTTCCTGCCGTCCCGCTTCCACCATCCGGCTCACCATATCGCCGTCCGGCAGCTGGGCTTCCCACAGATGCAGCAGGCTGCTGCGCTTGATGGCCAGGGTGTGCACCGTCAGGCTTTCCGGGAAAAGCGCGCGGCTCCAGATCAGGGTTTGCCGGAACATGTCCTCGTTTTCCCCGGGCAGCCCGGCGATCAGGTCCATATTGATATGGCGGAAACCCAGCCGTCTGGCCAGGGCATAGGCCGCCTCGGTCTGGGCCGTGGTGTGCCTGCGGCCGATGCGCTCCAGCGTTTTATCGTGCATGGTTTGGGGGTTCACGGAGATCCTGGTGGCCCCGTGATCACGGATCACCAGCAGCTTGCTTTCGTCGATGGTGTCGGGCCGCCCTGCTTCCACGGTCACTTCCCGGGCCCGGTCGATAAAGGGCTGCGCGGCGTCAAGCACCCGGTTCAGCAGCGCCGGCGGCAGGGATGTGGGGGTACCGCCGCCCATATAAAAGGCCCGGGGCGTCAGGCCCTGCTCCCGGATCAGAAGCAGGGTGCCGGCGATTTCCCTTTCCAGCGCTTCCACATATGGCTGCAGCTGCTTTCCCTTGCCCACTTCGCCGCTGAGGAAGGAGCAGTAGGCGCAGCGGGACACGCAGAAGGGAATGCCCACGTACAGGTCCACCTCGTTCATCCGGGGCGGCGCGATTTCCTGCTGCACCCGCACGATCTGCCGGAGCAGATCCGCCTTGTCCGGCCGGATGTCAAAGCGCAGCCGGGTTTCCTCCGCCGCTTCCTCCAGGCTCAGTCCCCGGCTCATGCCCTCGTAAATCAGCCGGGTCGGCCGGATGCCGGTCAGGGAGCCCCAGGGCGGCAAAACGCCGGTGGCCTGCTTCATCACGTCATACAGCGTCTGCTTGATCAGCCGTTTGTGGAACCGCTTTTCCAGCAGCGGATCATCGCTGATTTCCGCCGAACGCTCGGACAGGCCTTCGAATGCGCCCTCCGCCGCGATGCGGCAAAAGCGCACCCGGCCTTCCGTTTTTTCCGTGTGGCTCACCAGTACGTCGCCGCCGCTGCCGTTGACCCGGATCTCGGCGTCGCCCCAGAAAATACGGATCACGTCCGCCAGGTCATTGGAAAACGGCAGCGTGGGCGTATGCAGACAAACGATCATAGCATGCCCTTCCTTTCCCGGAAGATGGTGGTTTCCGGCCCGTGGCCGGGATACACGCGCAAATCCTCCTCCCCCTTGAGCAGCCGCCGCAGGGAGGACAGCAGCGCGCGGAAATCGCCGCCGGGAAAATCCGTCCGGCCGTAGCCGTGCTGAAACAGCGTATCCCCGGTAAACAGGCAGTCCCCGATCCGGTAGCAAACGCTGCCCAGGGTATGCCCCGGCGTATGCAGCACCGCAATATCAAGCCCTGCCAGGCATAGCTTCGCGCCTTCCTGCACAAAACCCGTCGCCTCCGGCCGCGGGGCGGTGTCCCCGTTAAGGCCGCCCACGCTCCATTCGGGATCCCGGAGCATAATCTCGTCCGCCGGATGGATATAAATGGGAACATCCGCAAATTCCTCCAGTGCCCCGGTGTGGTCGAAATGCCCGTGGGTCAGCAGCACGGCGACGGGCTTTTTCCCCTTCAGCGCCGCCCGGATGCGGCTGCCCTCCGCGCCGGGATCGATGATCAGCGCATCGTCCCGGTCCTCCCGGGAAACCAGGTAGCAGTTCGTTTCGATGGGGCCCACCGTCAATACGTCTGTCTTCATCATTACCCCGCGCCTCAAAACTGTTTTTTGCTGTCCAGCAGAATGGTCACCGGCCCGTCGTTGACCAGGTGCACCATCATATGGGTGCGGAACACGCCGTTTTCCACCGGCACGTTCAGCTTCCGCATTTCTTCACAGGTGCGTTCGTAGAGTTCATTGGCTCTTTCCGGCGCTTCCGCCCGGGTAAAACCGGGGCGGTTCTGGCCCCGGGCGTCCCCCAGCAGGGTGAACTGGCTCACGCACAGCACGCCGCCGCCCACCTGCTGCACGGACAGGTTCATTTTTTCATTCTCGTCTTCAAAAATACGCAGTCTGGCGATCTTGCCCGCCATGTAAACGGCGTCCGCTTCCGCGTCCCCCGCCTCCACGCCCAGCAGCACGCACAGGCCCTGTCCCACGCGGCCCGTTTCCCGGCCGTCCACCGTCACGTACGCTTCCGAAACCCGCTGCACCACTGCCCGCATCCTTTATTCCTCCAGCAAAGCGTATTTTTTCATCAGGGCTTCCGCCACCCGCAGCCCGTCCACCGCGGCGCTCATGATGCCGCCGGCGTAGCCCGCGCCCTCCCCGCAAGGATACAGGCCGGCGATGCTGCTTTCATACCGCTGATCCCGCAGCAGGCGCACCGGACAGGAGGAGCGGCTTTCCACCGCCGTCAGCACGGCGTCCGGCATGGCGAAGCCTTTCAGCTGCCGGTCAAAAATCCGGATGGCGGCGCGCATCCCCTCATAGGCGAATTCCGGCAGCACCGCGCGGAAGTCGGCGCAGGTGACGCCGGGTCGATAGGTGGGCCGCACGCTTCCCAGGCGCTTGGTTTCCAGGCCGGAGAGCAGATCCCCGGCCAACTGCACCGGCGCAAAATAATTTTCCCCGCCGGCCCGGAAAGCGCGCTGCTCCCAGGCCCGCTGCAGGGCGTAGCCCGCCAGGGGATGATCGTCGCCGAAATCCTCCGTGCGTACGTCGATAAGCAGCGCGGCGTTGGCGTTTTCCCCGTCCCGGGCAAAGGCGCTCATGCCGTTGACGCACACGCCGCCCCGCCGGCTGGCCGCCGGCACCACCGTTCCGCCGGGGCACATGCAGAAAGTGTACGCCCCGCGGCCGTCCGGCAGATGGGCGGACAAATGGTATTCCGCCGCCCCCAGCGCCGGATGCGACGCAAAACGCCCGTACTGGCTGCGGTTGACCGCGGCCTGGGGATGCTCGATGCGGGCGCCGACGGAAAAGGGTTTCTGGATCATCTGCACCCCGGCGTTGAACAGCATCTGCTGGGTGTCCGCGGCGCTGTGGCCGATGGCCAGGATCAAATCGTCCGCCGCAATTTCCTGTTTTCCCTGCGCGTCCTCATAGCCCACCGCGCACAAAGCGCCGCCTTTGACGCGCAGGTCCGTCAGCCGGGAGGAAAAGCGCACCTCGCCCCCCAACTCAATGATTTCCTGCCGGATGGCGGCCACCACCCCGGGCAGCCGGTCCGTTCCCACATGGGGATGGGCCAGGGAAAGGATCTCCTCCGGCGCGCCGTGATCCGCCAGTTCCTTCAGCACCAGGCGGCACCGGGGATCCTTGATGCCGGTGGTCAGCTTCCCGTCGGAAAACGCCCCGGCGCCCCCTTCGCCGAACTGGATGTTGCTTTCGGGATCCAGCTCCCCCGTCAGGGCAAAGCGGTCGGTGGAGCGTTTCCTCTCGTCCACCCGCTGCCCTCTTTCCAGCACGATGGGCCGCATACCGCCGCGGGCCAGCGCCAGGGCGGCGAACAATCCGCCGGGGCCGAAGCCGGCCACCACCGGACGAAGGCCCTTGTAGGCAGCGCGCACCGCGGGCAGCGCCGCCACCGGCGGCACCTTGGAAGCAACGCCCGCCTTCAGGGAGCGCAGAAGCGCGTCTTCCCCGGCCACGGCCAGATCGACGGCCATCACAAAATGCACGTCGCCCTTGTCCCGGGCATCCACGCTTTTTTTGCTTACGTGCCAGGCACTGACCTGGTCCCGCCGGATCTTCAGTTTTTTTACCGCCGCCTCCAGCGGAGCCTCCGGCCCGCCATCCAGGCTGATTTTCAGGTTGGCCACCCGCAGCATGCTTCTCCCCCCGTTTCAAAAAGGCATTATACCATGCTTTTTCCATAAATTCAAACCCGCAGGCTTGTTTCCTACCGGGTTTGTATGTTATAATACATTGTTTTTACGAAATCAACCTGTACGGAAAGAGGGAACGGGAACCATGAGCCTGCTCAACGGCCTGAAAATCGGCATGATCTCCCTGGGCTGCGTGAAGAACCGGGTGGACTCGGAGCAGATGCTGTCCGAGCTGACAAAAGAAGGGTGCGTGATCACCCAGGAGCCCCGGGAAGCGGACATCCTGATCGTCAACACCTGCGGCTTTATCGCCCCCGCCAAAGAAGAATCCATCGACGCCATCCTGGAAATGGCGGAATATAAAAAAACGGGACGGTGCAGGGTGCTGTGCGTCACCGGCTGCCTGGCCCAGCGCTATGAAAAGGAACTGCTGGCCGATATGCCGGAAATCGACTGCCTGATGGGCGTATCCCAGTACGCCCACCTGGCAGACAACCTGGAAGCGGCCCTGAAAGGCCAGCGCCCCGTCAGCACCCGCCGGGAAACGGGATTTCTGGAATGCGGCCGGGTGCTGACCACGCCGTCTTATTCCGCTTACATCAAAACCGGCGACGGCTGCGACAACCGCTGCGCCTACTGCGCCATTCCCCTGATCCGGGGCGGCTACAGGAGCCGGCCGCAAAAGGATATTCTGGACGAAATCCGCCGCATGGCGCGTCAGGGCGTGCGGGAGCACATCCTGATCGCCCAGGACACCACCCGGTACGGCGTCGACACCGGCTCCTCCCTGGCGGAGCTGATGGAGGAAGCGGCGGCCGTGCCCGGGGTATCCTGGCTGCGCAGCCTGTATATGTACCCCGATGAAACGGACCTGCACCTGCTGGAAACCATGGCCCGGCACGACAACATCTGCAAATACCTGGATTTGCCCCTGCAGCACGCGTCCCCCGCGCTGCTCAAGGCCATGAACCGCCGGGGCGACATGGCCCATACCCGGCAGCTGCTGAAAACCGCCCGGGAAATGGGCTTTTGCCTGCGCACCACGTTCATCGTGGGTTTCCCCGGCGAAACGGAGGACGACTTCCGCCAGCTGATGGACTTTACGGAAGAAATCGGCTTCGACCGCATGGGCGCCTTCGCCTATTCCCCGGAGGAGGATACCCCGGCGGCCGTCCTGCCCGGTCAGCTTCCCGAGGAAATCAAGCAGGAGCGGCTGGATCAGCTGATGGCCCTGCAGGCCCGGATCAGCCTGAAGCGCAACCAGGCCCGGCTGAACACCGTCGAAACGGTGCTGGTCACCGGCCACAACGGCTTGCATTATACCGCCCGCTCCCCCTGGGAAGCGCCGGATGCCGACGGGGAAATTGCCCTGTTCAGCGATTCGCCGCTGGAAGAAGGCCAGTTCCTCCGCGCCCGGATCACCGGGGCCGACACCTACGACCTGACAGCCAAAGCGGAATAACTCCCTGATACAAAAGACGCTTCGCACAAAGCGTGGAAGCGTCAATCGAGGCACCGTAATCTGCGTTGGGCTTTGCCATGGACTTGGTTTCGTCGGCTTCAAAGTCAAGGCGCTGACGGTCTTCCGCCGCCATGGATGCAATGCCGTTTTTATCCTGCATCCATTGTTGCTTATGCCGCAGGTGCCGATCCCGCCGGGGCGTTCAGGGGTGATGGGAGAGCCTGAATCATCTTCAGCAGGAAGCTTGACGGCTCCCTCCTCTTGTGTTACACTGTTATCAGCAAAGGGTGCTATGCGATCACGCGAAGACCATGAACGGTTGGACCCACTGTTCGCTGTGCCCTTTGCTTTTTTGGTGTCCTGCGTTGCGGAACCGTTCTCCTCCAAGGCTGCCCTGGTTTTGGCTTGCTCTTCTGTCCAGGAGAAAAGGCTGTTACTTACATCACGGATGATGGTTCCGCCGGGAAGTTCAGGTGCGATAGGAGAGCCTGAATCAT
Organism: uncultured Eubacteriales bacterium; assembly: GCA_902773895.1. GTDB lineage: Bacteria > Bacillota > Clostridia > Christensenellales > Aristaeellaceae > RUG563. The sequence goes on from CACYGB010000001.1 coordinate 22,549, forward strand.
CCTCCGTCAGAAGCTTGACGGCTCCCTCCTCTTGTGTTACACTGTCATCAGCAAAGGACGCTATGCGATCACGCGAAGACCATGAACGGTTGGACCCACTGTTCGCTGTGCCCTTTGCTTTTTTGGTGTCCCCCGTTGCGGAACCGTTCTCCTCCAGGGCTGCCCTGACTTTGGTCTGCTCTTCCTCGGTCCAAGAAGCGAGGCTGTTGCTTACATCGCGTGTTACTGTGCCGGTCGGGAGTTCGGAAACAACAGAATTTCCATTTTCCCCATGAATAAGGGGCTTGACACTTCGCTCTGGCTGTAGTACATTTACATCAGAAGCTGTGGCTGATTCATCGGCATTGCCGGTGTTGACGGGGCTTATCCCCATGAGACCCAGCTTTTTTGCTTGGTCTTCTTCTGTCCGGAAAGACAGGCTATCCTTTGTATCACGGACAGCGCATTATTGCCAGAAAGCATTTCGACGATTGTTTCTCCGTTATTCCCATTTACTCCTGGGGTTCCTTGCCTTTCTTGTAGGGATACATCGCTTCGATCTTCTTTGCCCATTCGGTTCTGATCGAATCCTGTTCCTCCGGTTTCAAATCCTTGATTTGCATTGCCACTTGTGCCTTCACGGAAATAGGCACTTCCCTCTCCATACACGCTCTCCAATATGCCTCAATGAAATTCATGATCGTGCCCTTCCTTTTCCATTTCTATGGCGTCTTGCTGAATGGTATTATTGTCTTCAATGGTTTTCCCTGTTTGCGTCAAAAACCTATTCCGGGTTCCCCTTGGCATCAGTATACGCCAAAGTATTGTCCATTGCAATCATGAACCCGCCGTTTGGGCGCTTTTCTAATTTGTAACCACGATATTTTTGATCATTCAAATTGCTTTCAAGCCGCCGCATCTCATCGGAAGAAAGCAGATTATTCCCATCAATAGAGAATTCATTTCTCCCGTTCTCGACGTTTTGCTTATCTTTCAGCGCCGTTTCCAGCATTTCGCGCCGGGTATCGCTCTTCCATTCGCCGTCACTCCCGGCGAGTTTCTTCAGGAAGGATTTGATGGAATCCAGGATTCGCCGGGCAGTGCCGGGTTCTTCGGCAGCCATCTGATGGATCAGGTTTCCGCCGCCTTTCAGGATCAAGCCCATCATGTCGGCCACAACTTCCTGCGCGGCTTCCATGGATGTCAGCGGGGTTGCGTCGATGCTGCTGTCCTGCTCATGCATGGCTACCAGGCGATTATTGTACAGTTACTGTCTGCCAGGGATGCCCGCAGCGGCCGGGTCATCACGGATACCGCTGCAGTGCAAAGAAAAACAGCGCCAAGCCTTCCTCGGCAGGGCGCTGTTATCATCAGCCGGCCAGTTCCGTTCAGCGGCACGGCCTGTCCGGCAGCGCGGACACACCGTCTTCTTCCTCCACAGCAAAGCAGCGGTCCACGCCGTAATACCGGAAGCAGCGGATCACCGCTTCGTCGATCCTTTCGCCGCACACGGCCAAGGGAACAGCCGGCGGGCAGCCCGCATACGCGTCGGCCAGGACGCGCCCCAGGCTGTCGGCTATCGGGATTTCCCGGCACGGGCTCATCATGGCCTGCCGGATGCTCATCACCCGCTGCGGACGGGGCATCGCCGGCGGCGTATCCCGCAGCGGCGCGCGCCGGGGGATCGCCGTCAGCGCGTCGTACAGCCGCTCCAGCGTTTCCTCCCCCTGATCCGGGGTCAGCATCATGGTCAGAAAATCCGGGTCGGAAAACTCGCATTCCATGTTCCGCCGCCGCAATTCATCGTGCAATTGATGACCCGTATATCCATACGCCTTGGCGGACAGGGTGATCTTCAGCGGTTCATCCCCCATCAGCACATAGCCGTGGGCCGCCAGCGCGTCCTTCAGGGCGGCGGTCTTTTGCGCGAACGCCGCCAGGCGCTGCCGGTATCCCCCGGCCAGGTACGCGTTGCAGGCGTCCAGGGACTGCAGGATCAGGTAAGAAGGGCTGGTGGAAGCGAACAGCGCCAGCGCCCGCTCCGCCTGATCCCCAAACAGCGCGGGGGCCTGTTTCCCGACGTGCAGGTAGGCCCCGCCGGTCAGCACCGGCAGCGTTTTATGGGCCGAATCGCAGGCCAGGTCCGCCCCCAGCGCGATGGGATGCCGGTCCAGGAATTGCAGGTACGCGCCGTGGGCGTTGTCCACCAGCAGCGGCACCCGGAAGCGCCGGCACACCGCGGACAAGGCGGCAATATCCGCCGTATGCCCCAGATAATCGGGAGAAGTGATGAACACGGCGGCCGGCAGCTCCCGGCAGCCCGCCAGGGCCGTCTCCAGGGCCAGTGCCGGAACCGGGCAGGAAATCAGATCGCTGCCGTACAGCCACTGCACGTCCAGATCCAGCAGGGCCGCCGCCGTCATCAGCGTCCTGTGGGCGTTTCGCCCGGCCAAGATCCGCCGGGTGCGCCCCTCAGCCCGAAGCAGAGCCAGGTACAGCATGGCCCGGATGCACAGGGACGAACCCTCCGCGGAGTACAGCGTCCGCGCCGTTCCAAACAGGGCCGCCGCGTTTTCTTCGCTTTCCCGGATGATCCCCGACGCGTGATACAGCACGTCGGCGCCGGAAACCTCGGTAATATCCAGCGCTTCAATCCCCAGGGGGCCCCTTCCCTTATGGCCCGGCATGTGCAGGCGCAAAGGGGCGCTTTCCCCGTACCGCCTGACAAAATCACAGATCGGGGTGTTCATTCTTCCACGGCCTTGGCCGCCTCCACCATGATGGCACATTCCATGCGTTTTTTGAACAGCTCGCAGCCGTATTCGTAAACCCCGCGCACCGAGCCGGTGGCGTGATACGCGTTGGCGGCGCACCCGCCGGAGCAGTACAGCCGCGCCCAGCAATCCCGGCACGCCTCCCGGGCATACACGTTGCAGGCGGCGAATTCGTTTCGCACGTCAGGGTTCGTGACGCCCTGCCACACGTCGCCCAGCCGGAACGCTTCCTCCCCCACGAACTGATGGCAGGGATACAGATCGCCCCAGGGCGTCACAGCCATGTATTCCGTGCCGCTGCCGCAGCCGGAAATGCGCTTGTAGATGCAGGGGCCGCCGGACAGGTCGATCATATAATGATAGAAGGTGAAGGGACGGCCTTCCTTTCTTCTTTTGATCATCAGCTCCGCCAGCTTTTCATACTGCTCCATCACGATGGGCAGATCGTCCTTCGTCAGCGCCGAAGGGTCGTCCGGCGCGCAAACCACCGGCTCCATGCTCAGTTCCGTAAAGCCCAGATCCAGCATAGTTTCAATATCCCGCAGGAAATCGGGATTGGCGTGGGTGAAGGTGCCCCGCATATAATAGTTTTTGCCGCCCCGGGCCTTCACCAGCTTCTGGAATTTGGGCACGATCCTCTCCCAGCTTCCGTTGCCGGCGTAATCCACCCGGAACCGGTCGTGGATCTCCTTTCGGCCGTCCAGGGACAGCACCACGTTGCTGCATTCCCGGTTGGCAAAGTCGATCACGTCGTCGTCGATCAGCATCCCGTTGGTGGTCAGGGTAAAGCGGAAATTCTTTCCCTTTTCCTTTTCGATGCTGCGGGCGTAAGCCACCAGGCGCTTTACCACGTCGAAATTCATCAGCGGTTCGCCGCCGAAGAAATCCACCTCCAGGTTCCGCCGCGTGCCGGAATGGGCCACCAGGAAATCCAGCGCCTGCCTGCCCACTTCAAAGCTCATCAGCGCACGTTCCCCGTGGTATTTCCCCTGGCTGGCGAAGCAATAGGAGCAGTTCAGGTTGCAGGTGTGGGCCACGTGCAGGCACAGGGCCTTCACCACGCCGTCGGTTTTCTTTTTCAGCTCCCCGGCCATGGGCGCGAAGGTGTCCGGGGTAAACAGCTGGCCCTTTTCCTTCAGGTCGGTCACCTGGTCGTAGCACGCCGCGATTTCTTCCGCCGTCACGCCCTCAGCGCCGGCATACTTTTCCGCCAGGGCGGAAACAATGCCGTCCCGGCTCTTTTCTTCGTAGAGGGCGATAACGTCGTAGGCGATGTCGTCCACCACGTGCACGCCGCCGGAGCAGGTGTCGATGACGATGGGCAGTCCGCCCAGTTTATACTGATGAATCATGCCTTTGGTTCCCTTTCCGAAATATCATAAAAAATGCCGCCACGCGGCGGCATTTCAAAGCAAAGCGATTATTTGCTTTCCTTGGCCTTGTTTTCGCACTGCTGATTGGCGATACCGCAGCTGGTCTTGCAGGCAGACTGGCAAGAGGTCTGGCATTCGCCGCAGCCGCCGTTCTTGGCGCTTTCGCACAGGTTGCGGGTATTCAGGGTCTGAATGTGTTTCATTGGAATAAACCTCCCGTTGATCAGCAAATTTTCAATTTATTGTAGCACAGCCAACCGGGAAAGTCAACGCATTTTTATTCCAGCCCGCGCCAGGCGTAGATCACCAGCACTTCTTTTTTGCCGACCACTTCCCGGTCGGTGCCTTTGGCGCGGCACAGCACGGTGATCGTCTGCCCCACCGGCGCGTTGCCCGTGGCGTACAGCCGTCCCCGCTGATCAATGGTAGCGATGGAGGAATCCGCGTCCACGCTCCATACCACATCCCGGTTGAACGCCGTTTTGGGGAACACCACCGCCCGCAGGAAAATGGCTTCCTTCTGCCGCACGATGTTTTCCCCCAGGACCGTCACCTTGGTGACCGGCTGCAGGATATTCAGGTGGATCTGCCGCCGGATGCCCGTTTTGGAGGTGGCCGTTACCGTGACGCGGCCCGCTTTCAGCGGGATCAGGCGGATGGAGCCGTCGGCATTCCGCTGCAGCCGCGCCGTCTTGCCGCTGCTCACCTTCCAGGCGATGGTGCGGGCCAGGCCGGCAGGCTTCGTTACCGCCCGCAGGATTCGTTCCTTTCCCCCGGCGTACAGCCGCGCGGCGCTGGCCTGAATGGAAAAATCCCGCACCGGCGGATACACCAGCACCGTGTATTCGGCCTTGGTGCCGTAGGTTTTCGACACGGCGGAAACGATCACGTTGGTGGCTGCCTTGATGTCCTTGCTGGTGATCAGCTGGCCTTTATCGTTGATTTTGACCAGCTTGGGGTTCAGCTTTTTGCGGGCGCTGCTTTCCACCTGCCAGGCAACCAGATGATCGGCGACCTGATCGGGATGCAGAAACACCGCTTTCAGCTGCATGGTTTTGCCGGCAGCCAGGATGTGCATATTTTTCTCGACGGTGATTTTCAGCGCGGCGTTCGGCGCGTCCGTATCCTCCGCCCACGCCGCGGACAAAAGCAGCGCGGCGGCCGCCAATAGCATCACAAGGCGTTTCAAATGGCTCATTCTTCCCGTTCCTTTCGCCCGTTTTTTTCATTTTATCCCACTTTTTTCCCGGGGTCAAGGGGAAAGAACAGGCGTATTCCGGGGAAAAACCACCATTGCTTGTGGCGCTTTTCCCCCGCTTCCACAGCATCATGGGCAAAACCCTTTGCAATTTCAGGAAAACTATGGTATATTAAGAAATACGGTTTTCCGCGCGCCGACCGCAGGGAAAACCAGGCCAAGGAAAAAGGATGGATGGAAAACAATGGCGCAGGCTTACGACGCTGGCAGCATCAAAATTCTGGAGGGGCTGGACGCGGTGCGGATGCGGCCCGGCATGTATATCGGCTCCACCGGCAGCCGGGGATTGCATCACCTGCTGTGGGAAATCGTCGATAACGCCATCGACGAGGCCATGGGCGGCTTCGCCACCGAAGTGGCCGTGACGCTGTACAAGGACGGCTCCGCCTCCGTATGGGACAACGGCCGCGGCATGCCGGTGGACAGCCATCCTGTGCTGGGCATTCCCGGGGTGGAAGTGATTTTCACCCGGCTCCATGCCGGCGGCAAATTCGGGAACGACAACTACGCCTACTCCGGCGGCCTGCACGGCGTGGGCGCCAGCGTGGTGAACGCCCTGTCGAAATGGCTCACCGTGGATATTTTCCGGGATTGGAGCCACTTCACCCAGCGCTACGAAAATTATTATGACCCCAAAGAAAAGAAATGGAAAGCGGGGCATCCGGTCACCGGGCTGGAAAAGGTGGGCAATACCCGCAAGCGCGGCACCCTGGTGCGCTTCCTGCCGGACGACACCGTGTTTGAGGAAACGGTGTTCAACGGCGACACCGTGCGCCGCCGGCTGCGGGAGCTGGCTTACCTGAACAAGGGGCTGAAAATCACCTTCACCGACGAACGCACCAAGGAAGAGGGCAAGGCCTTCTGCGAATTCTGCTTTTCCGGCGGCATCGTCGACTACGTGAAATTCCTGAACCGGGACAAAACCCCCATTCACGACGAGCCCATTTATTTTGAAGGAAAACGGGACGACATCCTTTGCGCCGCCGCCATCCAGTACACCGACGGCTACACCGAATCCTTCATTTCCTATGTGAACAACATTCCCACCGGCGAAGGCGGCACCCATGAAACGGGCTTCCGCGCCGCGGTGACCAAGGTGCTCAACGACTATGCCCGCAAGATCGGCGCCCTGAAGGAAAAGGACAATAACCTGGCCGGCGAGGATTTCCGGGAAGGCATCACGGTGGTGCTGACCACCATGGTGAAAAATCCCCAGTTTGAGGGCCAGACCAAGGGCCGCCTGGGCAACACCGAGGTGCGCCCCGCCATTGAAGCCATCGTCACCGAAAAAATGTACGAATTCCTGGAAAACCTGAAAAACCAGGATCTGGGCCAGAAAATCATCGAAAAAGCCGTAAAGAGCGCCAAGGTGCGGGAGGCCACCCGGAAGGCCAAAAACCTGGCCCGGGCCAAGAACGAGCTGGAAGCCGCGCCGCTGGTGGGCAAGCTGTCCGCCTGCACGGGCCGAAAAGCGGTGGACAACGAACTGTTCATCGTGGAGGGCGACAGCGCCGGCGGCAGCGCCAAGCAGGGCCGCGACCGGCGGTTCCAGGCCATTCTGCCCCTGCGCGGCAAGCCGCTCAACGCCGAGAAAAAGCGCATCGACCAGGTGCTGGCCAACGACGAATTCCGCTCCATCATCACGGCGCTGGGCACCGGCATTGCCGAGGATTTTGATTTATCCTCCCTGAAATACCACAAGGTGATCATCCTGGCCGACGCCGACCAGGACGGCGCCCATATCCGCTCCATCCTGCTGACGTTCTTCTTCCGCTATATGCGGGATCTGGTGGCGGACGGCCACGTGTTCATCGGCATGCCGCCCTTGTACGCTGTGAAGAAAAGCAGCGGCATCCAGTACGCCTACGACGACCGGGAGCTGAAAAAGCTGACCACCGGGCTGAAGGGCTACACCCTGCAGCGCTACAAGGGCCTGGGCGAAATGAACCCGGAGCAATTGTGGGAAACCACCATGGACCCCCAGCACCGCAAGCTGATGCAGGTGACCATCGAGGACGCGGCGGAAGCCGATTCCCTGATCACCGTGCTGATGGGCGACAAGGTGGAGCCCCGCCGGGAATACATCATCGAGCACGCCGAATTCAACAAGGCGGACCATTTTGACCAGCATATCCAGACCGCTCCGGCCGCGCCGGCCCTGTAAAAAGGAAGGAAACGCATGCTGCAGAAGAACACCTCCCGCGTCACCGTGGATAAGGCGCTTTCGCTCCTGTGCCGTATTTCCGGCTGGTTCTGGGCTGTATTCTGGGTGACGATCGGGGTCGTGGGCCTTTTCCAGGTGTTGGCCGGCAAGCCGGACGCTAAGGCGGTGGACTGGGCCATGCCCTTCATCTGCCTGGGCATCGCCGCGCTGAACGTGCGGCTGATCCGCTACGCCAACAGGCTGTCCCAGCTGCTGAAGGACTTCCGGCTCTACTGCGCGGTGTTCGCCCGGGAACCGGACAAATCCATTCCCGATCTGGCCGCTGCCCTGAACCTGCCCGCGGAAGACGTGCTCAAGCGGCTTCAAACCATGTGCAAACGCGGCTATTTCAACGGATATATCGACTTTCAGCAGCAGCGCATGCTGCTGGATACCGCCGGCGGAGACAGCAAAGTCATCAGCTGCCCCGGCTGCGGCGCCCGCAGCGCCGTTTCCGCCCATGGGGGCCGCTGCCCCTACTGCGGTTCTCCCCTGTAAACATCCATTCTGGAGGGATCACCCATGGCCAAGCAACCCCCTGCCCCTCTTCCCCAGGACATCATCCAGACCCCGCTGGAAGAGGTGCTGCATCAATCCATGATGCCCTACGCCGAATACGTCATCCTGGAACGCGCCATTCCCCGGGTGGAGGATGGCTTAAAGCCCGTGCAGCGGCGCATCCTGTACACCATGCACGAACTGGGCCTGACGCCGGACAAGCCCCACCGCAAATGCGCCCGCATCGTAGGCGACTGCCTGGGCAAATACCATCCCCACGGGGACACCAGCGTCTACGACGCCCTGACCCGCATGGCCCAGCCCTACTCCCTGCGCGGCGTGATGGTGGACGGCCACGGCAACTTCGGCTCCATTGACGGCGACAGCGCCGCCGCTATGCGTTACACCGAAGCCCGCATGGCTCCCCTGGCCCTGCAGATGCTGCGGGACATTGAAAAGGACACCGTGCCCTTCCGGCTGAATTTTGATGATACGCTGAAGGAGCCGGACCTGCTGCCGGCCCGCTTCCCCAATCTGCTGGTCAACGGCGCCAGCGGCATCGCCGTGGGCCTGGCCACCAACATCCCTCCCCACAACCTGCGGGAAGTGACGGAAGCGGTGTGCATGCAGATCGACAATGAAAACGTGACGCTGGACGAATTGATGCGGGCCGTGCCCGCGCCGGATTTTCCCACCGGCGGCGTGCTGCTGGACACCCCGGAGATCCGCGCGGCGTACGAAACGGGCCGCGGCAAGCTGACGCTGCGGGCCAAGGTGACCATGGAGCCCGGCCCTGCCGGCCGCACGCTGCTGGTGATCCACGAAATCCCCTACGGCGTGGCCAAGGCCCAGATGCTGGAAAAGATCCTGAAGCTCAGCGAGGAGAAAAAAGCCTCCCTGGGCGTGATCCACGACATCCGGGACGAAAGCGACCGCACCGGCATGCGGGCCGTGATCGAGCTGAAAAAGGAAGCCAATCCCCAAAAGGTGCTGGCCGCGCTGTACAAGTACAGCGATCTGCAGGTCACCTTCGGCGTGAACATGGTGGCCGTGGCGGAGGGCAAGCCCGTACAGATGGGCCTGAAGACGGTGCTTTCCTACTTTATCAAGCACCAGAAGGAAGTGGTCACCCGCCGCACCCGCTACGAATTGGAGCAGGCCAAAGCCCGGGCCCATATCCTGGAAGGCCTGATCATCGCGGTGGACAACCTGGACGAAGTGATCGCCCTGATCCGCAAAAGCAAAAACGGCAAGGAAGCCAAGGCCAAACTGATGGAACGCTTCGGCTTCACCGACGTGCAGGCCCAGGCCATCCTGGATCTGCGCCTGCAGCGCCTGACCGGCCTGGAAATCGAAGCGCTGCGCAAGGAATACGCCGACATCCTGAAGCTGATCGACACCCTGGAAGGCATCCTGAAAAGCGAAAAGAAGCTGCTGAGCGTGATCAAGAAGGAGCTGCGGGAGATCGCCGACCAGTTCGGGGACGACCGCCGCACCGTGATCCTGAAGGAAAAGGAAGAGGAAGCCCTGCCCGAAGTGGAGGAAGCGCCGCTGCCGGAAGAAGCGGTGGTGTTCCTGACCCGGGGCGGCCAGCTGCGCCGCATGGCGCCCCGCTACTTTGAAAAGCAGGATATGCCTGCCCAGGAAAGCGAAATGGCCCGGTGGCTGTTCCATACGCAGACGGACCATACCCTGTATTTCTTCACCAACAAGGGCAACTGCTATCCCCTCAGCGTGGGCGCGCTGAACGAAAGCAACAAGCCCAAGGAGCGGGGCGGCGCCCTGACCAGCGTGCTGGCCGGGCTGGAAAACGGCGAAAGCTGCGTATCGCTGATGCTGATCACCCCCGGCAGCCTGATGGGCATGAACGACCTGCTCTTCTTCACCCGGCAGGGCCAGGTGAAGCGCACCAGCGCCGCGGAATACGAGGTCAAGCGCGCCAAATTCGCCGCCATCAGCCTGAAAGACGGCGACAGCCTGCTGTGCGTGACCCCCGCCGAGGAGGGCAGCGACATCGTGATGCTGACCCGCAAAGGCATGTGCATCCGCTTCGCGCTGGACCAGGTGCCCGAAATGGGCCGGGTCAGCGCCGGCGTCCGGGGCATGAAGATCGACGAGGACGACGAAGTGATCCTGGCTACGCCTTTGGCCGTGTCGGACCAGATCCTGTTGTTCACCGAACGGGGCTACGCCAAGCGGCTGATGGGCGCCATGTTCGACGTGCAGGGCCGCGCCGGCAAGGGCGTCAAGTGCGTCAGCTTCAATAAATCCGGCTCCACCGGCACCTACGTGGCCGCCGCCGCCCGCATCACCGCCTCCCGTCCCTTTACCGTGCTGCAGCACGGCGGCGTGATGACCCCCATGATGAGCGACGAACTGGCCTGCCAGGACCTGAGCGACAAGGGAAAGCCCACCGTCATGGCCGTGCTGGACGACGTGGTGGAAGACTTGATCCTGTAAGGAGGCACCTATGTTCCGCGAAATGACGCGCAAACACAAGCAGCTGCCCCGGGAGGAATGTATTTCCCTGCTCAAAAGCGAAACCAGGGGTGTGCTGAGCGTGCTGGGGGACGGCGGCTATCCCTACGGCATGCCCATGAATCATTATTACAATGAAGAGGACGGCTGCCTGTATTTCCACTGCGGCAGGCAGAAAAGCCACCGCAACGACGCCCTGCGCGCCTGCGGCAAAGTATCCTTCTGCGTGCATGACGCCGGGGTCCGGGAGGACGGGAACTGGGCCTATACCGTGCGCAGCGTGATCGTGTTCGGCCGGATGGAGATCCTGGACGATAGGGACGCCATCGTGCGTTTTTCCACCCTGCTGAGCTGCAAATTCACCCAGGACGAACAATACATCCGGGAGGAGATCCAAAAAAGCGGGCCGGCCACCCTGCTGCTTCGTCTGACGCCGGAGCACATCACCGGCAAATGGGTGGTGGAATCGTAATTTTCCCCGGAAAAACGGAAATTCGGTAAAAAAACGCTTGACAACTTTCCGCCGATCCCCTATAATATCATCGTTTCAAGCAGAAGCCGCCCGCTTCTCTCCGCTGCGAATTCCGTTTTGCACGGGTCAAAGGCATTCATTCAGTATGCAATGGACGGGTGGCTTCACCCCGTCCTTTTTTCTTTGGTCAATTGATTGGGAGGTGTATCGACCATAGCCGCTGAATTGCTCATCAATGAAGAAATCCGTGATCGCGAAGTGCGCGTCATCGGCGCGGACGGCGCCCAGCTGGGCATCATGCCCACGCGTAAGGCGCTGGAGCTGGCTGAGGAGGCGGAGCTGGATCTGGTGAAGATCGTGCCCACCGCGCAGCCGCCCGTCTGCAAGCTGATGGATTATGACAAGCATCGCTTCGAGCAGGCCAAGCGGGAGCGCGAAATGCGCAAAAACCAGAAGGTGGTTTCGCTCAAGGAAGTGCAATTGTCTGCCACCATCGAGGAAAACGATGTGGCCATCAAGGCCAAAAACGCCGTCAAGTTCCTGCAGGGCGGGGACAAGGTGAAGGTGTCCATCCGTTTCCGCGGCCGGCAGATCGCCCACTCCGACATCGGCCTGAAGGTGATGCAGGATTTCGCTGAGCGGACCAAGGACGTGTGCACAGTCGAACGCAGACCCATGATTGAAGGGCGCAACATGATCATGATCCTGGCGCCCAAGACGGAGAAAGCCATCAAGGCCGAGCGCGCCGCCAAGGCGCAGCAGACGCCCGAGGCATAACCCACTACTTTCCGGAAGGAGGAACCAACCATGCCCAAACAAAAGACCCATCGCGGCGCAGCCAAGCGCTTCAGCCTGACCAAGACCGGCAAGGTGAAGCACAAGAAGATGAATGTGAACCACATTCTCAATAAGAAAACCACCAAGCGCATCCGTCACCTGCGTCAGGGCGGCACCCTGCAGAACAACGCCGAGGCCGCTACCATCCGCAAGCTGATTCCCTACAAATAAGCCCATCGCCTAAAGGAGGAACATAAACAATGGCACGCATTAAGAGGGCTGTGAACGCCCATAAGAAACGCCGCAAGGTGCTCAAGCTGGCGAAAGGCTATTGGGGAGCAAAATCCAAGCAGTACCGTACCGCCAGTGAACAGGTGCGCCGTTCCCTGCGCTATGCCTATGAAGGCCGCAAAATGCGCAAGCGGGACTTCCGCCGCCTGTGGATCGTCCGGATCAACGCCGCTGCCCGTCTGGGCGGCATGAGCTATTCCACCTTCATCAACGGCCTGAAGAAGAAGAACATCGAAGTCAACCGCAAGATGCTGGCTGACCTGGCCGTGAATGACGCCGCTGCTTTCGCTCAGCTGGTGGAAATCGCCAAGAACGCGTAAATCCTGTCGCTTGAAACACCAAACGGTTCCGTTTGGTGTTTTTTTGTCGGTGTTTTTTCCGCTTCAGGCCTTCTATGGGTCCTCCTCTTTTTTCGGCCTTGAAAAAAGCGCCGTCCTATGGTAAAGTAACATATTGGGGTATGGGACCCTGGGGAAGAGAAAACCGGCCCCTTGAATCCAACCGACGATCCCTGCCGGCGGCAGGGAGATCCTGATGGGAGTGAATCCGCCATGATTTTGGAATTTGAAAAATACCGCAGCGACGTGGAGTCCCTGCGCGCCACGCTGCATGACGTGGGCGAAGGGCTGCACATCGATCATATGCAGGAAGAATTGACCGAGCTCAAGGAAGAGCAGAACGCCCCCGGCTTTTGGGACAATCTGGAGCGCAGCACCCATGTGACCCGGCGCATCAGCCAGTTGGAAGGCAAGATCAAGCATTACAACGATTTATTGTCCCAGTGCGACGACATCGAAGTGATGATGGAGCTGGCTGAGGAAGCCGACGACCAGACCATGGTCGCCGAAGTGGAGGAAGCGCTGCAAAAGGTGCACGCCGACACAGAAGCCCTGGAAATGGAAACGCTGATGCGGGGCAAGTACGACGAGTGCGACGCCGTGCTGAGCCTGCACGCCGGCGCCGGCGGCACCGAGGCCCAGGACTGGACCAGCATGCTTTACCGCATGTACACCCGCTACTGCGAGCGGATGGGCTTCCAGGTGAAGCTGCTGGATTTGCTGGACGGCGACGAAGCGGGCATCAAATCCGTTACCTTCGAGGTCAGCGGCGACCATGCCTACGGCTATCTGCGGGGCGAAAAGGGCGTGCACCGGCTGGTGCGCATCTCCCCCTTCGATTCCAACGCCCGGCGCCACACCTCCTTCGCCTCCCTGGACGTGGCCCCCATGCTGGAGGAGGACGACGGCGAAATCGAAATCGACATGAAATACGTGCGGGTGGACACCTACCACTCCTCCGGCGCCGGCGGCCAGAACGTGAACAAAACCTCCTCCGCCGTCCGCATGACCTACATCAAGGACGATGTGACCATCGTGGTGTCCTGCCAGACAGAGCGCGACCAGGTGCAGAACCGGGCCACGTGTATCAAAATGCTCAAGGCCAAGCTGCTGGAGCTGCGCGAGCGCGAAAAGGAGCAGGAAATGGCCGACATCAAGGGCGAAATGAAAAAAATCGAATGGGGCAGCCAGATCCGCTCCTATGTGTTCCAGCCCTACACCATGGTGAAGGATCACCGCACCGGCTTCGAATCCGGCAACATCGACGACGTGATGAACGGCAACCTGGAAGGCTTCACCACGGCCTATCTGAAGATGCAGTAAGACAAAACAAAGGACGGGAAACCTTTCTTTTCAGGAAAAAGGAGAGTTTCCCGCACCCTCCCAAAGAAAACCGCCTCGGATAAGATCATTTTACATTGATCAGACAATGTCCCCGATCAGCAAGGAAACCGATGAAAAAAGTTTTGTATTTTTTCCTGGGCGTGATCGGTCTGCTGTCGCTGATCGCGTCGGTGGCCGCTACCCAGGTGACTCATGAGGCCCTGATGCACGAGGGCTTTTTGCAATTCGCACAAACCGGCCATCTGGATGTGCCCGCCAGCCGCTACGGCGCGTACGCCCACGCCATCGTCCGGTACCTGGACGATAAAACCGACGAAATCACCGTGCCGGACGCCCAGGACGCCTCGAAAACCGTTCAGGCCTTTTCCGACAAGGAAAACACCCACATGCAGGATGTGCGGCAGATCGTGCGGGCCCTGAAATGGGTACTCTGGATCGGCGGCGGCGGCACGGTGCTGGTCGCCGGGCTGCTGTACTTCCTGAAACGGTCGGAACGGGCGCTGTTCCTGCGCCGTCTGGTGCGGGGCTTTGCCGCGGCGGCGATGGCGCTGCTTTTCCTGGCCGCCTGCCTGGGTGTCTGGGGCGCCGTGAATTTCCAGGGGCTGTTCTGGGCCTTCCACCAGGCAGTATTTTCCAACGACCTGTGGCTGCTGAATCCCCAAACCGATCTGCTGATGGCCCTGATGCCCCTGCCCTTTTTCACCTGGTACGCCCTACAGATCCTGAAAGCGCTGCTGCCCATTCTGGGCTTGATGCTGCTTTTGATCTTTGCCTATTACAGAACGAAGGAACGCGCATGAGTTATATCGACGAAAGCCGCCGTCAAGCGGAGGAACTGAGGAAAAAAGACCACGTCCGCATCCTGGCCATCGAATCCAGCTGCGATGAAACGGCCGCAGCCGTTATCGAGGACGGACGGAAGATCCTGTCCAACGCGGTATATACGCAGATCGACCTGCACGCCCTGTACGGCGGCGTGGTGCCGGAAATCGCCAGCCGCGCCCATGTGGAGAAGGTGGACCTGATGGTGGACCAGGCCCTGCAGGACGCCCGCATGACCCTGCGGGACGTGGACGCTGTGGCCGTCACCTGCGGCCCCGGGCTGGTAGGCGCGCTGCTGATCGGCGTTTCCTGCGCCAAGGCCCTGGCCTTTGCCGCCGGCAAACCCCTGATCCCCGTCAACCACATCGAAGGCCACATCTGCGCCAACTTCCTTTCCGACACTGCGCTGACGCCGCCTTTTGCCTGCCTGGTGGTGTCCGGCGGCCACAGCCACCTGTTTTCCGTGGAGGATTACGGCGTGTACCGCATCATCGGGCAAACCCAGGACGACGCCGCCGGCGAGGCCTTCGACAAGGCGGCCCGGGTGCTGCGCATCCCCTATCCCGGCGGCCCGCTGCTGGACAAGCTGGCGGAGGAAGGAGACCCCTACGCCCTGAAGCTGCCCCGGCCCAAAACCGAAGGCCGCTACGACTACTCCTTCTCCGGGCTCAAAACCGCCTTCATCAACGCCGTGCACAACGCCCAGCAAAAAGGCGTTTCCCTGAACGACGCCGATCTGGCCGCCTCCTTCCGCCACGCGGTGGTGTCCTTTCTGGTGGACAAGGCCATGCTGGCGGCGGACGACCTGAACCTGAAAAAAATGGCCCTGGCCGGCGGCGTGTCCGCCAACCGCCTGCTGCGCCGGGAAATGGAAAAGGCCTGCGCCCGCCGGGGCATCCGCCTGTACATGCCGCTTCTGTCCCTGTGCGGCGACAACGCCGCCATGATCGGTTCCGCCGCCTATTACCGGCTGATGCGGGGCGAAATCGCCGATCTGACGCTCAACGCGCAGCCTGCGCTGCGGTTGACATAATACAATTGGGGAGGAAATGATTGCCATGAAACGCGTCCTTTGCCTGCTGCTTGCACTTCTCCTGTTTGCCCCCGCAATTCCCGTGACGGCGGAGGAAACCCCGGGAAACTACCCCGCCGTGCAAATCGACCCCGACACCGGAAAGCCCTACGACTTTGAGGGCAAAACCGTTTTCATCTACCTGCCGTACGCCATGGACGACTGGGAGAAGAACCACGCATACGGCAACGAGGAACTCTACCAATACCGTATGTGGCTGCAAAAGACCTACAACTGCAAAATCGCTTTCGCGAAGCTGGGCGATTTTATGACGTATACGGACAAGGCCGTCCAGTTCTGCAAAAACCCCAAGGGGAAGCTGGGCATCCTCCTCCCGTTCAACACGAGCCTGGCCAAGCTGCTGCAGGCCAATGTGCTGGCCGACTGGAAAAAGAGCACGCTGATTGACCTGAGCGACCCCATGTGGGATGCCACCGTCACAAAATGGATGACCATCAACGGCGGCGTTTACGGGATCTATCCCGGCGTTCCCCAGGGCGACACTCTGCTGTACTTCAACAAAGACGTGCTGAAAAAGGCGAAGATCGACTGGGAATCCATTTACGATATGCAGGCCAACGGCACCTGGACCTGGGACAAGCTGGAGTCCATGCTGAAAAAGATCAACGCCCTGACCAAAAAAGGCGCCAAGAAGAAGATCTGGCCCATCAGCGCCTCGGAAATCGATTTGTACACCATCGCCGTTTTCTCCAACGGCGGCGACTTCTTCCACTTCAACAGCAAAAAGCAGTTTGTGGTGGGCGCGTCCGCCAAAAAGACCGTGGAAGCGCTGAAATGGGGCAAAAACCTGTACAAAAAATACGCGTACCAGCCCGTTGAAAGCGATTCCTGGGATTACGCCAACGCCCGTTTCAAGGAAGGCAGCATCGGTTTCTACGTCGGCTCCGTCAGCCAGGGCTTTTCCGTCAATCCCGAATTCGCCTCCATGAAAGGCGAATGGGGCTGCGTGGCGTTCCCCAAGGGCCCCCAGGGCAAGCAGTACGCGTTCAACCAGGGGCACAGCAGCGTCTACGTGACTTCCAAGGCGTACGACCAGAAAACCCTGTCCATGCTGTCCATGATCCTGGACATGTGGACCCGGGATGTTCCCGGCGTTCAAAGCGCTTCCGCCGACCCCGCGGCGTACTATGACCATACCGACAAACGGGCTGTGGATGAAACCTTCCCCATGACGCGGCAGGGCAAATACATCGTAAGCGACCTGACCCTTTTCGTGGGTTCCCGCAACGACGTGCTGGCCGCGTCTCTGCTGTGGAACCTGGAGAGCGCCAAGGACGTGGAAAAGCTGGCCAAGCAGTTCGTGGCCAAATGGAAGAAGGACTGCGCGGCGCTGAACAAAGCTTTCGCCGC
Organism: uncultured Eubacteriales bacterium; assembly: GCA_902773895.1. Classification (GTDB taxonomy): domain Bacteria; phylum Bacillota; class Clostridia; order Christensenellales; family Aristaeellaceae; genus RUG563. The sequence goes on from CACYGB010000001.1 coordinate 39,599, forward strand.
CCTGCAGTAACCCGCAAAAAATCAAAAAGGAACCGGTCATTCCGGTTCCTTTTTATTTGACACCGAAATCAGAATTTGTTAAGATTAAAGATAACTTTTCTGATTGAAAGGAGGCAGCGCCATGTCCCAACCGCGAATGAAGCTGAGCCATTTATTGAAGCGCTTCCTGCCCTATTACCGCAAGTACAGGGGCGAAATGGTGTTTGATTTATTCTGTGCCCTGATGACCACCGCCTGCGAAATCATTTTTCCTCTGATCGTGCGGGCCATCACCAATCAGGCAGTGGAGGACTACACCGCCATCACCGCCGGCTGGGTGCTGAAGCTGGGCGGCGTGTACCTGCTGCTGCGCATCATCGACGCCGCGGCCAATTACTTTATGCAGTACTGGGGCCACGTGACCGGCACCAAGCTGGAAACGGACATGCGCACCGACCTGTTTGCCCACCTGCAGCAATTGTCCTTTTCCTACTACAATTCCACCAAGGTGGGCCAGATCATGGCGCGCATCACGTCCGACCTGTTTGACGTGACGGAATTTGCCCACCATTGCCCGGAGGAGATCCTGATCGCGCTGGTGAAAATCACCGCGTCCTTCGTCATCCTGGTGGGCGTCAACGTGCCGCTGACGCTGATGGTGTTTGCCCTGATGCCCTTCATGTTCATCGGCACCCGGTATTTCCGCCGCAAAATGCGGGACGCCTTCAAGGAAACCCGCCATCAGGTGGGCGAAATCAACGCCCAGGTGGAGGACAGTCTGCTGGGCATCCGGGTGGTCAAATCCTTCGCCAACGAAGAAATCGAAAAGGCAAAATTCGGCACGGGCAACCAGACTTTTTTCCGCTGCAAGAAGAAGCGTTATCTGTACATGGCCGGCTTCGGCACGGTGACCCGGTTCTTTGACGGGCTGATGTACATCGTGGTGGTGGTGGCCGGCGCGCTGTTCCTGGCCGCCGGGAAAATCACCGTGGGCGACTATACCGCGTACCTGCTTTACATCACCACGCTGCTCAATTCCGTCCGCCGGATCGTGGACTTCACCGAGCAGTTTCAAAACGGCATGACGGGGGTGGAGCGCTTCTGTGAAATCATGGACGCGCCGGTGGAGATTCACGACAACCCCGGCGCCGTGGACCTGGGGAAGGATGTGCAGGGCGAAATCGTGTTTGAGCACGTGGGCTTCCATTACAGCGACGACACCGCCCACGAAGTGCTCTCCAACGTGGATCTGCACGTGCGCCCCGGGCAGAACGTGGCGCTGGTTGGCCCCAGCGGCGCCGGCAAAACCACCCTGTGCAACCTGATCCCCCGGTTCTACGACGTCACCTCCGGCCGCATCACCGTGGACGGAAAGGACATCCAGGGGCTGACGCTGCATTCCCTGCGCAACGCCATCGGCATGGTGCAGCAGGAGGTGTACCTGTTCTCCGGCTCCGTGAAGGAAAACATCGCCTACGGCAAGCCCGGCGCCACCGACGAGGAAATCATCCTGGCCGCCAAACGGGCCGGCGCCCACGAATTCATCGTCCGATTGCCCAACGGCTACGACACCTATATCGGCGAACGCGGCGTGAAGCTGTCCGGCGGGCAGAAGCAGCGCCTGTCCATCGCCCGGGTGTTTTTGAAAAACCCGCCCATCCTGATCCTGGACGAGGCCACCAGCGCCCTGGACAACGAAAGCGAATTGCTGGTGCAAAAATCCCTGGAGGAGCTGGCCAAGGGCCGCACCACCTTCACCATCGCCCACCGGCTCACCACCATCCGCAACGCCGACGTGATCTGGGTGCTGACCGAAAAAGGCATCGAGGAAATGGGCACCCACGACGAATTGATCCGCAAGGGCGGCATTTACGCTTCCCTGTACAGCATGTACAGCGGGAAAGCCGCATAAAGAACGAAAAAAATAATGCGAGAGGGACATTCTTTTGAAAGGAGAAAATCATCATGAAAAAACTGCTTTGCATCGTACTCACTTTCTGTCTGTTTTTTGTGACTGCATATGCAGAAGAGAAAGAAGCGAGCTACATATTCGACACGATCGAGTTTGACGCAGCTTCTATCTCGTATAATGGTCACTCAGTCAAAATCATGGGTCGTCAGTATTACCTCGTCGTGAGCTTCATTTTCCAACCAATAAAAAAAGCAGTCACCTACTTCGCACACGAGTTCAAAGTCGAAGCATATCAGAACAGTGTCAAGTGCATCGACGGCTATATCCCGCAATATGCGCAAGAGCCAACTTCTGATGTCTGGAGCTACGAACAGCCGATCATTCGCGTCGTATTTGAGATCGACAACCCAGACGACGATGTAACGATTAAAGTCAGCAGCATCGGTAGCAACAAAGACACTGATACATACGTCTATCATCTTCACTTGACATACACAGGAGTCAGACCGTAAATGCTGCGCGCGAAAAAGCAGCATCTCAAGCAGCGTCCTAACGGACGCTGCGCTTGTCGTTACAAGGATCTTTGGTTTTATGGCGAATCTTAAGTCGAAGCGCTTCAAGCGCGCGACGAATACAAGCAAAACGAAAAAACTGCATCAGTGAGAAAGTGACTGTAGCTGAATACGCTCTGAAATGGCTATCGCGCGAGAAAGTGAACGTAGCCTACACAACATATTCTCACGCAGCAATTCAGATTGAAAAGCTTCTCAACGCGATCGGCAACAAGACGTTCAACGAAGTAAAGCCATCAGACATCAAACATATTTTCATCGATTAGAAATTAGAAAAAGGATGTCCCTCTCGCGTTCCCGTCTGCAAAAATGGCTCTTGGCGCTTTCTCCGCCGCCGGAGAAGGCGCACGTTCCCCCGTTACACCATCTGGGCCTTTAATTTATATCCCCTGCGGTACACCGTTTCAATGCAGGCAAAGCCCAGCTTGCGCCGCAGCCGCTGCACATGCACGTCCACCGTGCGGGTTTCCCCCGGGCAGGCATAGCCCCACGCGTCCCGCAGCAGTTCTTCCCGGGACACGGGCCTGTCGGCGTTCTGGGCCAGTTCGTTCAAAAGGGAAAATTCCTGCTGGGTCAAATCACATAATTCGCCGTCCACATACACGGCCTTTTCTTCTTCGTCAATGGTCAGGAAGGTGGGATTGTTTTCCGCCGAAGTCATTGAAAGCAATGTACTCATCTTTCGTCACCTCACCCATATAGACGAATGACAAAGCCGTTTTGTTCCACGGAAAACGAAAAAAATTTGTAAGAAAGCCGAAATACTATCCCTTTCCTTCCCGTTTTCGGCAGCAGCGGATGTATTTTCCCGGTTTTTCCGCACATACTATGTTGGAAGAAAAGGGAAAACGGAGGGAGATAACATGACGGAAACGATGCGCCGCTCCGGCTGGCAGCAGGCGGAAGTGGATCTGCTCTGGAAGGAGATCCGGGCCGCCGCGGAAAACGGCGACACCCTGCGGGACGTATTTGAGCGCATGGGCCGCACCCTGGGCCGCAAGCCCAACAGCGTGCGGAATTATTATTACATGCAATTGCGGGATCAGGGCGGCGAATCCCTGCGCCGGGCGGCGCCTTTTGAAACCTTCACCCCGGAGGAAGTGCACACCCTGCTTCGCCGGTTGCTGATGGCCCGGGGCCAGGGCCGGTCCGTCCGCGCCTGCGTGACGGACCTGTCCAACGGAGACAAAACGCTGATGCTGCGCCACCAGAACAAATACCGCTCGATCCTGCGCAAAAAGCCCCAGCTGATCGACCAGGTGTGCCGGGAGCTGGCGCAGGAAGGGCTGCCCTGCCCGCAGGCCCAGGCTGTTTTGCCGGCGGACACGGACGATCCCGACGTGCGCGTGATCCTGTCCGCCCTGGAATCCCTGGCGCGCCGGGCGCGTCAGAATCCGGTGGAAACGCACGACCGGCTGAAGGTGCAGCGGGATCTAATGTCCATGCGCCTGGAGGATCTGCAGTCCGCCGTGCAGGACCTGATTGCCCTGTGCAAGGATTATCTGGGCGAAACGGAGGAAACGCCCGCGTTCCGCGAAGCGCTGGCCGGGCGTCTGGCGCGGCTGGAAAGCCTGGCCGGCTCGTAACCGCCGCCTGTTTCTTCCCGCCGGCCTGCATTTCGCGCGGTTTTTATTGACAGAAAATCCGTTTCCCATTATAATGGGGCGTACAGGCCGTGACGGGAAGAAATCCGGTTTTTGCGGGCAAAGAGAGCGCTGCCCCGGCTGAAAGCAGCGCGCCGCACGCCGGACGGGACACCCCTGAGCCTGACCCGATTCCGGGCGCAGCCCCTGCGTTATCAGGCAAAAGCGGCATGGCGCGTCGCCATGCAAGCTGGGTGGCACCGCGAAGGCACACTTCGTCCCATGCGCAAGGCATGGGCGTATTTTTTTAAGGAGGATTTCATGCTGACACAAGCGCCAAAGGGCACACGGGATATGCTGCCGCAGGACGCGTACCTGTGGCAATGGATCGAGCAAAAGGAACGGGAAGCCGCCGCCCTGGCCGGCTACCGGGAAGTGCGCACCCCGGTGTTCGAGCATACGGAACTGTTCCTGCGGGGCGTTGGCGACACCACCGACATCGTGCAGAAGGAAATGTACACCTTCAAGGACAAGGGCGACCGCTCCATCACCCTGAAGCCCGAAGGCACCGCCGGGGCCGTGCGCTCCTTCATCGAAAACCACCTGTTCGCCGAAACCCTGCCCTGCAAAATGTATTACCTGAACGCCCCCATCTTCCGCTACGAAAACCCGCAAAGCGGCCGGCTGCGGGAGCATCACCAGTTCGGCATGGAATGCTTCGGCGGCAAGGAGCCCACGGTGGAGGCGGAGCTGATTTCCACCCTGATGGGGCTTTTGAAGGGCCTGGGGCTGAAAAGCCTGACGGTGCACATCAATTCCATCGGCTGCCCCCAGTGCCGTCCCCGGTACCATGAAGCGCTGAAAGCGTATCTGGGCGACCGCATCCACGATATGTGCGAAACCTGCCAGGCGCGGTTTGAAAAGAATCCCCTGCGCATCCTGGACTGCAAGGAAGAAAAATGCAAGCAGATCGTGCAGGACGCGCCGGTGATCCTGGATTTCCTGTGCGATGAATGCCGGGAGCATTTTGCCCAGCTGCAATCCCTGCTCGCTGCCCGGAACATTCCCTTCTCCGTGGACCCCCACATCGTGCGCGGCCTGGATTACTACACCAAGACGGTGTTTGAAATCATCATGCAGTCCGGCCGGGAAGGCCTGGCCCTGTGCGGCGGCGGCCGGTACGACGGCCTGGTGGAGCAGCTGGGCGGCCCCGCCACCCCGGCGGCGGGCTTTGGCATCGGGGCGGAACGCATTTTGATCGAGCTGAAAAACCAGAACCTGCTGCCCCCCATGCCCTCCACCACCGACGTGTATGTGGCCAATCTGGGGGCGGACATGAAAATCCCCGCTTTCGGATTCACCCAGGCCCTGCGGGACTGCGGCGTCAAGGCCGACTGCGACGTGGCGGGCCGCAGCCTGAAGGCGCAGTTCAAATTCGCCGATAAGATCGGGGCCAAATACGTGGCCATCGTGGGCGGCGAGGAATACGAGCGGGGCGTCGTCAAGCTGCGCAACATGGAAACCAAGGAAGAAAAGGAATTCCCGCTGGATCAGGCGGCCGAACAGATCGCCCGGACCCTTCAGTAACACAGGATAAGGAGATGCATCAAACATGGACCGTTCCCTCATCGCCAACGTCAAATGCGGCGAAACCAACAAAATCCAGGGCTTTGTGGAAAATCTGCGCAACAAGCGCACCATGGCCTTCCTGGTGATCCGGGATCATACCGGCCGGCTTCAGGTGACCATTGAAAAGGAAAAGTATCCCGAGCTGGCCGCCAAAGTGGATCAGCTGACCGTGGAATCCGTCGTCACCTGCATCGGCCCCGTGGTGGCCAACGAATACGTAAAAATGGGCGGCAAGGAAATGCTGCCGGAAGAAATGGAAATCCTCTCCATCGCCGAGCCCCTGCCCTTAACCAAGGACGCCGCCATCGACAGCCGGATGGATTACCGCTGGGTGGACCTGCGCAGCGATAAAAACACCCTGATCTTCAAGGCGCAGACGGAATTGGTGGCTTCCATGCGGCAGTTCTGCCTGGACAAAAACTTCATGGAAATCCACACCCCCAAGCTGATCGGCGCCGCCAGCGAATCGGGCAGCGACGTGTTCGAGCTCAAATACTTCGACCGCAAGGCGTACCTGTCCCAGAGCCCCCAGTTCTACAAGCAGATGGCCATGGCCGCCGGGTTCGACCGCATCTTTGAAGTGGGCCCCGTGTTCCGGGCGGAAAAGAGCTTCACCAACAAGCACGCCACCGAATTCACCGGCTTCGACGTGGAAATGAGCTACATCACCTCCTTCCGGGACGTGATGGCCTTTGAAGCGGAGATGCTGCAGTACGCCCTGAAAAACGTGAAAGAAAAATACGGCGACCAGATCCAGGCGCTCTACGGCCTGGACACTGTGGTGCCCACGCTGCCCTTCCCCGAAATGAAGCTGGCCGACGTGTACAAGGAATTGGAAGAACGCTACGGCTACAAAGTGGACGACAGCGAAAAGAACGACCTGACCACCGACGCCGAGCGCCTGTGCGCCAAACTGAGCATGGACAAATTCGGCCACGAATTCCTGTTCGTTACCGATTACGGCCCGGAAAAGCGCGCCTTCTACCACATGCGGGATGAAAAGGGCATGCCCCTGGGCTACGACCTGATCTGGCGCGGCACCGAAATCACCACCGGCGCCCAGCGCGAACACCGCTACGAGCAGCTGCGCAGGCAGGCCGACGAAAAGGGCCTGGGCGAAGACGTGAAATTCTACATGGACTTCTTCCGCTACGGCTGCCCGCCCCACGGCGGCTTTGGCCTGGGCGTGGACCGGCTGACCATGCTGCTGCTGGGCATCACGATCAAGGAAGTCATGTTCCTGTTCCGCGGCCCCAACCGGATCACGCCGTAACCGCCGCATCAAGAAAGATCGCTGCCGCGGTCTTTCTTTGTTTCATCCGTTTCCCTCTTTCAGGCGCCGGCGGACGCGCTTGCGCCCCCGGATGCGGTCCCAAGGGAATGAATTGCATCTTTTTGGCTGAAAATAATAGTTGCGCGCAGTAAACAGTTGCCAAACGGCCAAAAATCTGTTATACTGGATTATCCCTGTAAGGAGGTGCTTTTGCATGCCACAGAAAAAGGAAAATCTCCCCGTGAAGGTGGATGTGGATCTGCAGAACGGCGGTACGATTACTTATGCCAATGAAGTGATTGCCACCATCGCCGGCGTGGCGGCCAATGAAGTGGATGGCATTGCCGGCATGTGCGTCAGCGGCGGCTTCAGCGAAATTCTGGGCCGCAATCGGAACATCACCCGGGGCGTGAAGGTGGAAGTGGGCAGCCAGGAGGCCGCCGTGGACCTCTACATCATCGTGGAATACGGCAAGCCCATTCAGAAGGTGGCCGGCGAGGTGCAGGAAAACGTGCGCCGCGCGCTGGAAAGCCTGACCGGGCTGCATGTGGTCCGGGTGGACGTGCATGTGCAGGGCGTCAGCTTCGAAAAAGAAAAGAAGGCCGCCCAGACCAGCATCGAAGCCGCCAAGAACCCGGTGCTGGCCGCGCCGGAAAAGCCCGCTGAGGAGACCAAACCCGAAGAAACCGTCATTGAAGAAATCGCCGAAAAAGCCGAGGAAGCCATCGAGGAAGCCCCCACCGCGGAAACGGCGGAGGAAGCCGCGGAAAAGATTTCCGACGCGGCCGCCGAATTCAACGAGGAAGTGCTGGCTGAGGAAGCGAAGCTGGACGCCACCGTGGAAGAAGTGAAGGCCGAGGAAGAAAAAGCGGTGGAAGCGACGGAAGAAAAAATCACGCAGGAGGAAGCCCCGGCCCCCGAGGCCCCGGCTGAGGAGCAGAATAAGCCTGCCCGCCCCAAGCGTCCCGGCGGACGGAAGCGCGCCTGAGGACGCGTAAGGAGACATCGCTATGAAAATCAAGTTTTGGGATCGTTTGATCCTGTTTTTCGGCGCGTTGCTGACGGCCGCCGCCGGCATTTTCCTGTTCGTGGGCGGCCTGCAGTTTGCCGGCGTGCTGGGCGAAGCCCTGCCCATGGGCACGCGGATCGTCTGCATCGCAGGCGGCGCCGCGCTGGTGCTGTTTGCCATTTATCTGTTCACCCTTCCCCGCACCCTGTCCGGCGGGCGGCACGAATTCATCGTGCAGCAGACGGATAACGGCGAACTGCGCATCGCCGTGAAGGCCATCGAAAACCTGGTGCAGAAGTGCGTGGATATGCACGAGGAAATCAAGCTGGATTCCATGAAGATCCGCAACGCCCGGGAAGGCGTCACGGTGGATCTGCGCATCTCCCTGGCCAACAACATCTCCATCCCCCTGGCCGTTGCCTCCCTGCAAAAGCAGATCAAGCAATACCTGGTGGCGTCCTCCGGGATCGAGGTCAAGGAAGTGCGCGTATCTGTGGAAACCGCCGGCGGCGACATCGGCGATTCGCCGTATCTGGTGCCCGCCGGGGAACAGGCCGCTGCCCAGGAAAAGCCCGCAGCAGAGCAGCCCAAAGCCAAGGTGCCGCTGCACCAGCGGATCTTCGGCCGGCCGGAACAGCCCGCCAACATGCCGGAGCCGCCCAAGGAAGAAGCCGCGGAAGCGCCAGAAACGGAGGAAGCCGCTCCGGAGGCCCCCGCGGACGAAAATCCGGCGCCGGAAGAAACCGCCGAAGAAATGCCGCAGGCTGTTGAAGAAGCCCTGAACGAAGAAGCAGCCGAAGAAGCGCCTGCCGCGGAGGAAGAAAGCCTGACGGCAGATGAAACCATTATCATGGAAACGCCGGACGAAACAGCGCCAGAAACGGCAGCGGAACCCGTCCCGGATGAGGAACCCGTGAAGGAGGGAAATGAACATGAGTGAACAGAATGAAAACAAGCGCAAGGAACTGACCGCGAAAATATTCCAGGTCGGCACCGCGGAATGCGCCATTTTCTTTGCTTTCGTCGCCATGGTGCTGGCCCTTCTGTTCCTGGCCCTGGGCTTTTGGAAAACGGTGCTCATCGCCGTGCTGATGGCCGCGGGCCTGTTTATCGGCGGCGTGAAGGACAAGAAAGCCTGGATCACCGCGAAGATCAACAAGCTGTTTCCTCCAAAGCAGCAGGTGCCCTACCGCGCCAGCCAGGAGGAAGTGCAGCGCGTCATGCAGGCCGTGAAGGATCAGCCCGAACAGCCCGCGGACGAAAACGGAACCGAAGAATAAATTCATGTAAGAGGGGTACAATCCCATGGCTCGAAAATCGGCACGGGCTGCAGCCGTGCAGATGGTATTTGAAAGCATGCTGGGCGGCGACGGCGGCGAAGACACGCTGCGCGGCCTGATTGAATTCACGCCTGAGGAAGACGACCAGCAGTATATCGACGACATCCTGCAGGGCGTTTCCCGGCACGCGGAGGAAATCGACGCCGCCATCGAGCGCGCCCTGAAGGGCTGGACCCTGGACCGCATCGCCAAGGTGGACCACGCCGTGCTGCGGGTGGCCGCGTACGAACTGTGCTATGCCCGCCAGACGCCGGACGCCGTCATCATCAACGAAGCCGTGGCGCTTTCCCAGCGTTACGACGTGCCTACTGCCGGCAAATTTGTCAACGGCGTGCTGGCCACGCTGCTCAAAAACCGGGATGCCGAGGAAAACGCCTGATGCTTTGCCTTGGCATCGACACCAGCAATTACACCACGTCTGCCGCGCTTTGCCGTCCCCAGGAGGAACCCCGGCAGCTGCGGAAATTATTGCCTGTTCCGGCAGGAGAACGCGGCCTTCGCCAAAGCGAGGCCGTGTTTGCGCATGTAAGGCAGCTGAATGACGTGCTGCTGCCGCTTCTGCAAACAGCCGGCGAGCCCATCACCTGTGTCTGCGCCTCCGCCTCTCCCCGGGACGGGGACGCATCCTATATGCCGGTTTTCCAGGTGGGCCTGCAGCAGGGCAAGGCCCTGGCTGCTGCGCTGGGGGTGCCGTTCTATGCCACCACCCACCAGCGGGGGCATGTGGCCGCAGCCCGGTACGGCAGCGGACTGCAGGGCGACACGTTTGTCGCGCTGCACCTGTCCGGCGGCACCACCGACGTACTGCTGTCTCGGCATGAGGAATTGACGCCGCTGGGCACCTCCGTGGACCTGCACGCCGGACAGCTGGTGGACCGGGTCGGCGTGGCCCTGTCGCTGCCCTTCCCTGCCGGGCCGCATCTGGAGCAGCTGGCGGTCCGCGGCGTTTCCCGCCATCCCCTGCCGGTCAGTATGGCCAGGGACGGGATCAGCTGCCACCTGTCCGGAGCGGAAGCCCAGCTGATGCGGCGCATCACCGCCAAAGAAACGCCGGAGGACATCGCCGCGGAAGTGTACGGCGTGCTGTGCCGCACGGTGCTGCGGATGCTGGCCGCCGCGGCGGAAAAGACCGGCGTTTACGATATGCTGATTGCCGGCGGCGTGGCCTCCTCCCGCCTGCTGCGGGATCTTCTGCTGGAACGCAACGAAAAACGCCGCCTGGGGCTGCGGCTGCACTTTGGCCGGCCGGAATTTTCCGGCGACAACGCCGTGGGCGTTGCCTTGATCGGCCTGGAAAAATATCGCAAGGAGAACGCTTGACATGGCCGTTTTATTGGATGGCAAAGCCCTGGCCGCCGGACTGATGGCGGATTTGAAGCTGCGGGCGGACGCACTGAAAGCCCGGGGTAAAACGCCCGGGCTGGCCGTGATCCTGGTGGGCGACGACCCTGCCAGCCAGGTGTATGTGCGCAACAAGGGAAAGGCCTGCGAGGACCTGGGCCTGCTGTCGGAAACCATCCGGCTGCCCCAGGAAACCAGCCAGCAGGATCTGGAGACGCAGATCGAACAGCTGAATCGGGACCCGCGCATCGACGGCATCCTGGTGCAGCTGCCCCTGCCCCGGCATCTGGATGAAGCCGTGGCTCTGCGGCGCATCGCGCCGGAAAAGGACGTGGACGGCTTCCACATCGAAAATGCCGGCAGGCTGTTCACCGGCCAAAGCGGCGTCGTCGCCTGCACCCCCAAGGGGATTCTGTACATGCTGAAAAAAGCCCAGATCCCCCTGGCAGGGAAAGAAGCGGTGGTCATCGGCCGCAGCAACATCGTGGGCAAGCCGGTGGCTATGCTGCTGCTGAATGAAAACTGCACCGTGACGCTGTGCCATTCCCGAACGGTGGATCTGGCCGCCCACACCCGCCGGGCCGACATCCTGGTGGCCGCCGTGGGCAAGCCCCGGTTCGTCACCGCCGATATGGTGAAGCCCGGCGCCGCCGTGATCGACGTGGGCATCAACCGGGTGGACGGCAAAGTCGTGGGCGACGTGGATTTTGAAAATGTGGAGAAGGTGGCCGGCTACCTCTCCCCCGTTCCCGGCGGCGTAGGCAAAATGACCATCGGCATGCTGATGGAAAACACCATCGAAGCCGCCGAACGGAAGGCACACTGACCATGGCCTGGACACTGAGCGTTACCGAACTGAACGATTACGTGCGCCGGGCGCTGGCCAGCGACCCCAGCCTGCGTTTCCTGTCCCTCCGGGGCGAAATCAGCGATTTCAAGCGCTATGCCTCCGGGCACTGGTATTTCACCCTGAAGGACGAACAGAGCCGCATCCAATGCGTGTGCTACCGGCAGTATGCCCAGCGCATCGACTTCGTGCCTGAAAGCGGCATGAAGGTGGTGCTTACCGGCGCGGTGGGCCTGTACACGGTGTCCGGCAGCTATCAGTTCTACGCGGAAACCATCACCCGGGACGGCGTGGGCGAACTGTACCTGAAGCTGGAAGCGCTGAAAAACAAGCTGCTGAAGGAAGGGTTGTTCGACGTCGCGAAAAAGCGGCAGCTGCCCCTGCTGCCCCGGGCCATCGGCGTGGTCACCAGCCGTTCCGGCGCGGTGATCCACGACATCGCCACGGTGACGCGCCGGCGGTATCCCGCCATGCAGATCATCCTGCGGCCCGCGCAGGTGCAGGGCGAAGGCGCGGCAGAGGATATTGCCCGGGGCATCGCGGAAATTTCCGTGCTGCCCCAGGTGGACGTGATCATCGTGGGCCGCGGCGGCGGATCCCTGGAGGATCTGTGGGCCTTCAACGAGGAGATCGTGGTGCGGGCCATCGCCGCCTGCCCGGTGCCCATCGTATCCGCCGTGGGCCACGAAGTGGACGTGACTCTCAGCGACCTGGCCGCCGACGTACGGGCCGCCACACCCTCCGCTGCGGCGGAGCTGTGCGTACCGGAACGCGCCGCGCTGGAAGCCACCATCCAGAAAATGCGGGAAAGCCTGGGCAAGGCCGCGCAGAACAAGGTGCTTTCCCTGCAGTCCCGCCTGGCGTTTTACGAAAAGCGACTGGCCGCCCGCCATCCAGCGGCCCAGCTGCAGGGCCTGCAGGCCCGGGCAAGACTGATGGAGCAGCGGCTGCAGAGCGTGATGGAAAAACAAATGACCGCCCGGCGCGCCCGCGTGACGCTGCTGGCCGACAAATTGAACGCCCTGGGGCCCCGGCAGGCCCTGAGCCGCGGATACGCGGTGGTGCGCAGCGGAAAAAAGGCCGTCACCAGCGTGGAGGAAGCCGCGGACGAAATGACTTTGCTTTTGCAGGACGGCCGGATCCAGGTCCGCACCGTCGATATCCGGAAGGAGGATCCCTTTGGCGAAGAAGCAGCCCACGTTTGAAGAAAAGCTGATGGAGCTGGAAGGCCTGATCCGCAAAATGGAAGGCGGCAGCCTGCCCCTGGACGAAACGCTGAAAGCCTATGAGGACGGCATGAAGCTGTCCAAGGCCCTGACGGAGGAATTGTCCGCCGCCGAAAAGAAAATGCTGGAATTGTCCGGCGGCCAGGTACAGCCCATGGAGGACGCGCCATGAACACGGAAACCCAAATGAACACCTACAAGCAGCAGGTGGAACAGGCGCTGGAAGCGCTGCCCATGGCCGGCGCGCCGGACGCGCTGAAAGACGCCATGCGCTACAGCCTGCTCTCCGGCGGGAAACGGCTGCGGGGTATCCTGACGCTGGCCGCCTGCGAAATGGCCGGCGGAAACGCGCAGGACGCCCTGCCCTTCGCCGCCGCGGTGGAAATGATCCACGCCTATTCCCTGATCCACGACGACCTGCCGGCCATGGACAACGACACCCTGCGCCGGGGCAAACCCACCAACCATGTGGTGTACGGGGAAGCGCTGGCTATTCTGGCCGGCGACGCGCTGCTGACCCACGCCTTTGAAGTGATGGCGCAAAGCCGGCATCCCCGCGCGCTGGAAGCGCTGGGCGAAATGGCCCGGGCCGCCGGGGTCAGCGGCATGCTGGCCGGGCAGACCCTGGATGTGACCATGCAGGGCACAGAGCCCAACATGGACCTGGTGCGGGACATTCACCAGGGCAAAACCGCCGCGCTGCTGACCGCGCCGGTGGTGGCCGGGCTGATGCTGGGCGGCGCCTCCGCCACGCAGATCGAAGCGGGCCGCCGCTTCGGCTATCACCTGGGCATGGCCTTCCAGATCGTGGACGACCTGCTGGACATCGAGGGCGACCCGGACAAGCTGGGCAAAAGCACCGGTAAGGACGAGGAAGAAGGCAAACTGACCTGGCCCGCCTGCGTGGGCATGGACTGGGCCAGGCAGGACGCCGCCGACCACATCCGCCACGCCAAGGCCGCCCTGGCCGTCTTTGGGGAAAAGGCCGCGTTTTTAACGGCGCTGGCGGACGCGACGCTGGAAAGGGAAAACTGAGAAAAAGAGGGATGCCCCATGCGCTTTTTCCTGGATATGCGGCAAAACGACGTGCTCAAGTGCGCCTGCTTTTCCTGGGTAGCGGCCCAGGCCCTCAAGGTGCTCATCACCCTGTTGATCGAAAAGAAAATGGACTGGCGCCGCTGGTTCGGCATGGGCGGCATGCCCTCATCCCACACCGCCTTCGTTTTCTCCCTGATGCTGATGACCGGCATCCGGGAAGGCACGGGCAGCGCCATATTCGCCCTGGCCTTCGCCTTGGCCGCCGTGGTGATCTACGACGCCATGGGCGTGCGCAGGGAAACGGGACGGCAGGGCGCGGTGCTGAACCGGATCCTGCACGAAGTGCTCATTGAGGGGCAGCGGATCACGGAAAAGGAACTGAAAGAACTGGTGGGCCACACCCCGCTGGAAGTGGCCGGCGGCCTGTGTGTGGGCGCCATCGTTACATTGATCATGGCCTGACATTTTATTCATTGGGAGGAATGCAATCATGATGGATCAATTTCTGGAAGAAGTCGTCGGCATGCGCAACAAGGGATTCCAGACGGTAGCCTACATTCTGGTGAACATCACCTGGGTTTTGATGGCGATCGTGGCCTTTTTCTTCATGAATACCATGACCCAGGCCCTGAGCATGACCGGCTTCAGCCGGGACTTTTTCCTGGCCCTGGCGCTGTTCCTGGTGTTCGGCGCCGCGGCCGTGCTCATTTTCCTGCGCCGGGACCGGGTGCGCACGGAATATGAGTACACCTTCACCAACGGGCAGATGGATTTTGCCCAGGTGTACAACAACAAAAAGCGCAAGAACCTGGGCACCATGAACCTGCGCAACGTGGAAGCCTGCGGCCTGGTGGCCTCCGGTTCCTTCCAGCGCTACATCAACATGCAGGGCATCAAGCGCACCAACTGGTTTTTGAACCGGGACGCCGAGCTGCTGTATTTCTACTTCCAGAAGGACGGCCAGAAGCGCATCATCATCATTGAGCCCAGCGAAGAAATGACGGGCATGATCAAGCGCAGCCTGTCTCAGGGCGTGTGGCAGATCAACTGACGGAGGAACGCATGCCCATTTACTTGGATAACAGCGCCACCACCCGTCCCTGCGACGCGGCGGTGGCAGCGGTGACGGCTGCCATGCGGGAGGATTATTTCAATCCTTCCGCTTTGTATGCCCCGGCCCTGAAAACGGAAAAAATGATGCGCGCCTGCCGGGAAGAGATCCTGCAGGCGGTGCATGCTCCCGCGGGCAGCAGCGTCATTTTCACCTCCGGCGGCACAGAAAGCGACAACCTGGCCATCCTGGGCAAAACCGTGAGGGCCCACGGGGAAGGCACGGTGCTTTACAGCGCCGGCGAACACCCCGCCGTCCGGGAAGCCTGCCTGGCCTCCGGCCTTGCCTGCCGGGAAATCCCCTACGATGCCCGGGGCCTGGTGGATCTGGACGCCCTCTCCGCCCTGATCACCCCGGATACCGTGCTGCTGTGCTGTATGCAGGTGAACAACGAAACCGGCGCGGTGCAGCCCCTGAAGGAAATCGGCACGCTGCTGAAAAAGCGTGCGCCGGGCGCGCACTTCCACGTGGACGGCGTGCAGGGCTTTCTGCGACTGCCCTTTGATATGCTGCATACCGGCGCGGACACCTACGCCCTGTCCGGCCACAAGATCCACGCGCCCAAGGGCATCGGCGCCCTGGTGACAGCGCCGGGGGTATCCCTTGCCGCCCGGCAGATCGGCGGCGGCCAGGAAAACACCCTGCGATCCGGCACGGAAAATACGCCGGGCATCGCCGGCCTGCTGGCGGCCATCCGGCAATACCCCAAGGAAAACGACATGCGGGAAAACAAGCTGCTGCTGTGGCGTGGCATCCGGGAAGCGCTGCCCTGCGCCGCGGTGAACGGCCCGGACCCGGAGGAGGAAGCCTCCGCGCCGCACATCCTGAATGTGTCGCTGCCGCCGGTGCGGTCGGAAACCATGCTGCACGCCCTGGAAGGCGAGGGCATTTACATCGGCATGGGCTCCGCCTGCTCCTCCCGGAAGCAAAAGATCAGCTCGGTGCTCAAAGCCATGCATACGCCGCAAAAGCAGGCCGAATCGGCGCTGCGATTCTCCCTCTGCCCCGACAACACGGCGGAGGAAATGCGCCTGACCGTGCAGGCGCTGGCGCGGCAATACGCCGTTTTATCCAAATTTACCAGACGATAAGGGGAAGAAAACCATGCGAAAGCTGCTGATGGTTCGCTACGGCGAAATTTATCTGAAGGGCCTGAACCGGCCCTATTTCCTGCGGGCGCTGGTGGCCCGGGTAAAGGAAGCCGCCAAGCCCTTCGGGGGCAAGGTGTGGCTGCACGACGCCCGGGTGTTCATCAGCGATATGGACGACGCCGACGCGTGCATGCAGCGGGTGTGCAAGGTGTTCGGCGTCCATTCCGTGGCGCCGGCCGTGGAAATCGAAAAGGACGATTTCGAGGCCATCTGCCAGCAGGCCAACGAGCTGATGAAGGACGTGAACGGCACCTTCAAGGTGGAAGCCCGCCGGTCCGACAAGCATTATTTTCTGGAGTCGCCGCAGATCAACGCCCAAATCGGCGAATACGTACTGATGCGCAACGAAGACCATTTGAAGGTGGATGTCCGCAAACCGGAGCACATCCTGAGCGTGGAAATCCGGGACCAGGCCTACCTGTACTGCAAGGTGTACCCCGCGGCGGGCGGCATGCCGGTGGGCACCGGCGGCAAGGCGGCCCTGCTGCTGTCCGGCGGCATCGACAGCCCGGTGGCCGGCTACATGATCGCCAAGCGGGGCGTGCAGCTGGTGGCGGTGCATTATCATTCCTTCCCCTACACCAGCGAATTCGCCCGGCAGAAGGTGCTGGACCTGGCCAAGATCCTCAGCGAATACTGCTGCGGCATCCGGGTGTACGTGGTGCCCTTCACCGACATCCAGATGCAGATCCACGAAAAATGCCCGGAGGATTACACCACGCTGATCATGCGGCGCTACATGATGCGCATCGCCGAAAAAATCGCCGAAAAGGAAGGGGCCCTGGCCCTGATCACCGGCGAATCCATCGGCCAGGTGGCCAGCCAGACCATGGAGGCCCTGGCCACCACCAACGAAGTGGTGCAGATGCCCGTGTTCCGGCCGCTGATCGGCTTTGACAAGATCGACATCATGGAATACGCCAAAAAAATCGGCACGTACGATACGTCCATCCTGCCCTACGAGGACTGCTGCACCGTGTTCACGCCCCGGCATCCCGCCACCAAGCCCAAGATGGCCATGATCCAGAAGGGCGAAGCGCAGCTGGATCAGGAAGCGTTGATTCAAGCCGCCGTGGACAACGCAGAAATCGTGGAGCTGTGAGGCGCTTGTACTCCTCCCTTTCCAACGCAAGGAGGTTCCTGGCATGATCCTGTTTGATACCCATGCCGACACCCTGTATTCCCTGGCCATGCATCCGGAAACCCCCAAGGACGTGACGCTCGACCGGCTGAAGGCAGGCGGCGTCACCGTTCAGACCCTGGCCATGTTCGTCGGCGGAAAAAACGATGAAAAGCATATTGCGCGGGCATTTGAAAAAATGCAGGCGGAGGAAGAAAAGCTGCTGGCCGCCGGATGGAAAAAGCTGACCGACTACCGCGACGCCAGGGAAGGCGAAACGGCCTACATCCTGTCTGTGGAAGGGTGCGACCTGCTGAAAAATAATCTTTCCCTGCTGGAAACCTGGCGCCGGCGCGGCGTGCGCATGGCGGCGCTGACCTGGAACTACGAAAACTGCGTGGGCACTCCCGCCAAGGCGGATGCCGTCACGCCCCTGAAGCCCTTCGGCCGGGAAGCGGTGAAGGAAATGGTGCGGCTGGGCATTGCGCCGGACACCTCCCACCTGAATGAACGCGGGTTTTATGATTTGCTGGAGATGGGCGTCACGCCCCTGGCGTCCCACAGCTGCTGCAAAGCATTGTGCGGCCACTGCCGGAACCTGACCGACGACCAGCTGCGTGCGATGTTTAGCGCCGGCGGCTATGTGGGCGTGAATTTTTACCCGTATTTCCTGGATGACGGCGGCGTCGCCACCATCGAAACCATCTGCGACCACGTGATCCACATGATCGACGTGGGCGGCGAAAAGCAGATCGGTTTCGGCTCCGATTTCGACGGCATCGAATGTAAACCCCGGGGCATGAACGGCCCCCAGGATTTTCCCCGGCTGCTGGACGCCCTGCGTGGCCGCGGCCTGACGGAAGAACAATTGGCCGGCCTCTGCGGCCGGAACCTGGCGGCGTATTACGACCGCATAGACCCCAGAGCGTAAGGGAGGATGATCAGCATGCTGGGCATCATCGGCGCTATGGACAAGGAAATTGACGGCCTGCGCGCCCAAATGGAACAAACGGAAGAACGCACCATCGGCTACACCCGGTATTACCTGGGCACCCTGCGGGGCGTACCCGTATGCCTGGCCCGGTGCGGCATCGGCAAGGTGCACGCCGCCCTGTGCGCCCTGGGCATGATCCTTCAATGCGGCGTGACGGAGCTTCTGAACATCGGCGTGGCCGGCGCCCTGCGCTCCTCCCTGCAGATCGGCGATATGGTGATCGCCCGCAGCGCCGTGCAGCATGACATCGACACCACCCCCATCGGCGATCCCCTGGGGCTGATTTCCGGCCCCAACATCGTGCACATTCCCTGCGACGGGCGCCTGACTGCCCTGCTGGAACGGGCCGCGCAGGCGGCCGGCATCCGCACAGAAAGCGCCTCCATCGCCACCGGGGATCAGTTCATCGTGGGCACGGAGAAAAAGGACTTCCTCAGCACCGCCTTTGACGCCGCGGCCTGCGATATGGAGGGCGGCGCCATCGCCCAGTGCTGCTATGAAATGCAGGTGCCTTACGCTGCCTGCCGGGCCATTTCCGACACCCGGACGGGCGACGGCCGGGAGTATTCGGAAAAGGCCCTGTACGCCTGCGAACAGGAGCAGAAAATGATGCTTTTCTTCCTTCCGCTTTATCAGAAAGAGGTGTGCTGCCATGGATAAATGGGATATCCGCTTTATGAAAATGGCGCGGCTGATCGCTTCCTGGACCAGCTGCTACGCGCCGGGCCGGGCCATCGGCGCGGTGATCGTCAAGGACAAACGAATCATGACCACCGGCTACAACGGCGCGCCGGCCGGCATGAAGACCTGCGTGGAAAAGGGCGAATGCCTGCGGCGCAAGCTGGGCATTCCAAGCGGCACCCGGGCGGAGGTATGCTACGCCTGCCACGCGGAGCAAAACGCTATCCTACAGGCCGCCAAGCTGGGCATCAGCATCGACGGCGCCACCCTGTACTGCACCCATCAGCCCTGCTCCATGTGCTCCAAAATGATCATCAACGCCGGCATCAAGCGCGTGATTTACGAGCAGGGGTATCCCGATGCCTTTTCCCTGGAATTTTTCAAGGAAACGGGCGTTCAGCTGGAAAAGTACGACGCTGAAGAAGCCGGAGAAGGGAAGGAAGAAAAGTGAAAAAAGTCCTGTCTGTTTTTCTCGTTCTGCTGGTGCTGCTTTCCATGGCGCCCTGCGCCCTGGCCTCCACCCCCAATCCCATTCCTGTGATCGAAAAGAAGGATCTGTCCCCAACCCCCAAAGGGATCCATCATTACATGCTGATCTGCATCGACTCCTGGGCGGCTGACATGAAGAACCTGGAAGGAAACCACACGGACGGGCTGATCCTGGTCACCATTGACGAATACGCCAAGCGGGTCATGCTCACCAGCTTCATTAGGGACATGCTCATCATGCGTCCCGACGGCAAGTTCGGCCGCATCAACAATTTCCTGGACAAAAACGGCTGGGCGTCCCAGAACAAAAAGAGCGGTGAGCAAGCGCTGCAGGCGCTGGTGGAAACCATCAACACCCATTTTGACCTGCAGATCGAAAAATTCATCGTGGTGGACTTCAAGCAGGTGGAAAACATCATCAACGCCGTGGGCGGCGTGGATATTTCCATCACCTCCCGGGAAGCCAACTACCTGCGCAATTACTCCATTTCCTCCGCCTCCACCACGCCGGTGCTGGGCGGCAGCGGCACCTATCACTTCTCCGGCCACGCCGCGGTGATTTACATGCGCATCCGCAAGATCCGCACGGAGGAATACCTGCACGCCGACGGCAAGGTGTACGCCGATACCCAGGATTACGGCCGCACCTACCGGGACCGCAAGGTGCTCTCCTCCATCGCCGACAGCCTGAAGGACATCACCTACGAAGATGCCCTGAAGCTGCTGGACGTGATCATTTCCAACACCGTGTACACCAACATGAGCACCGACGAAATGCTCTCCGCCGTGGACCTGGCCATGGATCTGCGCGGCGTGCCGGTGGAGCACATCCGCATGCCCGTGGAAGGCACGTTTGAGGAATTCCCCTATTCCAGCATGGCCACCAAGCAGATTGATTTCCTGGCCAACCGGGCCGCGCTGCGCAATTTCATGCTGGACAGCTTTGTGGTGGTGGACGACGAATGATCCAGGCAGTCATTTTCGATATGGACGGCCTGCTCATTGACAGCGAACGCATCGGGCTGCACGTGATGCGGGAAAGCGGCCTGCGCCAGGGCACCGATCTTCCCCTGGACCGTATCTGCCATACCCTGGGCGCCAGCTATCAAAGCAGCTGTGATTATTACCACCGGTTTTATCCCGATCTGGACGTGCACGCCCTGTTTGTCACGTTCAGCCAGCTGATGAAGGAGAAGGCGGAGAAAGGGGAACTGCCCCTGAAAAAAGGCGCCCTGGCGCTGCTTCGCCATCTGGAAAGCCGCGGCATCCCCCGGGCCATCGCTTCCTCCAGTCCCCTGCACATGGTGGAAGCGTACCTGAAAAGCACCGGCGTGCTGACGTGTTTTTCCGTTTTCGCCACCGGCAGCGACAATTTGCCTTCCAAGCCCAACCCGGACATCTTTCTCACAGCGGCGCAGCGGCTGCAGGTTTCCCCCGCGGCCTGCCTGGTGCTGGAGGATTCCGTCAACGGCGTCAAGGCCGGCCGCGCCGCCGGCATGCAGGTATGCATGGTGCCGGATCTGATTCCTTTCACCGCTGAATTGGCCCCCTATTGCGATCACGTGGCGGAAGACCTGAGCCAGGTGATCCCCCTGGTATGAACGCGGCCATCCTGTGCGTGGGCAAGCTGCGGGAAAAGTACTTTGCCGACGCCGCGCAGGAATACCAGAAACGCATTTCCCGCTTTGGCAAAATCGAAATCATGGAGCTGCCGGATCTGCCTGAGCCCGCCAACGCGTCCGACGCGGACCGAAACAAGGTGATGGAAAAAGAGGGTGAAGCCATTCTTGCCCGTCTCCGGCCCGGCGACCGGGTGATCGCCCTGTGCATCAACGCCCCGCAATTGGACAGCGAAGCCTTCGCCGCCCATCTGGCGGACAGCGATATGCGCTACGGCTACCGGCTGGTGTTCGTCATCGGCGGGTCCCTGGGGCTGTCCCCCGCGGTGATCCGGCGGGCGGATGAAAAAATATCGCTGTCCAAAATGACTTTCCCCCATCAGCTGGCCCGGGTGCTGCTGCTGGAGCAGTTGTACCGGGCGTGCAAAATCAACGCCGGGGAACGATACCACAAATAAGGAGGCCACGCCGGATGTACACCGTATGCCAGGGCGCGCCGCAGGAAGCGCGGCCCGAAAACGAAGCGGCCGTGTACCGTTTTCTGGAGCAGGCAGGCATTTCCTTTTCCCGCATTGACCACGAGCCGGTGCACACCATGGAGGACTGCGAAGCCATCGACCGGGCGCTGGGCGGCGAAATCTGCAAAAACCTGGTGCTGTGCAACCAGCAGAAAACCACGTTTTATTTGCTGATGATCCATGAAACCAAATCCTTCAAAACCAAGAACATCTCCAAGCAGCTGGGCGTCAGCCGCCTGAGCTTTGCTAGTCCGGACCACATGCAGCAGTACCTGCACCTGTCCCCCGGCGCCGCCAGCCCCATGGGGCTGCTGTTTGACAGCGCCCGGGACGTGCGCCTGGTCATCGACCGGGACGTAGTTCAGTCCGAATACCTGGGCTGCCATCCCTGCGTCAACACCGCCAGCATCAAAATGAAAATGTCCGATTTCCTGGACAAATTCCTGCCGGCCACAGGCCACACGCCCACGCTGGTGACCGTGGAAGCATAAAAATAAAAATCCATACAAAAAGCGCCCCGCCTGGCCCGGAAAGGATTCCTTCCGGCAAGCGGGGTGCTTTTAAAGTTTACTCCTTGTCTTC
>CACYGB010000002.1 GCA_902773895.1 uncultured Eubacteriales bacterium
CTGACGCTGATGACGATATCGGGTCCGTTGCCGGCCACCACGGCCGTCAGGATGGCATTGGCATCCACCAGCTTCACATTCACTTTGATGCCGGTTTTGGCGGTGAAGGTATCATCCACCATGGTTTTCAGCACCGTGCTCTGGTCGCGGCCGGTGGTGATCCAGATGTTCAGCACATCGTCGGTGTCTTCGTACTTATCGCCCAGGGAGTTGTAATCCACAAAGAAGCTGCTGGCGCAGGAGCGGATTTCATGGATAAGGCTCTGGAAGAAGTTTTCGTGCACCGACGGGATCTTCGCGTTTTCCCCGGTGATCATGATCAGGTCCACGTCCAGCTTGCTTTCGGACATGTTCTGCATGGCGGTGCCCAGGGAGGTGATATTGTCCTTGAAGTTGGTAAAGGATTCGGTGATCTTTTCGTTGTTTTCCACGAACTGCTCCAGCTGCACAGCCAGGGTCTGGGCCACGGCCACCCGGTCGCTCTTTTCGCCGGTGATGGCCACGGCGTCATCCACGATTTTGTACAGCCGCTTGCTTTCCAGGTCCATGGCCTGGATTACTTCCGGATATACGCCGCCCAGGTTGTAATCCCGGAAACGGTCGGGGTTGGCGCCGGTGAGCACCAGGATTTTGCGGTAAATCTGGTTCAGGCGGAAAATACTGTCCTCCACCTGCTTGAGCACCTCGCCCATCTTGCCCATGGTCACTTCCATGCGGATGGTATGCGCGCCTTTGGTGAGGTAAAAGCGGAAAGGCTTGCCGTTCTCATCGCTCAGGGTGCGCATTTCCCAGCTGGTGTTGTAGCTGAAGGTCACGGTGCTCAAATCTTCAAAGGGCACTTCCCCGTCAATGTATACGGTGCGGCCGCTCAGGGCGCCGCGCTGATACATCTGCCGCGCCTTGATGGAAATGTTGTAATAGCCGTCTTCCGGCACTTCGAAATCCCACTGGATCCATTCGCCGGGATGCGTCCACGGGTCGCCGCCGATGTAGTTAAGCGCCGTATTGGTTACGCTGCCCGGCTCGGTCAGGCCGGAGGAACGGTCGTACCGGGCATAAAGGCTGGGGCTGGAGCGCAGCTGCGCGCTTTCCCCCTGCACCTTCAGGGAGAAATTCTTGCCCGCGTCGCTCATCTCTTTTTCCGGCTGGCTTTCGGCGTACTGCTCATAGCTTGCGTACTGGAACCGGGGCATCAGCGTAATTCCGCCGATGATCACAGGTTCATTGACCGCTTTCAAAGTCAGGGTATTTTCGCCCTGATGGAAATAGAAAGAATAGGGTTCCGTCTGATACCCCATGTCGTCCCGGCAGTAGGCGCGCTGCCAGTCAAAACACTCCACCTGGCTGGGGCGAATATCGTTGCCCTGATTGTCCTTGCGCACTTCCCCGCCGTCGGTCCACAGGCGGCTGAAGCACAGCGTGGAAGCGCCGGCAAAAGGCACTTCCCCGTTGATCATCAATTCGCGTTCAATATCGACGCCGCGGGAAGCGGTCGTTAAATAATCCAGCAGGATGTGGTACATGCCGGCCTTGGGGACATTCACTTTCCACGTCACGACGGAATCATCCGGCGTCAGTACGCAGGCTTTTCCATCCTCGGCGGAATACGCTTCGCCGTTTCCGTCAAACGACGTAAGGTCCACAGCGACGCTTTCCGTTCCGTCGGCAGCGTCGGCATGGGCAAGCAGATAGCTGCCGTAGGTGTTGCCCCGGCTGATGCCGCTGACGTCGGCTGTCAGATCAGCCGATTCGTATTTGTCGTGGAAATCCTGCTTGCCGCCGCCAAAGACAAGAAGCAGCACGACCGCCACTGCCACGCAAAGAATTCCGATCCATGTTGCGCGATTTCTTTTCAGCATGAAAAATCCGCCTCTCTGACAGCTTCCTTCCGGAGGGCCGCCTAATAATAAAGAATAAAACCTGATCACATTCAGGTTTTTAAACGCGGGAAAATCATGGAATAATTATATATCACATCTTCCAGAATGTCAATGCGGATTTTGTTTATTATTGATAGATCCGAGCAAAATTTAAGGTCAATTTGCACAACTCCATTATTTTTTGCACATTTGTTATTCTTTTTTAAGAATTTGAAATATTCCGCGCCAAATTCCAAAATTTATCTGTTTTTTTCCCTCAGCAAAACCAAAAACGATCTGAAATTTTACAAAAATATGAAGGAAATTCCGGCGATACGTGGAACATTTTCACTGTTTTTATCGTCTATATGAGTGAACAACGCGAAAGAAGGCGATTATGAATGCTGACTGATCCCGTAAAAAGTGTTCCCCAAGCGTCCAGGGAAACCCCGAAAAAGGACGTTCCATCCCTCTTTCAGGTGCTGGTGATCGGCGCTCTGATTCTGCTGTCGTTTGCTGCTTCCTTCTTACGGCCGGCATCTGCGGAAGAAACCGCTTTGCCTATCCTGGTCAACAAGTCCCATCCCCTGCCGGCGGACTACGATGTAACAGGCTTTATCCTGCTTAACACCGTGGAAACAGACCTGTTCACCGTTAAAAACAAGAACACCTATGCCGATCCGGAGGCCACCGAAGCGCTGCTATCCCTGCTGGCGGACGCCCGCAAGGATGGGCTGGACAAATGGCAAATCAGCGAAGCGTACCGTTCTGTGGACGCGCAGCAGAAAATCTGGGATAAAAACTATCAGAAATACCGGAACGTCAACGGTTTGTCCAAAAAGAAAGCCCTGCAGGCGGTGGAGCGGCGGGTGGCAAAGCCCGGCTGCAGCGAGCACCACACCGGCCTGGCCTTCGATATGACCGTGCCCGGCAAAGCATTCCGCCTTACGCCCCACGCCAAATGGCTGGCAACGCACTGCCAGGATTACGGCTTCATTATCCGGTACACCAAAGACAAAGAAAAATATACCGGCATCACGGAAGAACCTTGGCACATCCGTTATGTCGGCATTGAGCATGCCAGAAAAATGGTCGAAGAAAACCTATGCCTGGAAGAATACATTGAAAAATATCAGAATTCCCTGTAACGTTTTTCATCCTTCAGCGTCTAAAGGATGAAAGGAAGTGAGCGAGGATGGATTTTGAAGCGGTGTATACCCGCTATTTCCGCAAGGTCTATTCCTTCGCTTACTCCCTTTCCCGCGACGCCCATACGGCCGAGGAAATCACCCAGGAAACATTCTTCCGCGCGCTGAAAAGCCCCGGCCAGTTCGAAGGAAAATCTTCCGTGGATACCTATCTTTGCTCTATCGCCCATAATCTGTTTGTTTTGATGCTGCGCAGGCAGGGCAAAAACGTTTCCGGCGCCGTGCCGGAAACGATTCCCAGCAGTGAAAACATCGAACAGGGCTTTGAAAGCAGGGATACAGCCCGGCAATTGCATATGCTGCTGCACCGGCTGGAGGATCCGTACAAGGAGATTTTCACCTTGCGGGTGTTTGGCGAACTGTCCTTTGCCGAGATCGGCGCCCTCTTTGGCAAGGGCGAAAGCTGGGCCCGGGTCATTTATTTCCGGGCCAGGCAGAAGCTGCAAGGCATGCTGAAGGAGGAAGAAAACCATGTCTGAACTCAAAAACGATTGTCACATTATTCAGGACCTGATGCCCCTGGTGATCGACGAAGCGTGCAGTGAGGAAAGCCGGAAATGCGTGGAAGAGCACATCGCGTCCTGCCCCGAATGTGCCCAGATATATGAAAGCATGAAGGCCGCCGTTCCTGCCCCGGTGTTCGATGCGGAAGCTGACAGGAACGTGAAAAAAGCCATGAAAAAGGCGAGAAAAAAGTATCGTTGGGTTCGCATCGCTGCGGTTTGCCTGGGTGTGATCGTCCTGCTGACTTCTGTTTTCGTCCTTACGAATCCGTCGGTGCTTTACTACCCGCAAACCACCGCCCCGGCATCCTGGTTCATGAATGCGCATCTGCTGCGCACCCAGGACGGTATTTTACTCATGCGTTTTATCCCTGCTGCCCGGATGCGGAATTTTTATGGGGTCGCCACATTCAGCATCAGCGGGGAGCAAATCAATACCCAGGGCGAAACGGTAGCGCCCGGCTCTGCGAAAATGGAATTTCAATATCCATGGATCGCCCGCTTATTCAGCAGTGCGGACGCAGTCCAGGTCGAAAACCGCTGGAACGATTTGATTTTCCGCCTGTCCGGCGGCGACTGGGTGCTGCCCTTTGCAGGCGGCTACAATTTCCGTTATGCAGACGGCGCTATGCGGGAAGCTGGCTGGCGGCCCCTGACCGCGGAAGAAGTGAAAGAGCAGGTAGCCAAGGGTGTATCCGTCACAGGCCGTTCTATGATTTTCGACTTTATTGATACGTACGGATTCAAAGTGGAAAAAAACGACGAAGCTGTCCACGAAGAACGGCGGCAGATCACCATGGATGCCCTTGCGCTTCGTATTGCCGGGGGCGGCCAGGAAGTGACGGTCCACCAGCCTGGAGACGCGATTTCCCTCTGCGATGAAGAAACGGAAATCGAATTCCAGCGGTGGAAGCAGTCGTCGTATCACGCGCACCTGTTTCCCGAAATTGGCACTGTGATCCCGGAAGCCCCGTAAAGAAAAGCCGGGCGGAGAATTTTTTCCGCCCGGCGTTTTCATTTTTGCATTTGACAGATTTCGCGTCATTCGTTGGAATGGCTGACGGTAAAATGCTCCGCATCCCCTACGTCAGGGTTATGGCTCAAATACTGTTTAATGGCTTCCCGGGCCATGGCGTCACACCGGTTGTTTTCCGGATGGTCGCTGTGGCCTTTCACTTTTTTGAAGGTCATCACATGGCCCTTGCGGCTGATAGTCAGCAGCAGCAGACGCCACAGATCCTGGTTTTCCACGGGCTTCCCTTCGCTGTTTTTCCATCCGCGTTTTTGCCAGCCGTCGATCCAATGATCGTTGAAGGCGTTCACCAGGTACGCAGAATCGGAGTAAACCGTAACGTTGCACCGGGTTTTCAGTTTCCCCAGGGCGCTGATGCAGGCGAATACTTCCATACGGTTGTTGGTGGTTTGCGGCATGCTGCCGCTGATTTCCAATTCATGCTGCCCATAGCGCAGAATGGCCGCCCAGCCGCCGGGCCCCGGGTTGCCGGAACACGCGCCGTCGGTAAAAATGTCCACTGCTTTCAGGGCTTCACTCATGGTTTTCCGTCCTCCGTTCTGTACCCGTCACCCGGATACTATACCATATCTTGTGGGGAATTGCAATCGCTTCCAGCAAAGAATTTGGGCATAGTTCTCCGGGAAGATTCATACCCTGTTCTTGATGGGAGGCGGGACGCATGATCAGAAAATTCACAGAAACAGACCGGATTTCAGTTCCTGATTTAGGCTCCGATCTTCTTTCATTGGAATTAAAAGCGGAAAAAACGCGTTTTGGCGACCATCTGGCCCGGAATATGGCCGCCGCTGCTTTGCTGGTATTGACGGTGGTCAGCGTTCGCAACGCGCAGCTGCCTGGCGGCAAAACCGTGATGACCGCCGTGCAGGAAATGGTGGATCCTGGAACAATCTGGGTAAAATCAGCTTTGTCAGTAAGCTGTTTCCGGAAACACTGGCGGTCTTTTTTGAAACTGACGAAACGTCTCTCCCGCTTGTCGCCCCCTGCATGAGTCGGGTGAGCCACGCTTGGAGCAGCCAGGAGCCGTACATCGGCTACAGCGCTCCGGGAGATGAAAAGGTTTATGCATTCGCCGCCGGCCAGGTCATGAGCATCGCCCACGGCCAGGATGAGGAACTGATCGTACGGCTCCGCCATGAAATCGGCATGGAAACGCTGTACTATAACCTGGCCGACGTTCTGACACAGGAGGGAGACTCCGTTTCCTCCTCCACCTGCCTGGGTCATGTGATTCGGGGCAGCCAGGCCCTGCTGGAAGTGCGCATGGCCGGACGTTCCATGAATCCCTCCGCCTGGCTTTTCCCCAGAGACGAACCATGAAAAAAATATCGCTGGGAATCTTTCGCTTTCATCCGCTGCTGCCTGTATTTCTTTTCCTTTCCTGGTTATGGGCCGGTCCGTCGTTCAATTCAATGCAGTCCGCCCTGATCCTACACGAAAGCGGCCATTTGATGCTTGCCCGGCTGATGCATTTAACGGTAGATGAGATGGAATGGACGACTTTTGGCGGTGTGATCCGCATTGAAAGCATCGAAAGTCTGCCCTGGTATTCCGTGTTCCTGCTTGCGGCAGGCGGCCCGGCAGCCAGTTTGCCGGGCTGCGTCCTGTGCCCGGTTTTGGGCAGCATTACCAGTATCTTCGCCCGTTTGCCAGGGTTAGCCTGACAATGCTGCTGGTGAACCTGGTACCCGCGCTTCCGCTGGACGGCGGACGCATGGTGCGGGCTATTCTTTGCCGCTTTATTTCCTATTCCGCCGCGACTAAGGGGCTGATCCGGATTGGATATGCCCTGGGTGCTGCGCTGATCGGGGTTTCGCTTCTGTCGGCCTGCCGGGGAGAATTGCATTTTGCACCAGCCTTTGCGGGCGTTTATTTACTCTACGCCGCTGCGCTGGAAGGAAAGCAGGGAAGCGCGCGGTACATAACGCAGCTGATTGGCCGGCGGGAGAAAATCAGCAAAAAGGAGATCCTGCCGGTGGAAATCTGGGACGGCGGCAGGCAGCTGCCGCTGACGCGGCTGATGCAAAAATTCAGCGCCGGGAAATACCACCTGGTCTGTGTTCTTTCCGACGATGGGCTGCGCCCGGACGCTGTGCTGGACGAAGAAGCGATCTGCCGCGCCGTACTGGACGATGGCTGCCGTTACCTTGGTGACTGCATACAAAAAAGCGAAGCGCAAGCCGCTTCGCATAAGAGCATCGGAATGAATCACTTTTTCTTGTTGGTTGCCTTCACAAAAACGATGAAATTGCTGAACTTTGCCGCGCCGATGTCGGCATGCCGGATGGATACCAGCCCGGGCTGGATCACTGTCAGCTTGCTGCCCTGATTGTAATTGCTGTAGGTGGTGCGGCAAAGTGGATCCAGGATATACAGCTTTTCCTTGTCCGCAGCCGCCAGGAACAGGTAATGCCCCTGGCTGGTAAAAGCACCGCCGCTGCTGGCCAGGCCCACAACGGCCGTGTTCTTCTGCGCAAGGAATTTCTGCACCTTGGCGTAATCGGAAACGAAGGACATGGTGATGCCGTAGGGCTTCACCAGTTCTTTCAGATAGCCCGTGCCCGTGCCGGCGGCAATAGACCGGCTGACGCTGCCGGCGGTATTGTTCCCGGTGGCAAAATCCCCGAAAACAAGCGGCAGGAAACGGACGTAGTCCCTTTCCGACGTCAGCACATACCGGGCGTGATTGTTTTTGCACCGTGCCTTGTTCAGCGAGCAGGAGCAAAGCGAATAATCCCGCTTGGCCGATTTGGAAATCAGGGAAAGCTGGTCGTCCGGCACCAGGGAAGCAATGGCCATGGCCACTGCCGTGGGGCTGCAGCCGGAATCCTTGAAGGGGCGGCGCGTATCCGTATCCTCTTTTTCGTAGGCCAATCCGGCCCAAAGGGGATCGTTCTGGGCGTAATACCGCATTTTTCCTTTCCCGGGAACGTCCACCAGGCCGGAATACGTTTCCTGCCTGGCAAAAAACGCCTCGGTATCCGTCATTCCGTCGGCAAAAGAAACATGCGCGACTTCCAGCACAGACAGCATTACGCAGCAAAACTCCAATACTCTCCTGAAAAAATCGCGCATGTGGTTTCTTCCTTTTCCCGCCGCACAGGGCGTGATTTATTCTTCCTCTTCTTCCTCGGGAAGCTCCGCGTTGTGGTATACTTCCGTCACATCGTCGTTGTCATCCAGCATATCCAGCAGCTTTTGCACCTTGTTCAGGGTGTCCGGATCATCGATGGCTACGGTATTCTGAGGGATCATCTGCTTATCGGCGGACAGGAAAGCGTAGCCGGCCTTTTCCAATTCTTCGCGGACGGTGGAAAAATCATTGGGCGCAGTGTAGATTTCGAACACATCGTCTTCCGCCTTCATATCCTCGGCGCCGGCGTCCAGGGCGGTCAACATCATTTCGTCCTCATCCATGCCGGGCTCGCGCTCGATGACGATCACGCCTTTGTTGTCGAACATATAACTGACGCTGCCGGGAGTGCCCAGGGAGCCGCCGTTCTTATCAAAGATGTGGCGCACATCGCTGGAGGTGCGGTTGCGGTTATCGGTCACGATCTGGCAAATGATGGCCACGCCGCCGGGAGCATAGCCTTCATAGGTCATTTCTTCGTAGGTGGCGCCGGTGCCTTCGCCGGCAGCCTTCTTGATGCTGCGCTGAATGTTATCGTTGGGCATGTTGTTGGCCTTCGCCTTGGCGATAATATCCTTCAATTTGCTGTTGGACTCGGGATTGGCGCCGCCTTCCCGCACAGCGATGGCGATCTCACGGCCGATTTTGGTGAAAATCTTGCCGCGGGCAGCGTCCGTCTTGCCCTTTTTCGCTTGAATGTTGTGCCATTTGGAATGTCCAGACATGAAAAATCCCTCCCATAGGAATAATAACATAATTTTGAGCGATTTATTATAGCATAGAATGCTCCGCACGTCAAACCTGAGTTTCGTAAAAATTCGGCATGGGTGTTTCCGGATATGGCGCGTTCATATTCAGCACATAGGGCCATTTCCCCTCGTCCCGGATCAGGAAACCGTACACGATGCCCATATGCCTGTGCCAGTGCCGGAATTGCCCCAGGATCAGGCGAAGCCGGCTCATGCCGCATTTTTCCGGGCATTCGGCAAGCATGCTATCGTCCAGCGACGCAACGTAGCGCATCAGCTTTTGCGAAATCTGATCGAAATACGCCAGCAGTGTCTCCCGGGATATGCTTTCGCCGTCCGGCGGCACCTGATTCAAATCCGCCGCGTCCTCCCGGTGAAACGCAGGATCCCGGTAGTCCGGGTCGCAGGGATTGATGAACCATCTGTCCATGGAATACAGCATATGATAGACGTATTTCCACACAGGCAGTTCATCATACCGGCGATCCCAGCCCTCCGGCGGAATGCAGCGCAGCAGATTTTCCGTTTCCCACAGCGCGCGTCCGGTCAGAAAGCAAATGTCATCACTTAATGCGGCCATATCCGTTTCTTCCCTTCCGTTTCACTTAACTGAACGGGATTTTTGGATAGCCGCTTCCACGGCCTCCATGACGGCATATCGGAAGCCGTTCTTTTCCAGGGCGGCAACGCCCTCGATGGTGGTGCCGGCCGGCGACGTGACCATATCCTTCAATTGGCCCGGATGCAGCCCTGATTCCAGCGCCAGTTTGGCGCTGCCCAGCAGGGTCTGGGCGGCAAAGCGCTGGGCAGTGGCCCGCGGCAGTCCGCCCCGCACCCCGGCATCCGAAAGCGCTTCCAGGAACAGGAACACGAAAGCCGGCGAAGATCCGGACAGGCCGGTTACAGCATCCATCATGGATTCCGTCACCTCCTCCGCCATTCCCATGGCGGAAAGCAGCTGCATGGCAAAGCGCCATTGCGCGTCGGTCACGCTTCCGCTCCTGCATGCCGCCAGGACGCCTTCCCCTACCATGGCCGGCGTGTTGGGCATCACGCGCACGATATGCGCATGCTGGTTGTTCAGGCCTTCGGTAAGCATATTCAGGCTGAAGCCCATCACGATGGACAGGATCAGCGCGTCCGGTGCCACTGCACCGCGGATTTCTGTCATAACGTCCCGGATATACTGCGGCTTTACCGCCAGCAAAACGCAGGGCGCCGCCGCGGCCTGCCGGTTGCTTTCCGCAATCTTGACGCCCAGCTCTTTCTGGATTTTCTCCGTCAAAAGCTGGTTTTTATCGGAAACGACCACTTCATCAGGCTTAAAGAAACCGGCCTTCAGCATTTGCCGGAGCATGGCGCCGCCCATGTTGCCGCAGCCAATGATACCGATGCGGATCATGCATTCACGCTTCCTTTCTTTCAGGGTTTTTTTATTATACCGCAATCCCCTGTTCCTGCGCAAGAAAGGAACTGTTCCCGTTCTGTTTTTGCGCATTTGTTTTTGATCAATTCCCTTTTCAACTATTCTTTACTTTTTTCGACAAAAGCGTTATAATAATTCCGAACAAAAAATGATACACAAAAGAGGGGCTGCGCCAATGGTGGATTATATCTCCATGGGAAAACGGATGCGTTTCAAATGACGGATGAAGAAGCTGTCACAGCAGGATGTGGCGAACGCCATCAATATCTCCCTGTCCTTTTACGGAAATATTGAACGCGGAACCCGCATTCCCAGTGTGGATACCCTGGTGGATATTGCCAATTTCCTGGGCGTCAGCACCGATTACCTGCTGGCGGAAAGCGTGGAAGTGGCCAAACGGCAGCACAGCGCGGAGGAACTGCGCATTCTGTCCCGCTATTTGCGGGATCAGATCGAAGAGCTGGATTACGGCGACCGGATAGAAAGCCCTGATGCCTTTCTTCCGGATCCCGAATGAAGAAAGGTGGAATTCTGATTGGCATTGATTGACCTGACCATTTCCTCTCCCTTGCTGGAGCGGGAAGTGGACCTGCTGGTGATTTTGCCGGAGGATACCCAAGGCATGATCGGCATGGGCGGCAGCAAGAAAGCGACCTGCCCCACGCTGTACCTGCTGCACGGCATGAGCGATGACCATACCATCTGGCTTCGCCGCACGTCCATCGAGCGGTACGCCGCGGAAAAGGGCGTAGCCGTCGTAATGCCCTGCGCCGATTTGAGTTACTACACAGACTGCAAAATGGGCGACCCGTTCTGGCAGTTCATCACCCGGGAACTGCCCGACACCTGCCGGTCTCTTTTCCCGCAGCTCAGCCCACGCCGGGAGGATACCTTCGTGGCCGGCCTTTCCATGGGCGGTTACGGCGCGCTGAAATGTGGTCTGCACGCCAGCGATACTTTTTCCTGGGCGGCCGGTTTGTCCTCTGTGGCCGACATCGCCGCTTCCGTTCAGGCCGCCGGCCTGGGCTCCCGGCATTACTGGGAAGATCTTTTTGGCAGTGCGGATGAATTGCCCGGCTCTTTTAACGACCTGTTTGCCGCGGTGAAGGATTACGCCAAAGTTCAGGAAAAACAGCCCGTCCGTTTCTATATGTGGTGCGGAACGGAAGATTTTCTCTATGCGCAGAATGTGAAGCTGCGGGATTATATGAAGAAGTGCGGCATCGACCTGACCTATGAGGAGTCCCCCGGCGTGCACAGCTGGGCCTGCTGGGACGAAAAAATCCAAACCGTACTGAACTGGCTGCCCCTGGGAAAGGAGGAATCCTGATATGGCACTGGCAAAAATCCGCTTCTTTTCCAAGGCGCTGGGCATGTGCGTTACCTGCAACGCGATCCTTCCCCAATACAAGGACCCATCCAAAGCGCGGCGCGTTCCCGTGCTGTGGCTGCTGCACGGCGCATACGGCAATTACAGCGACTGGGTACGGCGCACCAACATCGAACGCTATGTGAGCCCTTACGGCCTGGCAGTCATCATGCCATCGGCCCACAACAGTTCCTACACCGATATGGCGCACGGCATGAATTTTTACACCTACATCGCGGAGGAGCTTCCTGCCGTACTGCCCGGGATGCTGAATCTTTCCACCCGCCGGGAAGACAACTTCATCGCTGGCCTGTCCATGGGCGGCGCAGGCAGCATGATGATCGGCCTGAGCAAGCCGGAGCAGTACGCGGCCATCGGCTGCCTGTCCGCCGGCGCGGTGAACACGCTGGGTTCTTTGCATGAAGGACGAAATTTCGAGCTGACATTCGGAAAGGGCGAACGGAAGGGCACCTATCAGGATCCGTTCGGCAACGCGGAAAAGATCCTGAAAAACCATCTCCCCTGTCCCCGCATCTTCCACGCCTGCGGCGATGTGGATTTCCTGGTGAAGAATGCCCATGAAACCAGGGATTTCTTTACCGCGCTCCCGGGCAATCCCTTTGATTACACTTACGTGGAAGACCCCGGCGCCCATTCCTGGGATTTCTGGGATGCGCACATCAGGCAGTTCATTGAATTCCTGAACCTGCCCAGGACAACCGAGGAATTATTCTGATTTTTTCCTTGCTTTTTTCATCCTTTTCCTGTATGATAGCTGCAGAAGACATGGAAGGGGTGAAAGGATGCGCAAATAATCCACCTGCCGTTTGATGTAACATCAGGCGCATGAAGCAGCGTTCATGCTTTGTTTTGTGTGCTTTGGCAGGCCGGATGATGCGCATCTTTTTTGCGTGTTTCTTTTCACGCATAATCCCCGCGTTTTGGCCTGCCTCCCATTCTTGGAGGTGACATACCCTATGGCTCGCATACAGGTTTCCCATTTGACATTTGCCTATGAAGGCAGCCCGGATTTGATTTTTGACGATGCATCCTTCCAACTGGATACAGATTGGAAATTGGGCTTTGTGGGCCGGAACGGCCGCGGAAAAACCACGCTGCTGCGGATTCTGTCCGGCGAACTGCCGGATCACGGCGCCGTTTCCGCGTCGGTTCCCTTCGACTACTTTCCGTTCCCGGTGGCCGATCCAGGAAAAACCCCGCTGGAAATCGCGCAAGACATGGACGCAGACGGGCAAATCTGGCGTTTTATGAAGGAAATTGCCCAGCTGGACGTGGCGGACGACGCGCTGTGCCGTCCCTTTTGCACCTTGTCCGGCGGCGAACAGGCCAAGGTCCTTTTGGCGATGCTGTTTGCCAGGGAGCATCATTTTCTATTGATTGACGAACCCACCAATCATCTGGATCTTTCCGGCCGCCAGACCATGAGCCGCTACCTGAACGGGAAAAAAGGCTTCATTCTGGTTTCCCACGACCGCGCTTTTCTGGACGGCTGCGTGGATCATATCCTGTCCATCAACCGAGCGACGATCGACGTGCAAAAAGGCAATTTCTCCTCCTGGGAGGAAAACAAGCGCCGCCAGGACGCTTTTGAAATGGACGAAAACCAGAGGCTGAAAAAAGATATTGCGTCGCTTCAATCCGCCGCCCGTCAGGCGCGTGCCTGGGCAGACAAGGTGGAAAGCACAAAGATCGGCATTCATCCGGGCGGCCGGGAAAAAAGCATGGACGCCCGTGCCTTTATCGGCGAAAAAAGCCGCCGGATGCAGCAGCGGCGCAAAAACCTTGAAGGCAGGATGAGCAAGGAAATCGAAGAAAAAGAAAAGCTGCTGAAGGATCTGGAAAAATCCGACGACCTGAAGCTGTTTCCCCTGACGAATCCATCCGGCCGTCTTGCCGAGCTGCGGGACGTGGCCATGGGTTACGGCGGCCGCATCCTATGGGAACATTTGAATCTGGAAATCCGGCAAGGCGATATTCTGGCGCTGACCGGGCCCAACGGCTGCGGAAAATCCAGCGTGCTGAAGCTGCTGACCGGGGAAGCATTACCCCTTTCCGGCACCGTTCACCTGGCCAGCGGACTGATTCTTTCCATCGTTCCCCAACAGGCAGAGCTGCAAGGAGTGCTGCGGGATTATGTGCAGAAAAACCGCATCGATGAAACGCTGTTCAAAACGATTCTGCGGAAGCTAGATTTCAAGCGGGAGCAATTTGATAAGGACATGCGTTCCTACAGCGCTGGGCAAAAGAAAAAAGTGCTGCTGGCCCGCAGCCTTTGCCAGCAGGCCCATCTGTATCTTTGGGATGAGCCGCTCAACTACATCGACGTCCTTTCCCGCATGCAATTGGAAAGGCTGATCACCCAGTTCCATCCGACCATGGTGCTGGTGGAGCACGATCAGGCGTTCATTGAGCATGTTTCCACCCGTATTCTTTCCCTGAAACAGGGAAATTTCGGGAAAATGTAATGGACGAAACGGAGAAAATAGGATATAATGAATCATGCTGTGCTCTTTCCAATCCTGATTCTCTGTTCATTCCAGGAAAGAGCAGGAAGGACAATTCCATGAAAAAACCGCAATTGGTCATTATGGCGGCTGGTCTGGGAAGCCGTTTCGGCGGGCTGAAACAAATGGCGCCCGTGGACGAGCAGGGGCACTGGATTATCGACTTCTCCATTTACGACGCGCTTCGCGCCGGTTTTGGTGAAATCATTCTGATCGTCAAAGAGGAAAACGAACCGCTTTTCCGGGAAACGCTGGGCAAGCGGATCGGCAACCAGGCCGATCTGATCTATGTGCATCAGAAGCCTGACATCCTGCCGGAGGGCTTTTCCATTCCGGAAGGACGCACCAAGCCCTGGGGCACCGCGCACGCCGTTCTGTGCGCCAAGGATGTGATTAACGCGCCCTTTGCCGCCGTCAATGCGGACGACTATTACGGCCCCGAAGCTTTCCGGGTCATTCACGATTTCCTGGTGTCAGATCATCCCGCATCCGAGCATGCCATGGTCGGCTACCGGGTGGAAAACACGCTGACGGAAAACGGCTCCGTTTCCCGCGGCGTTTGCCAGGCGGACGCCAGCGGCCAGCACCTGACCGGCATCATTGAACGCACCCGCATTGAGCCCCGGGAAGGCGGCGCCGCCTTTACGGAGGACGACGGGAAAACCTGGACGTTCCTGCCGGCCGGCACCATTGTATCCATGAATTTCTGGGGTTTCAACCTGAACATGATGGCCGAAATCGAGAATCGCTTCGCGCCGTTCCTGAAGGAGAACCTTCCGAAAAATCCCCTGAAATGCGAATATTTCCTTCCCCTGATTCCCAATCAACTGATTGCCGAGGGAACCGGCCAGGTGAAAATCATTCCGACCCATGAAAAATGGTTCGGCATCACCTATCACGATGATTTGCCGGCCCTGCAGCAGGCTATCGCACGAATGAAGGCTGATGGGCTGTATCCCGACGCCCTGTGGAGGAAATGAGCATGAAGGTGGATTCCATCGCTTCCGCTTTCCGCCTGGAAGGAACGCCTGTCACCTGCGCGCCCAGCGGCAACGGCCACATCAATAAAACCTTCACCGTGACCACGTCCACGGGCCATCGCTATATCCTGCAAACCATCAACCACCACGTATTCAAGGACGTGGAAGGCCTGATGAACAACGTGATCGCCGTCACGGCGCACCTGCACCTATGCAACGATCACGACCCGCGCCGGGTGCTGACGCTGATCCCCACGCTGGACGGAACCTACTACACAAAAACGAACGACGGAAATTACTACCGTATGTTCGAATATGTGGAAAACAGCGTGTGCCTGGAGCAGGCAACCACAGAGAACGACTTTTTCCAGAGCGCCGTGGCTTTCGGAGAATTCCAGAACCAGCTTGCCGATTTTCCTGCGGATACGCTGGTGGAAACCATCCCCCATTTTCACGACACCATTGACCGCTACCGCCTGTTCAGGGACGCGCTTCATCAAAACCTGGCCGGCCGCGCGGACAGCTGCCGGAAGGAAATTGAATTCGCCCTGGAGCGGGAAGAAGAAGCCGGCAAAATGGTGCGTATGCTGCAGGCGGGGAAGCTGCCGCTGCGGGTCACCCACAACGACACCAAGCTGAACAACGTGATGCTGGACGCCGAAACGCGCACGCCGCTTTGCGTCATTGATCTGGACACGGTGATGCCCGGGCTGGCCGGCAACGATTTCGGCGATTCCATCCGTTTCGGCGCCAGCACCGCATCGGAAGATGAACGGGACCTGAGCAAGGTGCATTTCTCCCTGCCGCTTTACCGGGCTTACGCCAAAGGCTTCCTGGGCGCCTGCGGAAAGACACTGACCCGGAATGAAATCGACACGCTGCCCCTGGGGGCCAAGCTGATGACGCTGGAATGCGGCGTACGGTTCCTGACAGACCATCTGAACGGCGACACCTATTTCAGTATTCAGCGGGAAAACCAGAATCTGGACCGCTGCCGCACTCAGTTCAAGCTGGTTTCCGAAATGGAAGAACAGTGGGAGGATATGGCCCGTGTGATCCGGGAAATCGTGAAAGAATTATAATCCGCAATAAAAAATTGCCCCGCCGGTTTTGCTTGCCGACGGGGCTTTTATCTTCGCTTTCATGCAATTCAAGTTATCCGATCCTGTCGGCCAGATGAGCAAAGTCCGCAAGCGACAGGGTTTCGCCCCGGGCGCCGATTTCGATGCCGCATGCATCCAGCCATTGCCGCGCCTGATCCCGGGACACACGGAATGTGGCGATCAGATTGTTTTCCATGGTTTTCCGGCGCATGGCAAAGGCCGCGGAGGCTACCTTAAAAAACAGATTTTCATCCCGGACCTGTACAGCGGGCTCCCTGCGGCGGGGCATCACCACAAAAGCGCTGTCCACCTTGGGCGGCGGAGTAAACAGGCAGGCCGGCACATCCAGTGCGATTTCCGGCGCATAAAAATATTGCGCCCGGACGGCCAGCATGCCATAGCCGTCTTCCCCGGGTTTTGCCGTGATCCGCTCCGCCGCTTCCTTCTGCACCATCACGCTGATGGACTGAATGGGCATCGAGGAGGTCAGCAGCAGCGTCATCAGCTCCGTCGTCAGGTAATAGGGTATATTGGCAACCACATGAAACGGCCCCAGTGGCGCTGTTAATTCGGGAAGATTCAGCCGCAGCACGTCCCCGTGAACCAATTGCACGTTGCTGCATTTTTCCAGCGCTACCCGCAGAATGGGCAGCAGGGTGCCGTCCACTTCAATGCTCATAACCTGGCGGCATGCTTTGGACAGCGACTTGGTCATGCCGCCGGCGCCGGCGCCGATTTCCAGCACCGCGTCCTCTTTCCCGACGCCGGAAAGGGAAACCAGCTGATCAAACAGCGCTTCATCTGTCAGGAAATTTTGCCCCAGGCTTTTTTTCGGGCGGAACGCCTCGCTTTTTTGTTTCTGTTTCATCCCAATGCCCTGATGGCCTGCGCGACGGCCATCGGATCCTTTGCTTTGAAATATGCCGTTCCCATCACCAGCTGCGTAGCGCCTGCTTCCGCCAGCAAGGGAGCGTTTTCCAGGTTCACGCCGCCATCCACGGAAATGACCCCGCGGTACCCGGCAGCGCGAAGATAGCGGATTTTCTCCACCTGCTCCGGCATGAATTTTTGCCCGCCAAAGCCCGGCTCCACCGTCATGATCAGCACCGCGTCCAACCGGTCCAGGTAAGGCAGCAGCGATTCCGCCGGCGTTCCCGGTTTAACGGACAGGCCGCAGCGAACGCCCGCCTGCCGGATCCCGTCCAATACCGGGCCCACATCTTTTGCAATTTCCCGGTGCACAGTGATGGTTTCAGCTCCGGCATCGGCAAAAACCTGCACATACTTTTCCGGCTGATCCATCATCAGGTGCACATCCAGATGGCACTGCGGGAAATGCTGATGCACCGCTTTGCACAGGGACGGGCCGAAGGAAAGGTTGGGAACAAAATGCGCGTCCATCACGTCAAAATGCAGCAAATCAACGCCGGTATCCAGCATACGGTCAATTTCTTCGCCCAGCTTCATCCAATCGGCTGCCAGCAGGGAAGGCGCAAGCTCAATCATAACGTTCCCTCCATTTTTGACGGCAATCCGCCAGCAATTCGTGGTATCTTTCGATTCGCCGGGGATGGATCGCTCCATCCTTCGCTGCTTTCAATACGGCACAGCCCGGTTCGCTTCCGTGATAGCAGGGCGAAAAACGGCACATGCCCTCGTACGGCTGGAATTCGGGATAATAATCCCGCAGCAAAACCGGATCGAACACCTCGTCCATTTCCAGCAAACTGAAGCCCGGCGTGTCGATCACCTGAATTTCGCCGAAGGAAAACAGCTGCGCGTGACGGGTGGTATTTTTTCCCCGCAGGATTCTCTGGCTGATGTCCCCCGTTTCCTGCTTTAATCCAAAAAGCGCGTTCAGCAGCGTGGATTTTCCCACGCCGGACTGCCCGGAAAAACAGCAGGTTTCGTTTCGTAAACGCCGGCGAATTTCGTCAAGACCTGTCTTTTGCGCAGCGCAGACGGAATAAACTTCCGTTTCCGCTTTTTCATACATGGCCTTGGCCAGCTCCGCCACGGCGTCGTCCTTGTCCAGATCGGTTTTGTTTACGATCAGAATGGGCATCAAGCCCTGCTTCCGGGCAAAGATCAGCAGCTTATCCACCAGCAGCCAATCGGGAGAAGGCTGCGGGGAAACCAGAATGCCCAGCAGCGTGGCATTGGCCACGGGAGGCCGCAGGCACTGGCTGATACGCGGATGGATTTCTTCGATCCAGCCATGCTCGTCGCTGATACTGCCCGGCGTAAAATCAATGCGGTCGCCCACCAGGGGCGACATGCCCTGACGGCGGAATTTCTTCTTTGCGCGAAGGATGTATTCATTTCCTTCAGCGTCCCGAACCGTGTAGAGTCCGCCGCGGCCCTGAACGATGACGCCTTCCATCATGTGTCCTGTTCCTCCGGAATGGCCGTTTCTTCCGGATTCTGGTCCGTTGTTTCCCGGTTTTCGTCTGTCATTTCTTCTTCCAGCGTTTTTCTGGAAATGTATTCAAGCAGCGTTACTTTTGTTCCCTGCATAGCCTGCTGCCCCACTTCCAGCGCATTGCCGTTTTCGTCCACGTACCGCTGGGCAGCGATCCGCTCAAACTGCGCTTCGTCATCCACCGGGGTACGCTGCAGTTCTTCCAGCTGCAGGTTCAGCGTTTTGATGATCTGTTTGGCTTCGTCATATGTCTTTCCGACCAGGTCAGGCAGCGTCACGCTGCCGCCGCTGAGGATCACCTGCACGATACCGCCGTTGGGCAGCATCTCTCCTTCTTCCGGCGATTGGGCCAGTACCGTGTCCCAATCCGTGGGCGACAGCACCCTATCCGGCAAAGCAAGCAGGGTAAAACCCATCTGCTCCAGCACCGCCCGGGCTTCGCTGACCGGCATTCCCGCCACCCGGGGCACCGCCTGCTCCGCAGGGCCCGTGGATATGGTCAGGAAAACCGTCTCATTCCTGCGCATGCTGGTGCCGTATTCCGGAGATTGAAGCGATACCGTACCGGCCGCTTTCTGCGGGTCGCTGACCCGGGAAATTTCATATTTTAGCCCTGCCTTATTGATCAAACGAACCGCTTCGGCTTCCGTTTCATCCAGGCAATAGGGAACGTCGACAGTGTTCACTACCTGATCGTAAATCCGAATTCCTCCGGCTATCAGTACCGCCATGACCAGCAATCCGCTGCCGATGATACCGATTCGGGTCCACAGCCATTTCCGGGAGTGAACCGGCTTTTGCTTTGTGGTGGTGTTGCTTGTAATGCCAGGACCGCTTTGCGGTTTGTCCGGCAGCCGCTCCAGCCAGCTTCCATCCGGTTCCTGCAGGGCGCGCTGCAAATCCTGCGCCATTTCCAACGCACTTTGATAGCGGTTTTCAGGCCGCTTCTCCATGGCCTTGGACACTACGCGCTCCATAGCCGGCGGCACAGTGGGGTTGATTTCGCTCATGGGCCTGGGTTTGGCGTTGATATGCTGCAGCGCCACGGAAACCGGCGTTTCACCGTCAAAAGGCGGCTGGCCGGTCATCATTTCGTACAGGCAAACGCCCACGCTGTACAGGTCGCTGGCAAAGGTAACGTTCTCCCCCTTGGCCTGCTCCGGGGAAAAATAATGCACCGACCCCATCACGCTGTCTTCCTGACTGATGGTATTGCTGCCGGCCACCCGGGCGATGCCGAAATCAGCCACTTTAATGTGGCCGTCCGCATGCACCAGCACATTCTGCGGCTTGATGTCACGGTGAATAATGCCGTTGTTGTGGGCATGCTGCAGGGCGGACAGGATCCGGATGCCGATCTGCGCCGCCACGGAAGGCGGCAGGGCACCCTTTTGGCGAATGACTTCCTTCAGGGTCTGGCCTTTTACGTATTCCATCACCAGATAACGGATATCGCCGTCCTGGCCCACGTCCAGCAGGTTCACGATATTGTGGTGGCTCATTTTGCTGGCCGTGGTGGCTTCCCTTTCAAAGCGTGCGGAAAACTCGGCGTCCTGATTGAATTCAGGGCGCAGAATCTTGACGGCGACGGAGTGGCCGGTGCGGTGGTCAATGGCCCGGTACACCAGCGCCATGCCGCCCTTTCCCACAAATTCCACCAGCTCATAGCGGTTATCCAGCAACCTGCCTATCATGCTGTCACCTCCGCGATGACCAGGGAAATATTATCCCGTCCGCCGCTTTGCAGCGCCAGGTTCAGCATCAGGTCCGCCGCCTGCTCCTTGACCATATGCAGCAGGATTTCCTCCATCTGCTCCGGCATCACATAGTCCGACAGGCCGTCAGAGCAGATCAGATACAGATCCCCGCGCTGCTTGTCCAATACCGTCACGTCCACTTCCACGCTTTCGCTGGAGCCGATGGCCCGGGTGATGATATTGCGGTAGGGATGGTGCATGGCCTGCTCCCGGGTAATCAGTCCGTCCCGCAGCATTTCGCCCACCATGGAATGGTCCTGGCTGACCTGCCGGATGTGTCCGTCCCGCACCAGATAGGCCCGACTGTCGCCCACATGGCCCAGCAGGATGCGGTCCTCGTCCTCCCAGATGACGGTGAACGTGGTACCCATACCGCTTAAATCGACATTGTTTTTCTGCTCTTCAAACAGAATCCTGTTTGCTTCCTCCATGCCGTTTCGCAGCAGTTTTTCATCCGGTTTTTTTCCGTCCAGCGCCCGGGAAAGGTGTGCCACAGCCATCTGGCTGGCCACGTCGCCGGCCTTATGGCCGCCCATGCCGTCCGCCACGCCAAATAAGCCGTACAATCCCGGCTGAATCAGCAGCGTATCCTGGTTGGAAGGGCGCACATTGCCCACATGGGTCCTGGATACAACATTCATGGCTGTGCCTCCCTTAATACTTTTTTCCTCAGCTGTCCGCAGGCGCCTTCAATGTCATCGCCCATTTCCCGCCGGCGCGTGGCGGAAATGTGGCGCTTTTCCAGCACCTCCAGAAAATCGCGCACCTGCTTTTCGCTGACGCCGTAAAGGTTTCTTTCCTTTACCGTGTTCAGCGGGATCAAGTTCACGTGGCACTGCATTCCGCGGAGCTTTGCGGCCAGTTCCTCCGCGCAGGCCGGGGATGCGTTCACCTGGTCGATCAGCGCGTATTCAAACACCACGCGGCGTCCCGTTTTTTCGATGTAGTACCGGCACGCGTCCAGGGTTTCATCCATGGAATAGCGATGAGCGACGGGCATGATCTGCCGGCGGATTTCATCGTTGGGCGCATGCAAGGACAAAGACAGCGTCACCGGCAGGCCCTCCTGGGCAAAACGCCGCATCTGCGGCACCAGCCCGCAGGTGCTGACCGAGATGTGCCTGAGCCCGATGTTCAGCCCTTCGGGATGGGAAACCAGACGAAGGAAACGAACCACATTGTCGTAATTATCCATGGGTTCGCCGCTGCCCATCAGCACAATATTGTGCACCTTTTCGTTTTCAAGCACGCTGTTGGCGCACTGTACCTGGCCCAGCATTTCCGCCGCCGTCAGGCCGCGGACACAGCCGTCCAGCGTGCTGGCACAGAAACGGCAGCCCATTTTGCAGCCCACCTGGGTGGAAATGCACAGCGTGGCGCCGTAATGGTAATGCATCAGCACCCCTTCGATACACTGGCCGTCCCGCAGGGAAAACAGGAATTTTTTCGTGCCGTCCAGCTTTGAAACCCGGGTCTGCCGGATTTCCACCGGCTGATCCACCCCGGCGGCGGCCAGTTTTTCCCGAAGTGCCAAAGACAGGTTGGTCATTTCGGAAAAACGCGCGCCCCGATGCAGCCAGGAAAAAATCTGCCCGGCCCGAAACGGCTTTTCCCCCATTTCAGCCAATGCCTGCTTCAATTCCTCGGGATACATTCCCATCCATTCCAGCATGTTATTTCACCCTGCGCATCCGCGCGATAAAGAACCCTTCCACGCCGTCGCGGTAAGGCAGCAATTGCAGTCCGTATTCTGTGGTGCGGGCTTTCCATTGTTCATCAAAATTCTGAGGCATAGGAGCAATTTCAAATTCCGGATGCCTGGCCAGGAATTTTTTCACCTGTTCCGTATTTTCCTGGGGCAATAGGCTGCAGGTGGAGTACACCAGCGTGCCATTTCTTTTCACGTACTGGCAGCAAACGTCCAGCAGCTTTTCCTGCAGCGCGGAAAGCTCCTTCACTGATTCTTCACTGGCCCGATACTTGATGTCCGGCTTATTGTCCATAACGCCCAGACCGGAACAGGGAGCGTCCAGCAGCACGGCGTCCATGGTGCCGGCAAGGTCTTCCTTGAACACCGCGGCATCCCGGACCACCGGGCGGATATTGTCGATTTTCAGCCGCCGCATCTGCGCGCGGATCAGGTTCACCCGGTGATCATGCACGTCCCAGGCGTACACCCGGCCCGTGCCCTGCATCTGCTCCGCCAGATAGGCTGTTTTTCCGCCCGGCGCAGCACAGCAATCCAGCACCTGCATGCCCCGTTTCACATCCAGTGCCTGAACCGCCAGCATGCTGCTTTCCCCCTGAATGGAGAAATTGCCGCCCAGATAATCCGCGTCCCGGCCAATGTCCGAAGCCATACGAATCCGGAAGGCGTGTGGAACCGCGCCTTTTTCGTGGGCCCACACTTTTTTGTCCAGCAGCTTTTCGAATTCCTCGTCCGAAAAGCGCGTCAGATTGGGGCGGATCACCGTGTAATGGTTTTCGTTCCGATAAGCGCAGATTTTCTCCGCTTCTTCCGCGCTGTACGCGTCCATCAGCGTTTTTGCCAGCCATTCCGGCACGGAATACAGGATGGACAGATAATGCGCCCCTTCTTCCTTACCGGGCCATTGAATCTTATCCGGTTCCCGCACCATGGACCGCAGCACCGCGTTGGTCAGCCCTGTCAGCCCTTCCATGCCCAGGGCCCTGGTCA
Organism: uncultured Eubacteriales bacterium; assembly: GCA_902773895.1. GTDB lineage: Bacteria > Bacillota > Clostridia > Christensenellales > Aristaeellaceae > RUG563. The sequence goes on from CACYGB010000002.1 coordinate 22,766, forward strand.
GCTTGACTGCTTCATCCACCACCGCGTTATCGGGAATCCGATCATGGAAAAGCAACTGGCAGGCGCTGATGCGCAGAATATCCCGCACCTTGGGATCCAGGGCGTCGGCATCCTTGAGGTAAAAGCTCAGGGCGTAGTCGATGCGGATCAGGTTTTCAATGGTCCTGTACACAATGCTGGCGCAAAAGCGCTTGTCCAGCTGGGACAAATTGGCGTTGCGCATCCGCTCGTCCAGGGACAGGGAGGCATACGCGTCCTTACGGATCACATCCTCAAAAATTTCCAGCGCAACCCGGCGGGAATTGGAGGAAGGAGCTTCCGGCGCGGGTTTCCTGTCCGCATACTTCCGGCCGGGGGCCGGTTTCCGCGTTCCGGGCCTTGCCGTACCGGAATGAGAAAACCGCTGATTATTTCCTGCCGGACGGGAAAAGTTTTTACCGTTCTGGGGCTTGAAACCGGTCTTTTTCCCATCGAAGCTGCTCTTCCGATCTGGCTTTTTTTCCATTTTTACGCTTCCTCCGTCACGATGCAGGATGCAAAGGACACCGGATGCCCCCGCAGATAATCTTTCGTGTTCATTCGTTTGCCGCCCTGAGCCTGCACTTCCAGTATGCGTACAGCGCCATGACCGGCGGCAATAACAAGGCCTTCCTTGGCGTCGGCGGCCAGGATCTGTCCGGGCAAAGCGCCCTCGCTGTTTTCCGCTTCCTCCGCCTTCCATACCTTGATGCTTTCCTGGTTTCCCCACAAAAAGCTCGTTCCCGGCCACGGTGTCAGCCCGCGGACGCGGCAAACGATCTCCCGCGCCGTCATGCGCCAGTCGATGTTTCCCATTTCCTTTTTCAGCATCGGGAAATAGCTCATATCCGCTTCATTTTGCCGGCGTCGGGGGCAAGCGCCCTGCTCCAGCAAACGGATCGTTTCAATCAGCAGCTCCGCGCCGGCGGGAGCCATGCGCCGGATCAGCTCTTCCGCTGTTTCTCCAGGAAGGATCGCCATTTCCTTCTGCAGCAGGATGTCGCCGGTATCCAGGCCTTTATCCGTCATCATGGTGGTGATGCCCGTCACCGTCTCCCCCTGGATGATCGCCCAGTTCACGGGCGCCGAGCCGCGGTATTTGGGCAGCAGGGAGGAGTGAACATTCACAGTGCCGATGGTAGGAATATCCAGGATTTCCTGGGACAGGATCTGGCCAAAGGCCGCCGTGACACACAGATCAGGCCGCAGCGCGCGCAGGTCGTCCACTCCGTCTGCCCGGATCTTCACCGGCTGATAAACCGGGATGCCCAACTGCATCGCCCGTTCCTTGACGGGACTGGGCAGCATTTTATTGCCGCGGCCCTTGGGCTTGTCCGGCTGGGTGAACACGCCGACAACTTCGTAGCCCGCGTCCGCCAGCGCCTGCAGGGACGGCACGCCGAAATCCGGCGTTCCCAGAAAAACGATCCGCATCAGGCATTCTCCTCGTCGTCAAAAATTTCGTGATCCATCTTGTCCACATACATGATGCCGTCCAAGTGATCGATTTCGTGGCACAGCGCCCGGGCCAGCAATTCTTCCCCTGTGATTTCAAAGAATTTCCCATTCCGGTCCTGGGCACGAACGGTAACCTTGTTGGGCCGCACCACATACCCCCGGCGGCCGGGAACGCTCAGGCACCCCTCGCTGCCAGCTTGTTCCCCTTCCATGGCAATGATTTCCGGGTTGACCAGTTCGATCAGGCCGTGCTCATCCTGCACGTCGATCACTACCACCCGGCGCAGAATGCCGATTTGCGGGGCGGCCAGGCCTACGCCGTCCGCCTTGTACATGGTATCCGCCATGTCCCGCAGCAGCAGCCACAGCCGCAGGTCAAATTTCTGCATGGGCTTGCTGATTTTCCGCAGGGTTTCATCCCCCAGCTTGATAATGTTCCTGACCATGATTTCCTCCTACGCCAGCGAAGCGGGATTGATTTCCAACTGCACTTTCGCTGGATATTCTTCCCCGGCCATTTCCTGGAACCGGGCCAGCAGCCGGTCCGTATCCGGGTGATTCAGCAATTTCATCAAAACATGCGCCCGGGCGCGGTCCTGGATCCGGGTGATGGGCGCTTCATCCGCGCGAATAAAAAAGATACGCCGCGCCAGGGGCGTATGGCCAAATTCCGCCAGGATCCGCTTCCGGATGTCTTCGGCCGTCTGCAGCGCTGTTTCCATTTCCCTGGCTTCGCAAAGAAAACGGGCCATCATGGTGAACGGCGGGTACAAGTCCGCCTTCCGGCGTCCAAATTCCCTGGCAAAAAACGCCCGGTAATCCTGCGTGGCCGCTCCGGCGATGGCATAATGGTCCGGCTGATAGGTCTGGATCACAACTTCCCCGCTCTTCTCCCCGCGGCCGGCGCGGCCGGCCACCTGCACCAGCAGCTGGAAGGTGCGCTCCGCCGAACGGTAATCCGGAAAATTCAGCGTCAGATCCGCCATCACCGCGCCAACCAGCGTCACCTGGGGAAAATCCAGGCCCTTGGCGATCATCTGGGTTCCCAGCAAAATCTGGGCCTGGCCAGCGCGGAACCGGTCCACCAGTTCAAAATGCGCGTTTTTCCCGGTGGTGGTATCCACGTCCATCCGGATCACCCCGGCGCCGGGAAAACGCTTGTTCAATTCTTCCTCCACCTTCTGGGTGCCTGTGCCCATCGGACGGATATACGGGCTTTGGCAGGCGGGACACACCTTGGGCATGGGATGCACCGCGCCGCAGTAATGGCAGCGCAGGGTATGATCCACGCTGTGATACGTCATTGACACGTCGCAGCGTTCGCACTTGATGGTTTCCCCGCATTTGCGGCAGTTGACCGAGCTGGCGTAGCCCCGCCGGTTGATAAACAGCATGGCCTGCTGCCCGCGGGAAATGCAGTCGTCCAGCTTTTGCTGCAAAAGAGCGGAAAACATGCTGTGGTTTCCCAAACGGAGTTCCTCCCGCATATCCACAACATGGACGGTGGGCAGCGGACGGTTCAGCACGCGATGGGGCATCTCGATCAGCGTATAGTCGCCGCGTCTTGCCATGGCATAGGAATAAACGCTGGGCGTAGCACTGGACAGGAGCACCACTGCCTTTTCCCTTTTCCCGCGGGACGCGGCAACGTCCCGGGCGTCATACTGCGGAAAGCGGTCGGAAAGATAGGTTTGCTCGTGCTCCTCATCCACAATGACCGCGCCCAGATTTTCCACCGGCGCGAACACCGCCGACCGGGCGCCGATCACGATCCGCGCATCCCCCATGCGGATCCGCCGCCACTCGTCAAACCGCTCGCCGGCCGAAAGACGGGAATGCAGCACGGCCATGGAATTGCCAAAACGCGAACGGAACCAGTTGATCATCTGCGGCGTCAGCACGATTTCCGGTACCAGAATGATGGCGCCTTTTCCCTGCTTCAGGGCTTCCCGAACCAGACGGATATACACTTCCGTTTTCCCGGAACCAGTCACGCCGTGAAGCAGAAACGGCTTCTGCGGCCGGCTCAGCGCCGGAATCAGTTCCGAAAGGGCTTCCTGCTGCTCGTCGGTCAATTCGGGGTCCGGCGGCGCGTCCATCCGTCCGTAGTACGGCGAACGGAGCGCTTCCTTTTCGAAAACCTCCGCCATTTCCCGGCTCACCAAATCATTCAGCGGCTCCCGCACGTTGCTGATCATTCCCCGCAGTTCCTCCAGGGAATGTTCCCGGCCGTCCGAAAGAATGGAAATGAGCAGTTTCTTTTTCTTTGATCGCCCCTGGGCCTGGATAGCTTCGTCGATCCGCTCCGCCGGGATCAGCAAACGCACAAAGGTTTCCGTTTTCACCTTCACCCGGCCGCCGCGCATTTCCGCGGGGATCATCAGCCGCAGGGCTTCGCAAAGCGGACAATGGGATTTTTCCTTGATTTCCCACGCAAGATCCATCAAATGCGGCAAAAGCGCCGGATAACTCTCCATCGTTTCCCGGATATCCTTGATTTTGTTTTCATCGTAATCCGGCTGTTCCTTCAGCCGGATCACGAACCCCTCTTTTTCCCTCGGGCCGAAAGGAACCACCACCCGCATGCCGGGCTGCACTTTCATACCATCCGGCACACGGTACGTAAATACGCGGTCCACCTGTTCAGAGGCGATGTCCACAATGATTTCCGCGTACACGCGAAGTTCCTCCTCAGCGTTTTTGCATCAGTTTCAGCGCCCGGTCCAGCAATTCATCCGCCACCTGGGTTTTAGGCAGGCATGGAAGCGTTTCTTTTTTCTCTGCCGTTACAAAGGTGACGATGTTGGTGTCCACGTCAAACCCGGCGCCCGGGGCGGTCACGTCGTTGGCCACGATCATGTCCAGGTTCTTCTTTTTCAGCTTTGCCCCGGCGTTTTTCATCACGTCGTTGGTTTCGGCGGCAAAGCCGATCAGCACCTGGCCGGGCCGCTTGTTTTTTCCGACGGCAGCCGCCACATCCGGCGTCTGGCGGAAGGAAAGGGTCAGCATCCCGTCGCCCAGCTTCTTGATTTTCTGCTCCGCTACCGTGTCCGGCGTAAAGTCCGCCGGCGCAGCGGCCTGAATCACGATGTCCGCCTGCGGCGCATGCACCATCATGGCCTGGTACAGGTCCTGAGTGGATACGATATCCACTTTCTCCACACCCTGCGGCGTTTGCAGCTGGGTCGGCCCCGATACCAAGGTCACCCTGGCCCCGCGCATCTGCGCGGCTCGGGCAATAGCGTAGCCCATTTTGCCGCTGGAACGGTTAGTGATATAGCGGACAGGATCAATTTTCTCCTGAGTCGGCCCGGCCGTCACCAGAACGGAAAGCCCTTCCAGATCGCGTCTGGGATGCAGCAGAGCGTCAATGGCCTCGGCAATGGCCGCCGGTTCGCTCATCCGCCCGGCGCCGCTGTCGCCGCAGGCCAGGTAGCCGCCGTCGGGGCCGATGAAGTGAACGCCGCGCTGTTTCAGCGTTTCCACGTTCCTCTGCGTCGCCGCATTCTCCCACATGCCGGTATTCATGGCCGGGGCAACCAGCACCGGCGCTCGGGTGGCCAGCACGGTGGTGGACAGCATATCGTCCGCAATACCGCAGGCCATTTTGGCCAGGATATTGGCTGTTGCCGGGGCGATCACAAACAGATCCGCCTTTTTGGCCAGCGCGACATGCTCCACTTCCCAGGTTTCCGGCCGGGCAAAGGTATCGGTCACCGCCGGATGATTGGACAGCGTTTCAAACGTCAGCGGCGAAACGAACTGGCAGGCGTTTTTCGTCAGGATGACGTACACCTGGGCCCCCGCTTTTTTCAGCCGGGACGTCAGGTCGCACGCCTTGTAGGCCGCAATGCCGCCCGTAACGCCCAGCACGATCTGTTTTCCGTCCAGATTCATGGTTTTCAGCCTTCTTCGTCTTCCAGGTTGCGGCGGTAAGTCAGCAGGCCCCGGTTGATTTCATCCACGGCAATGGAAACCGGCTTCATATCCTTGGGGTCGATCAGGGGCTGCGCGCCGCCCACCAGTTCCCGGGCCCGCTTGGCCGATTCCACCACCAGAGTATAGCGGCAATCCACTTTTTTGCACAGTTCGTCAATGGCAGGTTTGTTCACAGGCATGTTTCTTTTCCTCCTCTATCATTCAACCACGGGAAAATACCGGGTTGTACGCTGTTTTTCCGCGGCGATGATGCTGGACACCTGGCTGTACGCCAGCTCCAGATCGTCATTCACCACGGCGTATTGGTACAGATGCATCTGCTCGATTTCGCCCCGGGCGTTGCCCAGACGGCGTTCGATTTCAACAGGGTCATCCGTGTTCCTTGTATGCAGCCGCACGCGAAGCGCGGCGTAGGACGGCGGCAGGATGAAAATGGAAACGCAGTCCGGGCGCTGCCGCATGACCTCTTTGGCGCCCTGGGGATCAATATCCAGCACCACGTTTTTCCCCTGCTCCATCAGCTGCTCCACCTGGCTTTTCAGCGTGCCGTAGCGGTGGCCGTGCACGGTAGCATGCTCCAGGAAGGCATCCTGGGCCAGCAGTCGGTCGTATTTTTCTTCCGTCAGAAAGAAGTAGTGCACCCCTTCGATTTCCGTCTCACGGGGCGCGCGGGTGGTGGCGCTGACGGAAAACGTCAGGCTGGGGTCGTCCGCCAGCAGCCTTTCGCAGATGGTGCCTTTTCCCGTGCCGGAAGGCCCGGAAATCACGATCAGCATTCCTTTTCTTTCTTCCGTCATTTGTCCTTACCCTCCTCTGTATCCTGCTGCAGCCGGCCGGCAATGGTTTCCGGCTGCACCGCCGACAGCACCACATGCCCGTCGTCCATCATCAGCACTGCACGGGTACGGCGGCCTGCGGTGCCGTCCACCAGCCGTCCGGCGTCCCGGGCTTCCTGCACCAGTCTTTTCACCGGCGCGGAGTCGGATGCCACCACTGCGATGATCCGGCCGGCGGCCACCATATTGCCAAAGCCGATGTTCAATAGCCTCATGGCTGCTCACTCCACATTCTGCACTTGCTCCCGCAGTTTTTCGATTTCGCTTTTGGCCGTCACCACCAGCCGGGTGATTTCGGCGTCCGACGCTTTGGAGCCGATGGTGTTTACCTCCCGGTTCAATTCCTGCGTCAAAAAGTCCAGCCGCCGCCCGATTTCATCCTTGGCCGCCAGCGCGGCGCGCATCTGCGCGATGTGGGAAACCAGCCGGGACAGCTCTTCGTCAATGGCGCAGCGGTCGGCCATGATGGCCACTTCCTGGGCCAGCCGCTGGGGATCGATTTCGCTGACGCCCAGTTCCTTCAATCTGCTTTGCAGCTTATCCCGATAGATCAACGGCACTTTGGGCGCGATCGATTCAATTTCGCCGCGCAAACGGGCAACCTCGTCCAGGTGCAGCGTCAGATCCTTCTGCAGGGCGTCCCCTTCCTTTTCCCGCATGGCGCAAACATCCTGCAGCGCCAGCGCGGCGGTGTCGGACAGAAGGGACAATACGGCTTCCTGATCCTCTTCCTTGACCGTCAAAAGCATCACATCCGGCTGCTGCAAAATCCAGTCCACGTTCTCATCCCGGATGGAGGAACGCTCCCCTCTGACAAGCTGCCGGGCGCTGAGCAGCGCTTCTTTATACTGCATCAGCAGTCCTTCGTCCAGGCGTACTTCCCTTGCGTCCTGACGCAGGTTCACGTAAGTCACCGACACATCGGCGTGGCCACGGCGAAGCGACGCGCCGATCTGCTTGCGCAAAGCGTCCTCCGCAAAGGACAAAGCCCGAGGCAAACGAAAGGAAAGATCCAGAAAACGGTGATTCACCGTTTTGATTTCCACCGTCATTTCGCGGCCGTCCCGGCTGATTTGCCGGCGTCCATAGCCCGTCATGCTCCGCACAGGCAGCACCTCCTCTTTTAACTGAATAATTATATCACAAAACCCGAAAGCTTGAAAGACCAAATTTGGATTTTTCCGTTTTTGATTTTTCAAATGAAAAAGCCCGGACAAATCTTTCTTGTCCGGACCATTTCGTCAGCGGTGGAAAACGGAATGCCAGAATCGGTTTTTCCTGAACCACGGGCTTTGCCATCCATTCCTTGCATACGCCCGGAAGGCCGCGTTCCGCCGCAGCACACTGCGTATCCTGTCCATGCTTTTCCTCCTTGGGGGGAAGCATGCCCGTACAAACGAATTCTTATACCTTTTTGTCCTTCCATTTTCCGCTGGCAAAGCGGGGATAAAAGAAGGCAAACCGCAGAACGATTTCAGCCAGGCCAAAGATCCACGTTCCCATCAGGTCCAGATGCAGCACATGCACGGCAAAAACCGTCAGCACCGGCCGCACTACGCTGACGCAGATGGTGGCGATCAGCGCGACATACAGATTATCCCCCGCGCCGCGCAGCGATCCGGACAGCACCACGCTGCTGGTCTGGAAAGGCTGCACCAGCGCCAATACGATCATGGTGCGCGCCGCGTGGTAAATCACCTGGTCCGCGTCCGGCGTATTCATCCCGATAAACCAGGCGGACAATTGGTAACGGAACGCCAGGATCAAACCGCCCAGCACAATGGAGATCAGCACGGCGTAGCGCTGGCAGATCTTGCCGTACAGCATGGAAAGATCCGCCCTTTTCCGCCCCAGGTTTTGCCCCACCAGGGCTGTGCCGGCCACGCCCAGGCCGTCGCCGAATGTGAACGTGATATTCAGCAGCTGCATGCAGATCTGATGCGCGGCATACATGGTCGTGCCCAGGGAAAACAGGATCCTGGCATACACGAAAAAGCCGAAGCGGATGCCCAGCTGCTCAATGGCCGCGTTTCCGCCTACCCGGATGATGGACTGCATGCTTTCTTTTTCAAAACGCCATTTGTCCCGGATCGACAAATGCAGGTACCCTTTCCGCTTGCCGCCCGCCACCACCGTGGCAAGCGCCATCAGAAATCCAACGAACATGCCAATGACCGACGCGATGGCGGCGCCCCGCACTTCCAGCCGCGGAAAGCCCAGGTTGCCGCCGATCATGCAGTAATTGAAGAACACATTAGTCAGGTTGCTGGTCACGTTCACCCACATGGTGATCCTGGTTTTTCCGATGCCGCGCTGGGCGGCGCAAATGCACATCGACAGGGCGTTGATGGGCAGGGCATAGGTCATGATGCGGAAATAATCCACCGCATCCTGAAAGATCTGATCCGTCTCTGCGGAATCGCCGCCGGCCAGGCGCATCAGCGGTTCCGCAAACACAATGGCCGCGGCAGCCAGCACCAGGGACAGCCCCAGCGCCAGCATCAATGCGTTGCGCAGGGTAGTGTTGGCGTCCTCCTGCCTTTCTTCTCCCTTCCGGCGGGCCACAATGGCCGTAACGCCAACATTCAGGGCAAAAAACATGCACAATTGCAGCATACGCGGCTGCGTGGGAAGGCCGACAGAGGATAAAGCGCCGGCGCCCAGATAATTGCCCACCATCATGGTGTCCACCGAACCGATCAGGCTCATCAGCACCATTTCCACAATGGATGGCAGCGCGATCCGCATCACATCCCGGTAAGCCGTTTTCCCGTCCGGCATATCCCCCAGCCGGTGTGCGGACGGAACCAGGCTCTCCGGAGCAAAAAACCGTTCAATCAGCCGGTTCAAAACATTTTTCTCCTTTCGGGAACTCCGCATGGCCATTCTAACATGATTCCCTGATTTTGTAAATTCTTCCCCTGGGAAAAGTTTGCGTTGGCATTTTGCTGTTTTTCCGATATAATAAAGCTGTTCAGGCTGAAAAGGATGTGTATATTTGTGAAACTGACCGGAAAATATAGAATTGTCCCGTTGAACGGGAAAAGGTTTATCCTGTACAACCAGCGCTGCCCGGCATGGACGCACCCCTATGCCTACCAGGCGGACGGCGGCACGCTCAGCAGCGCCGGCTGCGGTATTTTCTCTCTGCTGCATGCCTCCCAATTCCTGGGCGGAAAGCCCGGCACCCCGGAAGCGCTGGCTGACTTTTCCTGCAATTGCGGCGGCCGCGGGGATGACGGAACCGATCGTCCCGCGCTGCTGAGCGCCATGCAGCGTCAGGGGCTGGCGCGGCGTTTGGGGTTTTCCTATGATTTTGACGGGCTTCGAAACGACCGGGATTCCTTGTACCGGCATTTGATAAGCGGCGGCGCTGCCCTGTGCAATCTTCGCGTCGGCCATATTGTGGCGCTGATCGGCGCCCGGAATGCCGAAGGAGATCGCCAGGTGCTGGCGGTGGATTCCTACAGCGAAAGCGCCGATCCCCGGGTGCGGGACAATGTGCGGGAATGCATGCCCGGCAGTGAGATCGTGTCCGAAGTGAGAAACAACAGCGGCCTTTCCTGCGGTATACAGCAAAGCAACGGCATTTACTGGGCGGATCTGTCCGCCGTGCGGGACTTTAATTTGCTCCATCCCATCCGTCCCTGAATTTGCTTCCAGGAAGGAGATTCTATGAAGAAGCTGAAAAGAATTTTGATTTTTCTTGCCGTTTTGGTGCTGGCGTTTCCCTTTCTGCCTGCCAGGGCGGAAAAAAACACCGGCGTGGTGCGGGTGCTGCTGACCAGGCTGAACCTGGCCGACCGGCTGGAAATCACGTTGGACGGAAGCTACACCCTCAACGGCCTTTCCTTTCAGCGCGGCAGCCGCCTGACGGCACAGCTCGCCGACGGAACCATCTTTGTGTACTATGAAGGCATGTCCTTTGACGCCGGAAAGGAACTGACGCTGGTCCGCCATGCCGTGAACAGCGGCAAGGAAAACGGCCTGCGGTTCAGCGGCGCCTATGAGCTGCATCCCGGCGATCTTGTTCTGTCCGTTCGGGACGGAAAGCTGCGCGCCGTGCTTCACGCCCCGGTGGAGGAATACCTGCTGGGCGTGGTTCCCTATGAAATGAGCGATTCCTACCCCCTGGAGGCGCTGAAAGCCCAGGCCGTCGCCGCCCGTACCTATGTGCTGCGAAGGGCCGACGCCAACAAAAAGCAGGATTACGACGTGGTGGACAACACCAACGACCAGGCGTATTATGGGGTCAAAAAAGAGCACGACAACGCGGCCAAAGCCGTGCGCGAAACAGCGGGCCTATGCGGCATCTACAAAGGAAGCCTGGCCGACTGCTATTATTCCGCCAGCAACGGCGGTCAAACCGAACTGCCGTCCCACGTTTGGAGCAAAGGCAACGACGGCTGCTTTGCCATGACGGACGACCCATACGACCTGGAAAACAAGGAGAGCGTCGTCAAAAGCGCCTTTTTCCCGAAATTCATGGTTTCCAACGAGGAATTGGGCGGCCTGAAAGATACGATTCTCAGCCTCCTGTCCGAATCGGTGGAAGCGCTGGGTTACGACGGGGATATGGAGCAGATCCGAGTTACAGGCGTTGAAAACGCCGAAGTGTCATCGCCCATGTTCCAGGATTCCCCGTCCAAAGTCATGACCCTGTTCAGGCTTTCCCTGCGCGTCAGCGCCAGGCGGCTTGTGGAGCCTGACGACGAGGAGGATATTTCCATTTTTTCATACCCAATCGTTACCACGCCGGAGCCCAGGAAAACGGAGAAAAAGGAAGTCTGGTCCGACCCGCAGCCGCTGCCGCAGGCGCTGACGGTATCGCTGGATTTGTTCCCTTTGGTGGAAAAAGCGCTGGGCCTGTCCATCAATGCCGGCAGCAACGAAATCATGTCGGTCCGGGAAACGGACAAAGGCTTCTTCCTGGAATCCAGGCGGTACGGCCACGGCGTCGGCATGAGCCAGCGGGGTGCCCAGCGAATGGCCGGCGCATATCAATGGACATACAGGCAGATCCTGCGTTTCTATTATCCCGGCATGGAGCTGAAAAAAACGGAGTATTCCTTTACGATGCCGCCCGCCGTTGCAAGCCGTTTCCTGTCCACGCCTGCGCCCGCGGCTTCCCCCACGCCACGGCCTACCCTGATGCCCGTTTCCGCAACGCCGGGCCCAGGGCAGTATCTGGTTCGTGTCTCCAATATCGGGGTCAATTCGTACCTGAATTTGCGGGAGCAGCCCAACACCCAGGCCACCGTGCTCCGGCAATTGTATTTCGGCCAGGATTTGCTGGTAATCAAAGAACTGGGCGAATGGCTGATGGTGCGGACGGACGACGCGGAAGGCTACGTGATGGAGCAGTTTGTGTCCAAAGTGTCAGACAAATAAGAGCCGGACGGCGAAAGGATTCCGAAAATCCATCCGCCGTCCTTTCCTTCGTTTTTCTCAATTCCGGCATTGACATTCATCCCCGGCCGCCTTATCATGAAAAGGCGGAAACAAGGAGGTACAGCCATGTATGAGGGGCAATGGGTCCGCCTGCGGGCCATGGACAACAGCGATTTGATGAAACTGCAGGAATACAGCAATGATTTCCGAATAATGCGCAGCGCCAGCGGCGGAATCCTGTACCCATCCACCGTCGATGACGCCGCCCGTTCCATGCAGAAGAACACCAGCTTTACGTCTGGAGAATATCAATTCGCTGTCGAAGCAAAAACGAACCGGATTCTGATCGGCCAATGCGGCTTTATCCATGTCAATTGGAAAAACCGAACGGGCGAAATCGCCATCCTGATCGGCGAAAAGGATTACCAGAACAAGGGCTATGGCACAGACGCTGTTCAGGTTCTTTGCTCCTTCGGTTTTAACGAGATGAACCTGCGCAAAATCAAAGCCACAGTGTTTGATTTCAATACCCCCGCGCTTCGCTGCTACGAAAAATGCGGATTCCGGAAGGAAGGAAGCCTGAAACAGGAAATCTACCGGGAAGGCGCTTATCACGACGTGATCCAGCTGTGCCTGTTCCGGCCTACGGAGGAATAAAAGAATGGACTATACAGAAGTGACCGTTTCCACCAGCACGCAGGGTTCGGAAATCGTTTCCGATCTGTTGATGCGCCTGGGCGCCGCCGGCACCCAGATCCTGGACAGGGCCGATCTGCCCGATCCCAGCAAGCCCACCGCCATGTGGGAACTGATGGATCAATCGGTGATCGACGCCATGCCGGAGGATGTGCAGGTCAAGGCCTGGTTCGATGAAGACGCGCTGAAAAAGGTGCTGGGCTCTCTGAAAGAGCAATTGTCTCTGCTCTCCAGCCCGGATATGGGCACGCTGGCCGTCACGCTGCAGGGTGTGAAGGAAGAGGACTGGAGTGAAAACTGGAAGCAGTATTACAAGCCCTTCCGGCTGGGCGAGCACATGGTCATCAAGCCCACCTGGGAGCCCTGGGACACCCAGGAAGGCGATCTGGTGATTGAAATCGACCCCGGTATGGCCTTTGGCACCGGCACCCACGAAACCACAGCCATGTGCGTGGGCCTGATTGAAAAATACTATCACGGCGGCACGCTGCTGGACGTCGGCACCGGCAGCGGCATCCTGGCCATTGCCGCCGCGCGGCTGGGTGCGCAGGGCATCGTCGCTGTGGATATTGATCCTGATGCTGTAAGGGTAGCCAAAGAAAATGTGGAACACAACGGCTTAAGCGGCGCCATCGACGTGCGCAAAGGCGATCTTCTGCAAGGCCTGTCCCAGCAGTTTGATTTCGCCGTGGCCAACATCCTGGCGCCGGTAATCTGCATGCTGGCCGCGCCGCTGAAAACGCATTTGCGGCCCGGCGGCATCTTCGTCTGCTCCGGCATCATTGCCGAAGCGGAGCAGGAAGTGAATGACGCGCTGCTGAAAGCCGGTTACTGCATCGACGAAATCCGTCATCAGGGCGATTGGGCGGCTTTCGCTTGCCACATCTGACGCTGCGATTGCAAAGCGGCGCAATCCATCTTCTTGGTTTTCCCCATGCAAAAAAAACGGCGCAGCCATTCCGCTGCGCCGATTTTTGTTTTCGTTATTTCTTCGGTTTATGAACAACAAAGGCTTTTCCGTCCCGGATCGCCTGGCAGAAAGCGGCGTAATCGGCCGGATCTTCCTCAAACTGGATGTAATCCGTGGCCGTCGTATCCACGTGATGGGTGTCGCTGCCCGCCACCAGGGGCTTGTCCTCCTTCAGTGCCAGCTCCAACGCCCGGATGTTGTAAACCTCCCGCTTGTTCCCGCCGTTGAAGCCCTCAATGGCGTCGATGTTCAGCCCGGGACGCATGATGCAGCTTTCCCGGATGTAATCATCTTCCCGGAAAGGATGGGCCCGTACCACGATGCCGCCCAAAGCATGCACTGTTTCAATCATTCGTTCGATGGGCCATTGATCGCAGTCCACCAAATCCGTATACAGGTTTTCCGGAGACAGGCCCAACACCAGGTAATCTTCCCCGTTGTTGCCGTCGTTGGTATATTCGAACCCGAAATACACCTTGATCCCCAGCTGATCTCCCGCTTCTTTGGCGGCCCGGTAGCCCTTCACGAAGGCGTCCATCTTTCCTTTCCAGGTTTCAGGGAAGGCGGAATAGGAATAGCCGTTCACGAAATGATCGGTGATGACGACCCCGGCAAAGCCCTTCCGGTGATAGGCGGCCACCATGTCTGCCGCGGCGCTTTTCCCGCAACGGCTGGTTTCCGCCGTGTGGCAATGAATTTCATAGCTGTACATACAATCGTCTCTCTGTTCGTTATTTTCCGGCCACAGCGATTTCGCCCACGTCAACAGAGGGGCTGCCCATGCCGCTGCCCGGGAAGCACAGATCGCTGCCCACGGCGCGGATGTTTTTCAGCAGTTCAAAGAAGTTGCCCGCCACAGTGATTTGCTCCACAGGCGCGTCCTTTTTGCCATCCTTGACAGTGTAGCCCTGGGCGATCAGCGAAAAATCGCCGCTGATGGGATTGGCGCCGGCATGCAGGCCGCTGACCTCGGTGATGACCAGGCCATCCTTCATATCGGCCAGCAGTTCATCCTTGCTCCTGTCGCCGGGTTTCAGGTAGAAATTGCTGGGGCTGATATCCACCGCTCCCGCGTAGCCAAGCCTGGCGGCGTTGCCCGTGCTTTTGGTTCCCGCTTTCCGGGCGGTTTTCAGGTTGTGCAGCAGGGTCTTCAGCACGCCGTTTTCAATCACAGCCTTTGTATAGGTCGCTACGCCCTCATCGTCAAAGGGCCGGCTTTCCAGCCCGCCGGGCAGCAGCGGATCGTCCATCAGGGTCACCACGCCGGAAGCGATGGTCTGCCCTTCCTTTCCGGCCAGCAGGCTCATGCCCTTCTGCGCGTTCTCCGCGGAAAACACGCCGGAGAACACGCCCAGCAGATCCGGCATGCACTTGGCGTCGATCACGGCCCGATAGGTGCCGCTGGCCACGGGCGCGGCATGGAGCATGAACAACGCTTCCCCCACCACTTCCTTTGCAATCTCCTCAGGCACCAGTTCCTTGAAATTTCTGGTCACCTTGAGCCCGGAGCCGGTGGACACTCGTTCGCCCTCCTTGGCCGTGGCGCTGACATAGCATACGGCCATATTGTCCCGGTAACACAGATCCAGGCCCTTTGTGTCCCCGATCCGGTTCACAATGCGCGTTTCGCCGCTGCTGGTGGAAATCATGTTGTAATTCAGCGCCGTGATCCGCGGATCCATTTCCAGCGCTTTCTTTTCAACAGCCTGAATCAGGGCCAGCTTTTCCTGCTCTTCCACCTGATCCAGCGCAGGCTGGTAATTGTCGATTTGGGGATATTCCGGATCCCCGGCGTAAATCTCCTGCACGTCGTCGTCTTCCGTCAGTTCGGCGCTTTCCTTCACGGCCTGCACCAGCTGCCTGACGGCCTCCTCATCAAAAGCCTCCGTGGCGGCGTAGCCCATTTTCCCCTGATAAAGCCCCCGCAGAGAAAGGCCGCGGGTGGAGTGAACGGTATAATTGGCAATTTGGCCCTGAACGCACATGGCGCGGAAGCTGTCGCCGGAGGAAAGATAAATCTCCGCCGACTGGATGCCTTCCTTCCGGGCTTCATCCAGCAGAGCCTGAATAAACTGTTCCACAGTCATTGTCTTTTCTCCTTTCTCATCGTCCGCCCACGGTCAGTTCAGCAACGCGGATCATCGGCTGCCCCACATTGGTGGGAATGGAGCCGCTGAGGGAGCCGCACATACCCTGGGCCATGCGCATATCCTTGCCGACCCGGTCGATCTTGGGCAGGATTTCGCTGCCACGGCCGATCAGGCTGGCGCCGCGGACAGGATGAACGATTTTGCCGTCCTTGACCAGGTAGCCTTCCTGCACGGAGAAATTGAATTTTCCGGTGGTGGGCTCCACGCTGCCGCCGCCCATGCGCCGGGCGTACAGGCCGTCGCCCATGGTGGCGATGATTTCATCGTTGTCGTCCTTGCCCGCCGCAATATAAGTATTGCGCATCCGGGATGTGGGCGCGAACATGTAGCCCTGGCGCCGGCCGCTGCCGGTCACGGGCATCTGCATCCGCCGGGCGTTCAGCTTGTCGATCATATAGTTTTTCAGGATGCCGTTTTCAATCAGCACCAGCTTGGTGGTGGGCGTGCCTTCATCGTCAATATTCAGGCTGCCCCACTCGTTGGGGATGGTACCGTCGTCAACGGCCGTCACGCAATCCGCAGCGATCTTCTGCCCCAATTTGCCGCAGAATTCGCTGTTTCCCACCGCCACGGAGGTGGCTTCCAGGCTGTGGCCGCAGGCTTCATGGAAAATCACGCCGCCGAACCCGTTGTCGATGACCACCGGCATCACGCCGCTGGGGCAAACGGGGGCATGCAGCATCAGCACCGCCTGACGGGCCGCTTCCCTGGCGACCGCTTCCGGATCGATGCGCTGATCAAAAATCTCAAAGCCCTGCATGGCGCCGGGGCCTTCGTATCCAGTCTGGTTTTCCGTACCGTTGGAAGCGATGGCGCTGACCATGAAGCGGGTGTACACCCGGGTGTCGGAGGTGAACAGGCCTTCGCTGTTGGCGATCCAGACCCGCTGTACGCTGTCCAGATACCCCACGCTGGCCTGCGCCACTTCCTTTTCCTGCTTCAGCACCGCGCCTGCCATTTTCATTTTCTCCACTTTCCGGGCGGTTTTCACCCGGTCCGGCATTTCGCGAATGGCATGAATGGTGGGAGTCTCCTGCCACATCAACGGAGCGGCAGTGTGCTTCTTCTGCGCTTCCACGGCCGAGGCTGCCCTGCGGGCGCAGGCAAGCAGCCCTTCCAGGCTTGTGTCGTTGGTGTACACATAAACGCCCTGGAAACCATTGAATACGCGGACACCGGCGCCGTGAAGCCGCCGGCTGTTCACGCTTTCAATTTTTCCGGACAGCATGGATAAATTGTGGTTTTGCCGGTCCTCCAAAAAGATTTCGGCAAAGTCTCCCCCGGTTTTCAGCACTTCGGCGATAACCGCCTGCGCCACATCCTGTTTCAGCATGCGCGTCCTCCTTTTTCGTTATTCTTCCGTTATTGTTTCTGTTTCCCGGGATCGTATGTAGTCCCGCTCGATCAGCCCGGGAAGGTCGGCCTTTTTCAGATTATCCGCCCAATAATCCGCATTGAAATCGTGCAGGCCGTCACCGATGGCCAGCAATTGCATCCTGCAGCGCCTGGCCGCTTCCGCGCCGGCGCGTCCGTCTTCCACCACCAGGCAATTATCCGGCGGCACCTGCAGCTGCTCCGCAGCCAGCAAAAACACCTCCGGGTCCGGCTTTCCCTTCCGGATCTGCCCACCGTCCACAACGGTGTCAAACAGATCGTACATTTTCATTTGCCGCAGGATTCCGGGCGCGTTTTCGCTGCAGGAGCCTACGGCTGTTTTGATTCCCATGGAGCGCAATGTTTTTACCGTTTCCACCGCGCCGGGGCAAATGTTTTCCTGTCCCAGGGACAGCAGCATATCGTTGAAAATGTCGTTCTTCCGCGCGGCCAGCGCGTACATTTCCCCGATGGAATAGCGCCTCTCCGCTTTTCTAAGCAGCACCCGCAGGCTGTCCATGCGCCGCATCCCCTGCAGCGTTCCGTTGATCTTGTCATCAAAGGGCAGGCCCTGTTCCCGGGCCATTTGTTTCCAAGCCAGGTAATGGCATTCGTCCGTGTTCACCAGAACGCCGTCCAGGTTGAAAATGACTGCCTGTATCAACTTTCGTCCTCCTTTCGCAAGAGGCTTAGTTGATTATACCACTTTTCCCATTTTCTGTACAGAGCTTATCGTATATTTCCATCTGATCCGGGCATGCTATGCAGGACAAGAAATCCAAAACGAGGAGGAAACCATGTCCATCAGTCTGATTCTCCTTTCCGTCGTTTCCGCCCTGTTACTGTTCGGCGCAGCGCAGCGGGTGCTGGACCGCATGCAGCTCACCGACCGGGCCGTCCTGGTCATCGCCGCCCTGATTTTTTTCGGCGGGCTGATCCCGGATATCCGGCTCGGAAACGTGGTTTTCAACATCGGCGGCTTTGTTGTTCCCCTGGGCGTGTGCATCTGGCTGCTTGTAAAAACAGACACCCGAACGGAAGTGCGCCGTTCGCTTTTTGGCAGCGTTCTGACGGGCGCCGCCGTATATCTTCTGGGCCGTCTTTTGCCCAGTGAACCGGAAAAAATGCTGATCGACCCCAACTACCTGTACGGCATCGCCGGCGGGATCATCGCCTATGTGCTGGGCCGCAGCCGCAGGGCCGCATTCATCTGCGGGATCCTGGGCGTGATCCTGGCCGATACGGCGGTGGCGCTGATCAACTGGCGGCAAGGAATCCGCGCCAAGCTCTTCCTGGGCGTCACCGGGGCGATGGATACCATCGTTATTTCCGGGCTGCTGGCCGTGCTGCTGGAATTCGGCACCTACACCAATGACAAAGAGGACGTGCTCGCCTCCACCGGCTACATGGCCGATGTGATGAACAAGACGCTGTATGGCGGGGTCAAAGGCGCCGCCGAAGGAAAAGCCAAAGAGAACGCCGGTGCGTGGAAAGGGATCGGCTGGCTCCTCACCGCCCTGGTGATCGGCGCGCTGATCTTCGCCTTCGTCGCCACCGGCAGCGGAAAGGAAGCGTTTTCCAAATGGAAACGCACCTTCCGGGAAATGACCGCCATGCCCGAAAACAAAGAAAAGAAATAAGAAAAACCCTTGCAAAGCAGATGCTCTGCAAGGGTTTCTGGCGCGCCCTGGGGGATTCGAACCCACGACCTTTTGATTCGTAGTCAAACACTCTATCCAGCTGAGCTAAGGGCGCAATTTCCGCTGCTCATCGAAGCAGCTTATGTAGTATAGCAAAAGAAGCGGAAAAATGCAAGAGGTATTTTCAACTTTTTTTGAAAAATATTTTGCGTCCTTCCGGAATTGTTTGCCACGAAACATATGTCCACTGCAAACAATGACGAAAAAACCGCCCAAAAGGCGGCTTTTTCGTCTTATCCTTCCACGCTGCGCTGTTTATTCTTCCGCAGCTTTTTCGCTTTGGTTTCCGGAAGCGAATAAACATTGTTTTCTTCAAAGCGCACATTTTCCGGCGGCGTTTCCAGCAACGCCGGATTGCTCAGGTAATACATGAAACGGTTCACCATCTTGGCGTAAACGGCGCCGGCGCAGATACGTTCATCCGCCGTGATGCCCACGGGCAGCAGGCGCTTGCGCACAGGCTTTCCGTCGGCGCCCATCTGGATGGTCCGCTCCACATTGCCGATGGAAACGAACAAAGACGTTGTTCCGAAATTATAAATATGATGGTTGACCGCCGGCATGCCGATGGAAGCCATGTTGGTCAAAAACATACTGGTATGGAACGGGGAAGCGTCCAGGACGTAGTTGGGCATGATCCCGTAGCGATCCAGGAACCGGGCCAGGGCGACTACCGTGTTGGCCAGAATGGGACGCAGCAGCAGCTTGGCCAGCTTCATGGTGGAATTGTCTGCCTCTTCACTGCGGTTCTTTTCGATGGCGTCGCTGACGCGCTCCGCCACGTCGAAGAGCGTATCCTGCGGGTCGAAATAGCATTTCACCGTGTTTTCTTCAATAGCATCCACCTTGGACGTTTCCTTCAGCAAAGCAAAGGAAACCGTCAACTGGGTGCGGGCGTACAGGCGCTTGTTGGCCACGAAGCGGTTCACTTCCGGCAGTTCGGACACTACCCGGATGTAAGCCGCGATGATCAATTCCATAAAAGTGAAGCGGTTGCCGTTGGCGCCCTGCTCCACGATATACCGGGCAAGTTTTTCATAGTCCAGCTTATATCCCAGCATGACCTGCGCGTCGCAGCGCATGGGCATCAGGTAAGGCGTCAACGCGATGATCGGATCAATTTCCTTCAACAAACGGCCGTCGGCCCTGTGTCCGAACATGAAAATCCCTCCAGTAAGGTTCAAATGATTCTTAATTATAATCTTTTTTTCCAGGCGCGTCAATCCCGACAGCAATTACTGATGAAGCGCTTCATATAAATGCGTCAGCATCGGATACTGCTCACCATCTCCGCCGCTTTTCCAAACAATGACGCCTCCCAAGTTCTTGCGGAGGACATATTCCGCCTTGGCAGTCAAGGAACGACGGTTTTCATAGGTCAGGAAGGTGCGGTAATCGCCGGAAGCGGGATCATCATTCCACAAGAAAGCGGCCTGTGCCTGTTCATCATAACCGGCATGCCAGCCCGGCGTTCCGGATGGCACGGCCGCCGCTTCCAGCCTGTTCACGTTTTTCCACGTCCGGGTGCAGTCCCTGCGACCTCTTTTCCGGAACGCCCACGGCATTTTTATACTCGGCGTCCCGCCATCCATGGCTGTAAAGCGGCGACCCGATGGCAATCTTCCGCTCCGGCACGCCGCACTTTTCCAGATACCGAACAGCGCTGTCTGCGGAAGGATCGCCGTACAGCGGCGCGTGATGCCCCGTGATCCGGGATTCAGCCAGGTCATAGGTCATCAACTTGATCCTGTCCACATAGGGATGCAGGGCAGCATAGTCCTGATGGCTCAAGATCCGTTCCGACGCGCCGGCGCAGATGGTCAGGCGCTTGTTCCCTTCTCCGAACTGACGGTCCAGGGCCTGGCGCAATTCCTTCAAAAGCAGCGTGAAGTTGGTCCTGTCGTCTCCCAGCACAGGATTCCCTTCGTCGTTTTCTCCCCTGTTTCTGGCGACGCCCGGGTATTCCCAATCCAGATCAAGGCCGGTCAGGAAGGGGTATGCCGTCAGCGTGTCCAGGCAGCTGCGGATGAAGGAGGCGCGGCTTTCCGCCGTCAGGCACATGTCAGAAAACTGTCCGCTGCACGTCCATCCGCCGATGGACAGGAAAACATCCGTATTCGGATACTTCTTCACCATGTCGGCGTATTGCGGAAAATGCGCCTTCGGATTCCCGGGATCGGTGTCCACCCAGGCATCCGTGGGCACGATGGAAAACTGTCCGTCCTGATTGTGAATTTTCCAAAACGCGTGATTGATGCAGTCCAGCCGATCCCAGGGAAGCATCTTCACCTGGGCATCCGGATCCGAATAAACATCCCAATTGGCAAAATACACGGTCACTGCCGCTTCCTCCCGGGCCTGTCCCGGGCAGGCGGCCAGGATCAGGGGAACCGCGAAAAGCAGCATTACCGGCAAAAGAAGATACAGCAGATTCTGAATGAAAATCCTCCTCCTTTCCTCCCGTTCAGAATGCCTGTATTATATCATTTCCGGTTTTTCAGAATCAATGGAAATGATCGTTAAACCATCCAAGCCCGCGCAAGCGCATTCCCCTGCTGTTCTTGTCCTGTTTTTCCGCGCCGGATTTTTTGACAATCCTTCCCTTGTTTGCTATAATAGCCCTGCGTTCCATCGCCGGCACCCGATCGGGGCCGGACAAACGCAAAACGGTTTCCCAACATGGAATCGTCAGGTATCTTTCATGAACTTGAACGGAGGAAAGAACAATGAAAAACAATCGTCGTCTGTCTGTATCCAACCTGGTGCTCCTGGCCCTGCTGACCGCCCTGCTGATCGTGCTGGGCATGGTGAATATCCCCCAGCCCGCGGGCCTGTCGATCACTTTCAATATGATCCCCGTTGCGATTGCCGCGATCGCCATGGGCGTGCCGGGCGGCGCCTTCATCGGCGGTGTATTCGGCCTGATCAGCTTCCTGCAGTGCTTTGGCATCGTGGGTTACAGCGGCATGGGGGCCGCCCTGGTCAACATCAGCCCCTGGCTGTCATTTATTCAGCGGTTCGTCAGCCGTCTGCTGGTGGGCATTCTGACCGCGCTGGTATATAAAGCCGTTCGTAAAACGCATATGCCTGAGGGGCTGCGCTGCCTGATTACAGGCTTCAGCGCTGCTTTTTTGAACACCCTGTTTTTTATGTCCATGCTGGTTTTGCTCTTTGGCAACACGGAATATATGCAGAACCTGATGGCGGGCCGGGGCGTGATCGCCTTCATCGTGGCGTCGGTAGGCATCAACGCCGTGGTGGAAATGGCGGTAGCTGCCCTGGTGACCAGCGCCGTTGGCGTAGCGCTTCGCAAAGCGCGCCTGATCAAATCGTAAGGAGATAAGGCGATTATGCTGTTTACCATCGACATCGGCAACACCAATATCAAAACCGCCCTGTTTGACGGGCCAGAAATGGTGCATTACTGGCGGCTTTCCACCACCCGGAAGTACACCAGCGACGAAATGGGCGTGATGATTTCCCAGCTGTTTGACCATGAAGGCATCGACCGGAAACGGGTGACAGGGATCATCATGTCCTCCGTGGTGCCGACGGTGAACTTCACTGTGGAGCATATGTGCCGGGACTATTTCGGCATCGACCCCATGGCCGTGGGGCCCGGCGTCAAAACGGGGATCAACATCAAGTACGAAAATCCCCGGGAATTGGGCAGCGACCGGATCTGCAACGCCGTGGCAGCCTATTCGCTCTACGGCGGACCCTGCATTTACATTGATTTCGGCACAGCCACCACCTTTGGCGCGCTGGATCAGAACGGGGTGTTCCTGGGCGGCGCCATCTGCCCCGGCATCAAGCTGACCAGCGAAGCGCTGGTTTCCGGCACGGCCAAGCTGCCCCACTTTGAATTGGTGATGCCGGAAAAGGTGATCGGCAAAACCACGGTGGGCAACCTGCAGTCCGGCGTGATCAACGGTTACGTGGGGCAGGTGATTTACCTGGTCAATGAAATGCGCAGGGAAATGGGCTGTCCGCACGCTAAGGTGATCGCCACCGGCGGCATGGCGCGGCTGATCGCCTCCAAATCCGGCGTGATCGATCACATCGACGGCGTGCTGACGCTGAAGGGACTCAGGCTGATTTACGAAAGGAATCAAGACAAAGCATAATCGGAGGAGGGCCAATACCGTGCGCACGATCACTGTTGGTTTTCTGGGCTGCGGCAACATCGGCTGCGGCGTATGGAAACTGCTGCACGAATTCAAAAACGATCTTGTCCACCGCAGCCAGGTGGATTTTGAAATCAAAAAAATCCTGGTGCGGGACAAGGCAAAAAAGCGGGACGAAGTGGTGCCCCAGGAATTGCTGACCACCAACCCGGCGGATATTACCGATGATCCGGCCATCGAAATGGTGCTGGAATTCATGGGCGGCGAAACGCCGGCCACCCAGTATATGCTCCGCGCGCTGGAAATGGGCAAAACAGTGGTGACAGCCAACAAAATGGCCCTGGCCCTGAACTGGCATCTTTTGCAGGAAGCGGCGGAAAAGCACCATGCCGGCTTGTATTACGAGGCCGCGGTCTGCGGCGCGATTCCGGTGATCCGCACCATCATTGATTCCCTACAATCCAACCGGATCGAGGAAATGATGGGCATCGTAAACGGCACCACCAATTATATTCTGACCCGGATGAGCAAAGAGGGCAGCAACTATGCCGACGTGCTTCGGGACGCCCAGCGCCTGGGCCTGGCGGAGCCGGACCCCACCAGCGACGTGGAAGGCTACGACGCGGCGTACAAGCTCTCGATCCTCTCCTCCCTGGCGTTCCACGCCCGGGTTCCTTTTGATGTGATTTACCGCCAGGGCATTTCCCGAATCGAAGCGGTGGACATCGCCTATGGCAAGGAGCTGGGCTACACGCTGAAGCTGCTGGCCATCGCCAAACGGCGCGGCAACGTGATTGACGCCCGGGTCCATCCCACTTTCATTCCCGACTCGCATCCCCTGGCGTCCGTCAGCGGCTCCTTCAACGCCATTTTCCTGCACGGCCACGCCTGTGACGACATGATGCTCTTTGGCCGCGGCGCCGGCAGCGCGCCGACCGCCAGCGCGGTGGTCAGCGACATGCTGTACGCCGCTTCCCGGGAGACGCCCCGGCATCCCACTTTCCACAACAGCAACGAGCTGGCTGCGGGGCTTACCGTAACGGACGACTGGCACTGCAGCTTCTACCTGCGTCTGAGCGCCAGCGACCGCCCCGGCGTCATGGCCCACATCACCACCTGCCTGGGTAATGAAGGCATCAGTATCCGCAACCTGATGCAGCGCGACGCCGTGAACAACCGGGCCCAGATCGTGCTGATCACCCACGACGCCGGCGAATGCTCTGTTCGCAAGGCCATCGACGCCATTGATTCCAACGACGTACGGGTCGAAAGCATGATCCGGGTGGAAGGAAAATAATCATGCGGGGAAAACGCGGGGTTTCATTTGGAACGATCCTGACTCTGCTTTTGACGGCCGCGGTCATCGCCGGCTGCGTGGTTGTGTTTGCCAAAATTGAAACGGGAAATCCCCGCGCGCACATGAGCGCCCAGAAGGTGTTCGGCCTGATGGGCGATGCGCTGAACGGCACCACCCCGGTCCCGGTTCCCGAAGCCACTGTGCGCACTGTTACGGTAACGCTGGCCCCGGCGCCGTCGCCCACCGCAGCGCCCCATAAAACCACACAGGCGCCAAAGAAAAAAACCGACGCCCATTCGTTCACACTCACCGTAGGCGGTCTGGTGGCTTTTGAAAGCGAGATTTCCGACTCCGTATACAACAAAAGCCAAAAGACCTTCAACTATAAAGATATTCTTTCGCTGATCCGGGAGAAAATGGACGGCGACATGAACCTGATTTCCCTGGGTCAGGTCATCAACACGGAAGACCAGAAATACGGCGACGTCCTGGCGCCCCAGTCTATCGTTGCCGGCATCAAGGCGGCCGGGATCGACGACGTGCTGCTGAACACCAGCCACGTGCTGGATCAGGATATTCAGGGTGTGAACGGCACCGTGTCCTCCCTGACCAAGGAAGGGCTTTCCTGCGGCGGCGTTACCGCCGGCAGCGCCCAGCAAAACCGCATGATCCAGCTCAACGGGGCAAAAATTGCCCTGCTGGCCTATACGGAAAGCCTGACGGCCAAGGGCAAGATCAACCGGGAAAAGCAGCCTAAGGTGATGACGCTGTATTCCCAGCAGCAGGCGCAAAAGGATCTGGCCGCCGCCCGGAAGAACGGCGCAGACTTCATCATCGTCAGCATGTACTGGGGAAAAAAGGATACCACCGGCATTACCAGCGCCATGCGCAGCACCGCCGCTTTTCTGGCCGAAAACGGCGCTGACCTGGTTCTGGGGTATCAGCCCAGCCGGGTGCTGCCCATGGAAACCATGTCCGTTCCCGATGAAAACGGCATCCAGCGGCAATGCCTGATCGCCTATTCCATGGGCACGCTGCTGGGCGAGTCCCGGGAAAAGTACGACATTTCCGGCATCTTGCTGCATCTGAAAGTCTCCTGCAGCAGCAACGGAGCTGAATATGATCTGATGGAATACACACCCACCTACATCTGCCGACAGAAAATCAGCAGCAAGATCCAGTACCGGGTCGTCAGCGCCCTGGACGCGCCACCGGACTTCATGGAAGCCAAGCAGAAGGAATACATGGCCAACGCCCTCAAGCGCATCCGCACCACGCTGGAAAGCAGCCCGGTGACCGAACGGAAATAAAAAAACAGACTGCCTCTTCGCTTTCCGGCGGACAGGCAGTCTGTTTCTTATTTGGTAATGAACAATACGCCCAGGGTGCCCGGTCCGCAGTGGCAGGCCACGGTGCAGCCCACATAGGTTTCGTGGATTTCCTGGAAATCCGCGTATTTTTTAATGGTCTCCCTGGCCAGCTCCACAATGGCCGGATCGCTGACGCTGTGGGTGATGAAAATACGGTCCAGGCGCAGATCCTTCCGGTCCTTCAATTGGTCCTTGATGTACTTTTCCACACACTTATCGTATTTTCCCCGGTATTTGTCCACCATGCCCATGGCGCCGTCCCGCACGGCGATACAGGGCTTGATCTTCAGCAGCTTTCCGCCCAGGGCCATTACGGACGAGCACCGGCCGCCTTTTTGCATATAGTCCAGCCGGTCCATAATGAAGCTGGACTGCACCCGGTTTCGCATGGCGTTGAGCTGGGAGCAGATTTCCATGGCGCTCAGGCCCAATTTCCCCAGCTCCACCGCTTCGATCACCAGATGCGCCTGGCCGGTGGAAAGGTTCATGCTGTCCACCACATGCACATTGGGAAAACCCGCCGCCGCGATGGAAGCATTCTGATAACAAGCGGAAAACAGAGAGCCGATGGTGATGTGGATCACTTCATCGTACTGCGCGGAATATTCCGAAAACAGCTTCCGGTAGCTGTCCACATTCACCGCGGAGGTGGAACACAGCGCGCCGCCATGATCCACGAAAGAGAAAATTTCCTGGGGCGTGATTTCTTTGCCGTCCAGATAAGGCTTTCCGTTTTTGATTACGGTCAGCGGAGCCAGGGTGATCTGGTACCGCTCCAGCAATTCAGGGGAAAGATCGCAGGTGCTGTCTGCCGTCACTTTGATTCGCATAATGCGGCTCCTTTGTTTCATGATCCGGCACAAAGGCCGGAAAGATTATAGCACGGTTTGTCCGCGCTGTCACGCGTTTTCCGGCGCTTGCAGCAGGGTTCGCATGATTTCCGCATTTCCCCCGCTGCTGATCAGCTCCGTGCCGCCGATTGCTTCCTCAGGCGCCAGCAAGCCCCTTTCTTCCAGTCTTCTTTTCAGCTGCCTGACGGTGCCTTCGTTTCCGTCAATCAGGGGAACCTGAGGAAAGAAACGGGCAACAGCACTTTTCAGGAAAACGTAATGGGTGCAGCCCAGCACGATGGCTTCCACCTTTCCGCCCCGATACGGCGCGAACAGGCGATCCAGATATGCGTTCAGGCATTCTCCGCCCAGTTCCCCCCGCTCCACGAATTCCATCAGACCGGGGCACGGCAGAGAGACGACGCCTTCCCCGTACAGGGAATACAGATGAGCGTACTTTTCCCCGGCGATGGTGCCCGGCGTAGCCAAAGACAGCACGATGCCGTCCCGGTGCAGCTTCTGCGCCGGCTTCAGGGCTGGCTCCATGCCGATGATCGGCAAATCGGGATACTGCGCCCGAAGGGCGGCGGCAGCGGCGCTGGTGGCGGTATTGCAGGCGATCACAATGGCCTTTGCTCCCCTGGCCAGCAGCGTTTCCACCACCTGACGGGAAAGGCGCAGCACCTCCGCCTTGTCCTTCGTTCCGTACGGCGCGTGGGCCGTATCGCCATAGAACAAAAAACGCTCGTGCGGCAGCAGCCGTACCGCTTCCCGCAATACGCTGATGCCGCCCACGCCGCTGTCAAACATCCCAATCGGGGCTTGCCGGTTCATTTGGTCCATATCGCATTGATCTCCCGTGCTTGCATCCATTGTACGGCGGCGTTCCAATCCTCCGCCTGCTGAAACAGCGCTTCCCCCAGGCAAACATCGCCGCGGAAAAAGCGCATACAACATCCGTTTTTCCCCTTGCTTAAAACAGCCTTTTCCACATCGCATATCCGGATCAGCACAGCGCAGACCCTGCGCGGTTTGCCGCTTTCGGAAAACAGGATCACATAACTGGGCAGCAGCAAAGCGCTGCCGGCCATCTCTGCATCCAGGGCTTCTTCATTGATTTGCCGGACGGCCTGATCCGTATGGCCAAGATCATGCAGTGCCTTTCCAAACATCGTGTGCCGAAGCAGCCAGCCGTCGCCCGTCACCACCAGGTAAAAACCCAGCAGCAGAGCGCACACCGCCAGCGGCAGGCAGACGAAAAACCAGACGTCCTCAGCGGTATGCGTTCCTTTCCGGATGTACAGGATCCAGAAAAAGATCACCGCCGCGCCGAAGGAGGACAGCAGCAGCACTTTGATCGTGCGCAGCGATTCGGCATATTCCCGCAGCATCTGTCTGCGGCAAAAATCCTTCATGCCCATGCCCTCCTTTTCAATTTTCAGTATACCACAGCGGAAGGGAAAACGCAATTGATCATTCCTCAAAGTACCGGCAAATGGCCCTGGCCAGCGGCTCCATGGCCGCCAGGGCTTGGGGCAGGGTGTTCTGGTTGTTGCCAACTTCGATGAGCATGCTGGGGGTCGCCGCCTGCTGATTATACCGTCCCGATTTCAGTGAAATCCCGCGGCACAGGCCCTCCGACCGCTGGTCCAGCTCCTCTGCGATCTGCCTGGCGGCCTTTTCATTGGCTTCCCAATCCGGCTTATCGTCCAGACTGGACCCAAGTGCTTTTGCCAATCAGGATCAAAAGCCTGGCGCAATCCGCGCCGTTCGCCGGCAGAACCGTATGCAAAATGGCGGCCATCTCCCGGGACAGAAGCACCTTTCCTCCGGTTCGGCGTGGATCAGCTTCGGATGACACAGCGTCCAATATTGGCCTGCCGGCTTTTCCAGGATGCTTCCTCCGTCTGGATGATCACGGCGGTTTCCTCCACCCGGCCCAGCATTCGCGTGCGGTGGATGACGCCTGGCGCCTGCCTGTTTCCGCTGCTTTCCAGGGCAAGATCCGTTCGAATCTGCATAAAAATACCCCCATCCTGGTTCTGCTTTGAGCGGAAACGCGCCGTTTTATACCCAGGATGAGGGAATGATTTATTTTACCGGAAAGTTGAAGCCTTTTTTCGGAAAGGGTTCCTTGATCAATTTGTAGTGCCACCACTCGTGCTCAAAGCACCGGAAGCCGTGATGCTCCATAGCGTTTTTGAGAATCAAACGGTTGGCTTCCTGCAGAGGCGTGATACCCTTGGCTCCGTGCCAGGCCAGTTTCCCGAAATAATCAAATCCGGTTCCCATGTCCAGCTCGTTGCCGTCCAGATCGGTGATGGTCAAATCCACAGCGCTGCCCCGGCAATGGCTGGAATTCCGGGCAATATAGCCCTGGTCCACCAGCAGGGATTTCCGGGCATATTCAGGATAGAACTCCGCCTGCATCCGCATGTCGTCAGCGTCCTGGCTCCAGCGGACGAAATGCCGCACGGCGGACTGGGGTCGGTAGGCGTCGAAAATCTTGAGCCTGTACCCCATGGCGCGCAGTTCATCCGCAGCTTCTTTCAGGGCATCCGCAGCCTTTTCCGTCATGACCGCGTACGGCGCTTCGTATCCGTCGATTACATCCCCGACAAAGTTGTGCGTTCCGGCATAGCGAATATCCAGGATCACATCCGGGATAACCTCATGCACATAGCAGAATCCATCCGGCAATTCTTGTGCAGGCGCCGTTTCCGCCTGCGCCGCCGTCAGCAGCGAAATCATCATGATCAACGTCATCATCATCCCTTTAGCCCGCGTATTCATAGGTATATTTCACCTCGTGCGGATGCCCCCACAAATAATACGTTACACGCAGATCCCGTACCGGATGGGGCGTTCCCTTCGTCAGCAGCACGCACCAGATGTCCCTGGTTTCCCCCGGCGCAATTTTGACTTCGCCCGTTTCCCCGTAAAACAGCACGTCGCTGCTCATGGGCGCGATTTGAACCTCCACCATTTCCGCCTGCACCAGTCCCTGGTTTTTCAGGCGCAGCGTATAGATATAGTAGCTGTATTCTTCGCTGCCGCCCAGATCCCCTTTTTTCAGCACAGTGCCCAGCAGGCTTTGCTTTTGCACGGCCTCCCGCAGCGCGGCAAACTCCGCCGCGCGCTCTGTTGCCGGCACCATCTGCACGCTTTTTCCGATTACCTTCAGGTCAGTGTTGAAAAGCCCGTACCCGACCACGCCGGCCAGAGCTATCAGCAGCAGCATCAGCAAGATCGCCGCTTTTTTCAATCTTTTCAAGCCTCCATCACTGCATCTGGGACAGTATCCGGTTCATTTCCTGAATCATTTCCGTATCCTTCAGGCGGAACTTGAATTCCACCCGGCGGGATGCATCCCGGTTTACCGTACCGTTCTTGTTGTAAATCAGGTCGGAAAAGCTGCGGCCTTTCGCGGTCAGAAGATCCTGGAATTTATCCACCTGGTTGCTTCTGAGAATGCTCAGACAGTATTCGGCCACGGAAAGCGCGCGGTTCTGGCTCAGCTTCAGGTTGGTCATGTAGGTTCCCTGATCGTCTGTGTGCCCTTCGATGATGATTTCGCCCACATAATCCACGTATTCGGGCTGCATCAGCACGCCCAGGTACACCGGCAGGAAACGGCTGAGCAGCTGCCTGCCTTCATCCTTGATGGTACTGGAATTGGATTCGAAAAATACGGTGCTCTGCAGCACGATGTCGCCGGTGGTCTTGTCCACATCCGCCTTCAGGTTGGCTTTTTTCAAGGCCTGGCTCAGTTCCTGAATAATTTTGGTCCGGATGCCGATCATATCGTCAATGCGCTTCTGATACGTCAGCATTTCGGCTTTCTGCGCGTCCAGCACCGTCTGCATGGCGGCCAGTTTGTCCGCCTGCTCCTGCAGGGCAAGCTGCAACAGGGCCTGTTCTTCTTCCTTGGTTTTCAGGGCGGATTGGGCAGCATGCAGGTCATTTTCCTGCTGGTCCAGCTGGATCTGAATGGCGGCCAGTTCTTCCTGCTTGCCCATCAGCGTCACGTTGGCGGCTTCCAGTTCTTCTTCGCGCTGCACCAGGGTAATGGTGGCCCGGTCCAGCTCGGCCTTTTGCTCGTTCAGCTGCTGGGTTTTGATTTCCAGCATGCTGTAATATTGATATACGCTGTAAACCACGGCCAGCACGAATACCAGCAGCAGCGACGCCATCATGTCCGAATAAGAAATCCAGTGGGAGCCGCTGTCGCCGCTGCGGGGGCCGCGGCCGCTGCGTCTGCGGGATAGACTGCTCATATCAATCGGCCTCCGTCGGATCCGTCTTTCCGATGGCTGCGGTCATACCGGTCAGGGCGCGCTGCAGCTGGGAAATGGCAGTGATGCAGTTCTCGGTTTCCTGACGGTACTGGGCCGCCTGATCCGGC
This sequence comes from uncultured Eubacteriales bacterium, assembly GCA_902773895.1. GTDB lineage: Bacteria > Bacillota > Clostridia > Christensenellales > Aristaeellaceae > RUG563. The sequence goes on from CACYGB010000002.1 coordinate 53,327, forward strand.
ATGCTGCCGGAAATCGTTTTCAGGTCATCCAGCTTTTCATTCATGGCGCTCAGCACGCTGTGGATGTTCTCGTCAAACATGCCCAGCGCCCGGGAGAACCCGCCGGTAATATCCTTCACAAAACTGGTGTACGTATCCGACAGTTCCTTGGCGGATGCGTCCATCTGCCCGGCGATGCGGCCGGCAGTGTTGATGGAGCCTTCGTTCTGCTCCCGCACCGTGTTCAGCACGCCTGTGCTCCACACCGCGTAATCCTGCATGGTCTTTTGCAATTCTATTTGGGCGTCCTTCAGCTTCTGGAGGAAGTCCGCCTGTTCCTGAGAGGCGGTCATGATGCCGGACAGCACCTGGGAGCCGTGGGTCAGGAACGCGCCGCTGCTGTCCTGCGCCTGTTCGATGGTGCCAATGTAGTTTTCAAAGCGTTCCATCACCCGCTGGGTCACGCTCTGCACCTGGGCCATGCCGGTCAGGATCTGATCCGCGGCAGCCATGGTCCGCTCCAGGGAATCATAGGAAACGGACTGCGCCTGGTTGATGGCAGACAGGGTCTGGCCCAGCTGCACAAACTGGTTGCCCAGGGAACGGTTCATCTGGGCGATAAACTGGTTGGCAATGTTGTTGACGCCGTCGATCTGTGCCTGGGTCTGGCCCAGGATAAACTGGTTCATGCTCTGGGCCACCGGCACCAGGGACTGCTCCACCGAAGACAGGATGCCCTCGCTGACGCGCGCGCTCAGATCGCCGCTCATCCGGCGCAGCATCGCCGCCCGGTCCTCCTGCTGGCAGATCAACTGCACCGTATCCTCCAGGGGCTTTTGCATCACCAGATCGGAAAAAGCGTCGTTAAAATCGTCAATGGCGCGGGTGGCGCTTCCGTAAGCCATCCGGTTGAGCATATTAAACACCAGGGAGCACGCCACGCCGGCGATGGACGTGGTAAACGCGTACGTCATGCCGCCGATCAGCTGGGGAATGCTTTCCATGGTTTTGGCCGCGTCCGTCATATCCAGTCCGCCCAGGCCCCGCATCAGGCCGATGAAGGTGCCCAGGATGCCCAGACTGGTCAACAGGCTGGGAACCACCTCGGCCAGCTGCGCGTGGCCCACCGCATAAATCACCGTATCATCGTTAACGTAGTCTTCCACGTTGCAGTTCAGCCCCCGGGCATCCAGCTGCTCCGCGTTCACCAGGAACCGCCGCCACGGCCCCTGCATTTCCCGGCCCAGGAACAGGGCGTCCTGCCATACAGGCCGGCCGTCGCCGCTGTTGGTTTCCAGCGAGCGGATGCCGCGCCGAAGCTTCCCGGCGGCGCGGCGCACCGGCAGCACACATTTGGCAATCCCGATAACAGCTACCAGCGCGATAGCCAGATAAATCAAAAAATCCGTTACATTCGCAGCGAGGCTTCTTAAAATATCATTCACAGGCCCCACTCCTTTCCACACGGGTATGATCTCCTTCTTATTGTAACGGATTTCTACTTAAAAAGCAATAAATTTGTAATAAATAATTCCTTTTCAACAGAAAAATTTACGATTCGTCACGTTTTCTCCATGAATTTGCATTTCCATGTGGAATATGGTATGCTACCAACAGCCCGGATTCCTGTCAAGGAGGTTTTTATGCGCCGTTTTTACCTGCTGTTTTCCCTGCTGATGCTTTTATTTTCCGTCTTTTCCGCCGCTTGTGCCGAAGTGAAGCCCGCCAAAGTTTATGAAGCCCCCAAACAGATCGTGATCACCTTTGCCGGGGATTGCACCATCGGCTGCACCCCCACCCAGCGGAACAGCGCATCGGGGTTTGAAGCGGTGGTAAAAAAGGAAGGGTATCAGTATCCCTTCGCCCGCATGAAACGGTTGTTCAGCGGTGACGACCTGACAGTGGTCAATCTGGAAGGCGTATTCTATAATCACGAAGCCAACCGTGTCCGGAAAACCTATAATTTCCGGGCGCCCACCAGTTTTGTCAAGGTGCTGCAGCTGGGCAGCATCGAAGCCGTTTCCATCGCCAACAACCATATTTACGATTACGGGATCCGCGGCCAGCAGGTCACGGTGGAAACGCTGAACAAGGCTAAAATCGGCTGGTTCGGCACCACGGAAAACACCCGGAAAACCTTTGTTTACAAAAAGGACGGCATCAAAATCGGCTTCATGGCCGTCTATGACCGTTTCTATAACGGGGCCAACAATCGCGAATTTGCCCTGAATGCCGTCAAAAAGCTGAAAAGGGACGGCTGCCAGGTGGTCATTGCCTGTCTGCACGGCGGCGTGGAATACCAGCTGTGGCACGACAGGAGCCAGGAAAACATTGCCCACGCCCTGACGGCAGCCGGCGCGGACATCGTGATCGGCCATCATCCCCACGTGATCGAAGGAATTGAAGTGAAAAACGGCCGCACCATCCTGTGGAGCCTGGGCAATTTCGTCTTCGGCGGCAATCCGCGGATCAAAACCCCGGAAACCCAGCATACGTACGTGGCCCGCTTCACCTTCTCCTTTGACGAAAAGAGCACCTATCTGGGCCATCAGCTGAACATCATTCCGTGCCATATGTCCGGCGAAATGGACTACAACAATTACCAGCCCCACATGGTACAGGCCCGGTACGCCCGGGAGGTGCTGCAGCAGATTCAGGACGACACCAAAGGGCTGAAACTCAAGCCGTATATCAAAGGCGTGGGCGCCATTCAGGAATTTGTGAAAGCGCCGAAAAAATAACCGTTTTATCTTGTCAAGCAGAAGAAAACGCTGTAAAATACAGGATAGTCATACCATGCTATCTGGAGGCTGCCCATGATCAACGCTGAAGATTTCATCCAGGCCCTGTCCCTGCAGGTGCTGTCCCCTACCAGCCGAAAAAACTGGGACATCCATTCTGCGGAACTGAACCGGCCCGGATTGCAGTTTGTCGGGTTTTACGAGCACTTTGCCTATGACCGGCCCCAGGTCGTCGGCCTGACGGAAATGAGCTACCTGGAATCTCTGCCCGACACCGTGCGCAGGGATCGTCTGGAAACCTTTTTTTCCAGCAATCTTTGCTGCGTAATCCTGTGCCGCGGCATGTTGCCCACCGACGATATGATCGAGCTGGCCGCCGCCCACGACGTGGCGCTGCTGCGCACCGAACAGGTGACCACCAAATTTGTGGTGGCCGCCATGCATTACCTGAACCACTGCCTGGCGCCCCGGGCCACCCTGCACGGCGTGCTGGTGGATGTGTACGGCGTGGGCGTGCTGATCACCGGCGAAAGCGGCGTGGGCAAAAGCGAAGCTGCGCTGGAGCTGGTCAAGCGCGGGCATCAGCTGGTGGCCGACGACGTGGTGGACGTATGCCGGGTCACGGAAAGCCGCCTGATCGGCGAATCGCCTGAAACGGTGCGGCATTTTATGGAAATTCGCGGCATCGGCATCATTGATATCAAGGCCATGTACGGCATCAGCGCCGTTCTCTCCAGCAAATCCATCGACCTGGTGATTCATCTGGAAGCATGGAAGGAAAAGAAAGCGTATGACCGGCTGGGCCTCACCGATGATTTCACCACCATCATGGACGTACGGGTGCCCCAAATCGTGCTGCCTGTGCGGCCCGGCAGGAACCTGGCGGTGGTCATCGAAGTGGCGGCCCGGAACTTCTCCCTGAAGCAGATGGGCTATTCCGCCGCGCAGGAGCTGGACCGCCGGCTGACGGAAATGATGATGAACGGAAAGAAAGACAATTAATCCAAGGATTTCAGAAAGGATGATCCGTATGGCGTACAATATCGGCATTGATCTGGGCGGAACCAACATCGCCGTTGGCGTTGTGGACGAGCAGGGCAATATCCTTTCCCAGACCAGCACCCCCACCCTGGCCGCCCGGCCGTTTGCCGAACTGGTAAAGGATATGGCCCGGTGCATCACCGAGGTGCTGACTCAGGCGAACCTGGAAGAAAAAGACATTGAATCCGTGGGCATCGGCATTCCCGGCGTGGCCGATCAAAAGCTGGGCAAGGTGATTTTCTGCACCAACCTGGGCTGGCACGACATCCCGCTGCGGGAAGAACTGCAGAAGTATTTCAATAAGCCCGTATACATCGACAACGACGCCACGGTGGCCGGCCTGGCGGAAAGCTATGCCGGCATCAGCAAGGGCTGCCAGAGCAGCGTTTTCCTGACCCTGGGCACCGGCGTCGGTGCCGGCATCACCATCAACGGCAAGCCCTGGAGCGGCGCCCATGGCGTGGGCAGCGAATTGGGCCACATGACGCTGGTGGTGGACGGTGTTCCCTGCACCTGCGGCAACGACGGCTGCGTGGAGCGCTACTGCTCTGCCACCGCCATCATCCGCATGGCCCGTCAGGCCTGCCTGGGCTATCCCGAATCGCTGATCATGAAACTGGCCGGCAACGATCCGGACAAGATCGACGCCCGCATCGTCATTGACGCGGCCAAGGCCGGCGATAATACCGCCGTGCAGGTGTTCAACCGCTTTTCCAAGTATCTGGCCATTACGGTGAATAACATCACTGCGTTCCTGGATCCTGAAATGATCGTGCTGGGCGGCGGCGTCAGCAAAGCAGGGCAATTCCTGCTGGATAACGTGCGGGCACAGCTGCCCCGGTACCTGATGTACAAGAATCTGCCTTCCCCCAAGCTGGAATTGGCCCGGCTGGGCAACGAGGCCGGCATCATCGGCGCGGCTATGCTGGGCCGGTAAACCACCTTTCGAAAACGCTTCAAATCCACTTCTTTCCCGGTTTCTATCACTTGCTTCTTTGCGAAGCAATTATTTGGAGGTCACCGCCATGGAATATGATGTTCGCCAGCTTTTCCGCCAAACCCCTGCGGATCAAAGCCAGGTCACTGTGTCCGGCTGGGTGCGCACCCTGCGCGACAGCAAGGCTTTTGCTTTCATCGAATTAAACGACGGTACGTTTTTCAAGAACGTACAGATCGTGTGCGAAGAGGAAAATCTGGCCAATTTCAAGGAAGTGACAAAAATCACCCTGGGCAGCGCCATCACCGTCACCGGCATCCTGGCCCTGACCCCCGAAATGAAGCAGCCCTTTGAAATCAAAGCCTCCCAGGTGGATATCGTGGGGCTCAGCGATCCCGATTATCCGCTCCAGAAAAAGCGCCACACGTTTGAATACCTGCGCACCCAGGCGCATCTGCGGCCCCGCACCAACACCTTCAGCGCCGTGTTCCGCATCCGTTCCCTGGCGGCCCAGGCCATTCACGCCTTCTTTGCCAGCCGGAATTTCGTCTATGTGCACACGCCCATCATCACCACCTCCGACGCTGAAGGCGCCGGCGAAATGTTCCGCGCCACCACGCTGGATCTGAACAACCTGCCCCGGGATGAGCACGGCAAGGTGCTGGATAAGGAAGATTTCTTCGGCCGTCCGGCCAACCTGAGCGTGTCCGGCCAGCTGAACGTGGAATGCTACGCCCAGGCCTTCCGGAACGTGTACACCTTCGGGCCCACCTTCCGGGCGGAAAAATCCTATACGCCCCGGCATGCCGCCGAGTTCTGGATGATCGAACCGGAAATCGCCTTTGCCGACCTGGAAGACGATATGGTGCTGGCGGAAGACATGCTCAAATATGTCATCGCCGACGTGATGGCCAAAGCGCCGGAGGAAATGGCGTTCCTGAACCAGTTCGTGGACAAGGGCCTCATCGAACGGCTGAACCACGTGGTCAGCAGCAAATTCGCCCGGGTCAGCTACACCGACGCCATCGACATCCTGCAAAAAGCCGACAAGAAATTCGATTACCCCGTTCATTGGGGCATGGATATTCAAACCGAGCACGAACGTTACCTGGCGGAAGAGCATTTCGGCTGCCCGGTGTGCGTATTCAATTACCCCAAGGACATCAAGGCCTTCTATATGCGCCAGAACGATGACGGCAAAACAGTAGCCGAGGTGGACGTGCTGGTGCCCGGCATCGGCGAACTGATCGGCGGCAGCCAGCGCGAAGAGAGGCTGGACGTGCTGGAAGCCCGGATCAAGGAGCTGGGCCTGGACATGAATTCCTACTGGTGGTACCTGGAACTGCGGAAATACGGCACCACGCCCCATGCCGGCTTCGGCCTGGGCTTTGAGCGCCTGATCATGTACCTCACCGGCATCTCCAACATCCGAGACGTGCTGCCCTTCCCCCGCACCACCGGCAGCGCCGAATTCTGATCAATTGTCTGCTGACGCTTGAAAGACCGCTCTTTGCAGGATTCCCGTTTCTTCCTTTCCCTTTTCGACCGTGATGGAAAGCCCATAAGGAGGAATCCGCATGAAAGCATCCCTTCGGTTCCTGTCGGTCCTTCTGGCCCTGCTGCTTGCGTCTGTTCCGGTGTGCTTCGCCGCTGAAACACCCGATACGGAATACAAGCCGGGCCTTCAAAGAACGGAAGCGCAGTTTGGCTGCGACACGGCTGCCAATGTAGCCAAAGCGTACCAAATCAAGCTGAAAAGCGGCGTGCCGCTGTACAAGCCCAAAAGCGCCCAGCCGCTGAATGCTTACCTCGTTACCCACAACGACTGCCAGGTGGGGATCGACGGGGATGATATGTACAAGGTCAGCGCGAAAGGCCTGGTTTCCAGCATCACCTCGTATCTGCGGGATTGGGCGGACGCCATTGAAACGGAAGCGGACGGCGTGATCCGCTTTGTGGAGAATCCTGACGATGCGGATCTGCTGATTTCCGCCTGCCAAACCTTCCGCTATGTGGGTAAATACAAAGAGCAGGGCAGCAGCAACAGAGCCAAAGTCTATTCCTGCACAGTGAAAATAGACGCCTATCAATTGTCCAATACCTCCCATCACACCAGCATGAGCCTGACGAACAAGCCTGGAAAATCCGTTTCCGCCGCCGTTGGCACCACAACGATCTGGATGCGCGCCCCGGAAGTGAAGGACAATAAAAAGCTGACCAGCTTTGTGGACGCCATTCTGAAATGGTACGGCATGGGAGCCAAGAAAGGCTCCGCAAGCAAGCTGGTCAAGCCGGTTCAAACAGCGCTGGTCCAGCGCGGGTATCTGGACAGCAAAATCGACGGAAAATTCGGTGCGAAAACGGAAACCGCCCTGAAGCTGCTGCAGAAAGACTACGGGCTGAAGGAAACCGGAAAGGTGGACCGCGCCACGTTGCTGGCCCTGTATTACGATCAGGAAAGCGCCAAATACGTCGGCAAGTAGTTTTCCCGCACGCTTCTTCACGAGAAGTCCTGGTGCCTGTTCCGGCAACCCACCGCATCAACGCATGTAGCGGAGCTTCCCCTCTCCAGGGGAAGCTTTCATTTACCCTCCTTCCCTCAGGGTAGAAGGCGTCCGGCGAACAGAATGGATGAAGCGGCCGATGAACAGAATACCCTGCCAACGATGGGACCATCCATAAAACGAAGGCTCGGAAACCGGGCAAAACTGGAATGTAAGCATCAGCGGAGACACAAAGATAAACATTCTGGAATTGCTGGCAAAATTCAAGATTTCACTGAAGCAGTTCCTCGGTCAGGAGCAATCCTGATCGGGGTTATTTGCAGGATTATCAGGATATGTAACGAATAATCACTTTCAAAAGGCCATGTTTTCTGGTACATTGATTGTGCCATAAAACATAGTCGTTTTGGATTTGGCAGTAGCGACTTAACTTTTGAGTTATATAGCGATCGACAAATCGGGATTTGCGGAGGTGTAAGCAAATGGAATACAGGATCGAGAACTTGTCAAAGGAAGAAGCCGATTATATTGGCGAAAAGATAAATGAGATCGTGCCGTGTGAAGTGGATGCGGACGAAGAAAAATTTGTGCTCAAAATCGATAACG
>CACYGB010000003.1 GCA_902773895.1 uncultured Eubacteriales bacterium
TTTCCTCAGCTGGGTGGTGGTCGGTTATTTCGTTTACGCTTTCCTGGCCACCAAGGAAGGCCTGGTCAACAATATGCTGCAGGCCCTGGGGATGAACCCCGTCCGCTGGTACCAGAAGGAAGCCCTGGGCTACTGGCCCTTCATCCTGACCTTCCTGAACGTCTGGAAGGGCGTCGGCTACAACATGATCGTCTACATGGCCTCCATCCAGGGCATCGACGGCAGCCTTTACGAAGCGGCGGTCATCGACGGCGCCAGCAAGCACCAGCAGACCCGGTACATCACCCTGCCGCTGCTCAAGCCCGTTATCATCATCATGTTCATCATGGCGGTAGGCCGTATCTTCAATTCGGATTTCGGCCTGTTCTACAAAACGACGCGCAACTCCACTTCCCTGTACAACGCGTATGTGACGTTGGACGTGTATGTGTACAACTCCCTGTTCAATTCCACCATCCCGACCTATGGCTACGCTTCCGCCGCAGGCTTCCTGCAGAGCGTGCTGGGCTGCATCACGCTGGTGACGGCCAACGCCATCGTCCGCAAGGTGGACAACGAGAACGCATTCTTCTGAGAAAGGAGGGATTCGGATGGCACGAAAAAAAGAAGATGAAGTATACAACGAGCTGGACGTCAAGAAAAACGCCTCGAACGTCAGCGACGGCATGCTGCGTTTCAACCGGGTTTCTCCCCTCAACAACGTGCTCTACTCGCTGCTCTTCATCCTGATTGCCCTGATCTGCGTATTGCCCGTCATTTTTGTCATCATCATTTCCTTCACGGCAGAGTCTTCCATCGGTCTGTACGGCTACAGCTTCTTCCCCAAGCAGCTGTCCACGTCCGCATACAGCTATGTATGGAATATGCGCAGCCTGGTGGGCCGGTCGTTCGTCAATTCCATCGGTATCACCCTGGTGGGCACGGTTCTGGGCGTCATCCTGACCTCCACCATGGGCTACGCCCTTTCCAGACGGACTTATAAGCTCCGCGGATTCTTCACCTATTTCATCTTCATCCCCATGCTGTTCCACGGCGGCGTGCTTTCGTCCTACGTGGTCAATACCCAGCTGCTGGGCCTGAAGGATACGTACCTGATCCTGATCCTGCCCATGGCCTGCTCCAGCTTCTACATCATCATCATGCGCACCTTCTTCACCACGACGGTGCCGGATGAAATGATCGAATCCGGCAAAATCGACGGCGCCAGCCAGCTGCGCATCTTTGTCCAGCTGGTGCTGCCCATCTGCCTGCCGGCCATCGCCACCATCGCCCTCTTCCTGACCTTCGCCTACTGGAACGAATGGTACCTGGCCAGCATCTACATTTCCTCCAAGCGCGCGGATCTGTTCCCGCTGCAGTACGTGCTGGTCAGCATCGAGCAGAAGATCCAGTTCCTGATCAACAACGCCAGCAACATCGGCGCGGACGCGCAGGATGTGCCCAGCGAAACCATGCGCATGGCCATCGTGGTCATCGCTGTGATTCCCATCATGTTCTCTTACCCCTTCTTCCAGAAGTATTACATTTCCGGCCTGACGGTGGGCGCGGTGAAGGGATGACGAACGGCTTTAACGGCTCCAAAGGCCGCGGATGCGGATTTGTCCGTTAGCAAAATATAATAGGAGGTAACCCAAATGAAGAAACTGCTTGCGATCCTGTTGGCCGCAATGATGCTCCTCTCCATGACGAGCTTTGCTGTGGCCGAAGAACCCGTCAAACTGGTCTGGTGGCTGTTCACCACCGGCGACGCGCCCGTGGATTGGCCCGAAGTGGAAGCCAAGCTGAACGAGATCAGCGCGGAAAAGATCGGCGTCACCTGCGAATTCCAGTGGAAGACCGGCGACCAGATCAACCTCGACCGTGAATCCGGCCAGTACTATGACATCACCTTCACCTGCGGCTGGTACAACGACTATGCTACCAACGTGGCCAACGGCAACTTCCTGGACATCGCTCAGCTGGTCGAAGAATACGGCCAGGACATGAAGAAGCTCATGCCTGAAAACATCTGGGCCGGCGTGAAGAAGGGCGACGCCATCTACGGCGTGCCGCACGTCAAGGACTACGGCAAGGAAGTGTTCTGGATCCTGGACACCGACTTCTTCGTGGGCGAACTGGGCCTGGATCCCACCAGCTATGAAGCGCAGCACATCGGCTTCGAAGAGATGGGCGACTACATGGCCAAGTATGTGGAACTCCATCCCGGCGAAATCCCGCTGAAGATGAACAAGGGCGGCGCCACCAGCTGGCTGAACTGCCTGCTGGACTGGATCTCTGAAGAATACTTCATCGGCCTCGACTGGGAAAAGAAGGGCACCGATGAAGAACTGGTTGTCAAGTCCGCACTGGATGTGCCCGCGTTCACCAAGCGCCTGGCGACCCTCCATGACTGGTATCTGAAGGGCTACATCAATCAGGACGCCGCTGTGACCGAGTCCATGCCCCGCTCCATCGCCGGTGTGGTGCAGTCCGGTCAGGGCTGGTTCGGCGCTGAAACCGTTTGGGCCAACGCCAAGAAGAAGGCCTGCTTCATTTCCCGTTATGACGGCCCCACCCTGGACACCGACGGTCTGATCGGTTCCGTGACCGCCATCAGCGCCAACTCCAAGCATCCCGTTGAAGCGATGAAGCTGATCAACCTGATGAACAGCGACGAAGAATACCGCACCGTCGCCCGTTACGGCATCGAAGGCAAGCACTATGAAGTCGTCGAACCCGGCATCGTCAAGAAGACCGACCTGGGCAACGCCAACATGAGCCTGGCCGCTTATGCGCAGGGCTCCTACGCGCTGGGCCCCGTGGAAGCTTCCGCTTTCGATTCCGTGCCCGCCAACCCCAACCAGTGGACCGAACTGGTGGAGCGCTATGAGAAGGAAGCTGTTGTTTCCTCCGCCATCGGCTTCATGTTCGACATCTCCCCCGTGGCCGATCAGTGCCTGGCCATGAAGAACATCTGGGAGCAGTACATCTACGAACTGCAGACCGGTACTTCTGATCCCGCCGAAGTTCTGCCCGAACTGAAAGCTGAACTGGAAGCCGTCGGCCTGAATGACGTTCTGGCCGAATGCCAGCGTCAGCTGAACGAATTCCTGGGCAAATAATTTCCCCGTCGTTTCTCTGGGGCCGTTTCCGCCGGAAACGGCCCCTTTTCCGAAAGGAGCAAATGCTTTCCGGGGAAGAAGGGGCCGCCCTCCGTCTTTCCCGGAAAACATTTGCGCAAGGAAAGGACACGCCTATGCATACGATCCTCAGCGGCATCGACCAACTGGATACCGTATCCGCCCTGCTCCGCGGCAAACGGCTGGGCCTGATGACCAACCAAACGGGCATCGACAGCCGCTTCCGCTCCACCATTGACCTGCTCCACGCCCGTTTCCGCCTGACCGCCCTGTTCGCCGTGGAGCACGGCATCCGGGGCAACGTCCAGGCCGGGGAAGCCTACCAGACCCAGCCCGACGAAGCCACCGGCGTGCCGGTATACGCAGTGTACGGCCGCACGCACCGGCTGACCAAGGAAATGCTGGACACCTTTGACGTGTTCTGCTTCGACATGCAGGACGTGGGCGCCCGGTTCTATACCTACCTGTATGCCCTGTCCCTGGCCATGGAGGAATGTGCGAAGGCCGGCAAACCGGTGGTGGTTTTCGACCGGCTGAACCCCCTGGGCGGCCAGATCATCGAAGGCCCGGTGCTGGATGAACGGTTAGCCTCCTATGTGGGCCTGTACGCCCTGCCGACCCGTTTTGCCCTCACCATGGGGGAGTACGCCCGGTGGGTACGCCATCACCTGAAGCTGGACACGCTGGAGTTGACCGTGGTGCCCCTGAAGGGCTGGAGACGGCAGGATCTGCTGGGCGACATCCGGATTCCCTGGGTGGCCCCCTCCCCCAACTGCCCCACCTTCCACGCCGCGCTGGCTTATGTGGGCACCTGCATTTTTGAGGGCACCAACATTTCCGAAGGCCGGGGCACCACGCTGCCGTTTGAGTATATCGGCGCGCCCTGGATCGACGCGCCGGCGCTGGAAAAGCGCATGGCCGCCCATCGCCTGCCGGGGCTGTATTTCCGGGCCGCGTCCTTCACCCCCACTTTTTCCAAATATGCCGGCGAACCGTGCCGCGGCGTGCAGGTGCACGTCACTTCGCCCCAAAAGGCCCGGGTGGTGGAAGGCGCGCTGATCCTGCTGGACGAAATCCGCGCCCTGCATCCGGACCGGGTAACCTGGATCACCCTGGACCAGAAATCCTATACCATCGACAAACTGCTGGGTACCGACCAGTACCGGCTGGGCCAATACGACGGCCCGTCCCTGATCGCCGCCCACGCCCCCGCGCGGCAGGCCTTCCGGCAGGAGCGGGAGCCCTTCCTGCTTTATGATTGAAATGAGGTGATGGAATGCAGATCCGCGTCATGCAGCCCTCGGACCTGAACGCCGTCATGCAGCTGTGGAACAGCAGCGTGCAAAAGGGCGAAGTGCTGTACTTCCCCATGACGGAAGAGTACTTCCAAAAGAAATTCGTGCTGAACGAAGGATGCGAACCGGAAAACCTGCTGGTGGCCGAAACAGAAGAAGGCGTTGCCGGCTTCCTGCACGGCGTGGCCCCGGAAGCCTTCCGGCTGGGGAAACCCGGCAACGCATACCTGACCTGCCTGATGGTCCAAAACGGCCAGCGGGGCAAGGGCGTCGGAAAAGCGCTGCTGGATGCCTGGAAAGCCCGCATGAAGGCCCGCGGCGCGCAGACCCTGTTCATTTCCAGCGTAAACCCGGTGAACCTGGACTGGCACATTCCCGGCACCCCGGGACACGATCACAACAACGTGCCGGGCCTGGACACCGGCTGCGCCGGATACGGCTTTTTCCTGCATGAAGGGTTTGAAACCCGCTACCGGGAAGTGTCGCTGTATATCGATTTGTCCACCTTCCGTTTGAATCCCCAAATTGCGCAGATCCGGAAACGGCTGCAGGCCGAGGGGATTTCTACCGGTCCGTACGACCCGGACTGGAACTGCGGCTTTGATCGGCTGTGCGACCGGGTCGGCAGCGAATACTGGCGGGACGTACTGCGCACCGAAATCGACGCCTGGAAGCATCAAACGCCTAATCAGGACGCGCGCATGTGGGCCGACGGCGTTCCGCCCCGGGGTCCCCGCACCCTGCTGACCGCCGTCCACGACGGGCAGATCGTGGGCTTCACCGGCCCCATCGACCTGCAAAAAAGCGGGCGCGGCTGGTTCACCGGCATCTGCACCGACCCCGAATACGAGCACCGGGGCATCGCCACCGTGCTGTTCAATTTGCTGATGCAGGCGTTCGTGGAAGAAGGCGCGGCGTTCTCCACGCTGTTTACCGGCCTGGAAAGCCACGCGCGGAAAGTATACGAACGCGCCGGGCTCCGCCCCGTGCGGGAATTTGCCCTGATGTCCATGCCATTATAAGGAGGTATATTCCATGTCCAAAACCATTATGGCCGTCGGCGCCCATACGGGCGACGCCCAGCTGACCTGCGGCATGCTGCTGGCCAAGCACGCCATGGCGGGTGACCGGGTGATCATCGTGGATCTGACCGCCGGGGAGCGCGGCACCCCTGCCGGGTGGACGGTGAAGGATTTCCGGGCGTACAATGTGGCGTGCGCGGAAAAATTCGCCCGGAAAATCGGCGGCGAATCCATTGTGCTGGATACGCCGGACGGCGAACTGTACGACACCAAGGAAGAGGAGCTGCGCCTGGCGGAGCTGATGCGGCAATACCAGGTAAACGCCGTGCTCTATCACTGGAAAAACAGCCTGCACAAGGATCACGAGGCGGCGCACCGCATCACGGACAACGCCATCTTCTACGCCTCCCTGGCCACCTTCGACCATCCCCTGCCGCCGGCGCCCATCAAACGCTTCATGTGCGCCGAAAACTGGGAGGACGAGCCGGAGTTCACGCCGTATTACTGGTTCGACGTGACGGAAGCCTTTCCGGTTTGGAAGGAAGCCATCAAGGAATTGTGGCTGGCGGAACATTCCACCAGCTTCCAGTACCTGCGTTACTACGAAGCGCTGAGCATCGTCCGCGGCGCCCGCATCCGGGCGGAGCACGCCACCTGCTTTGGCACGTCCCCCACCGCCAAGCGGCAGATCCTGGACCTGCTGTAAAAAACAGGAGGAGCAGCCATGACGGATTTACGCATCCTGCTGGGCCAGCGGCTCAGCGTGGGCTTTGACGGCCCCACGATCCCCGACGAATACCGGCAGCTGATCCGGGAATACAAAATCGGCAACGTGATCCTGTTCCGCCGCAACGTGGAAAGCTATGCCCAGCTGAAAAAGCTGTGCGCCGACCTGCGGACACTGATCCTGACGGAGACGGGGCTGCCGCCCTTTATCATGATCGACGAGGAATGCGGCAGCGTTTCACGCCTGGCCCATATTGCTGCGCCGACCCCCTGCGCCATGGCCATCGGCGCCACGGATCAGCCGGAAAACGCCTACCGCATCGGCAAAATCGTGGGCGACGAGCTGCACGCCGCGGGCATCAACTTCAATCTGGCCCCGGTGCTGGACTGCTTCACCAACCCGGACAACAGCGTGTGCGGCAACCGCTGCTTCGCCGGCGACCCGGAGAAGGTGGCGCAGTTCGGCTTGCAGTATATCCGGGGGCTGAAGGATGCCGGCGTCATCGCCTGCGGCAAGCATTTTCCCGGCCACGGGGACACCGCGGTGGATTCCCACCTGGACCTGCCTGTGGTGGACAAAACGGCGCAGCAGGTGCGCCAGGTGGAATTGCGGCCCTTTGCCGCCTGTATCCGGGGCGGCATCGAGGCCATCATGTCCGCCCATGTGGTATTCCCGGCTATGGAGCCGGACCGGGTGCCCGCCACCGTGTCCCGCCGGGTCATGACGGGGCTGCTGCGCCAGAAATTGGGCTTTGACGGCATCATCGTCAGCGACGGCATGGAAATGAACGCCGTCATGAACCTGTTCGGCATCGAAGAGGGCACCCGCCGGGCGCTGGACGCCGGCATCGACGTGGCCCTGATCTGCCACAGCGCCCAGCAGGCCGCCTCCGCCAGCCGCTATCTGGCAAACGATTGCCGGGAGCACCCGGAAAAGAGGGCGGAAATTGAAGCGCATTACCGGCGCATCGCCGCCTGCAAGGCACAACTGACAGCCAACGAGGGCAGCGAAGCCGACTTTGGCAGCGACAGGCAGCGCCTGGAGGCCCGGCACATCATGGAAAACGCCATCCGGATCCTGCATGCGCCGGAAGGAAAACCGCTGCCGGAGCTGAACGAAAGCACCGCTTTCTTCGGCGTCCCCGCGCTGGCGGCCACCCTGGCCAACGACCAGGTGTTCCTGGATGCCGCCGCTTTGTGTGCTCAGGCGTTTCACGGCGTTTCCGGCATTCCCGGGGCCGCGCCCAAAACAGCCGTGGTGTTCCTGGGCCGTCATCCCGATACGCCCCGCGTCACGGAAGCCGCCCGGAAGCTGGCCCAGGCCGGCACCCGGGTCATCGCTGTTTCCCTGTACACGCCCCGATGCCTGGATTTCCTGCCGGACAGCGTGTGGAAAATCGCCGCCTGGCAGTATGACCGCCTGGCGGTGGACGCGGTTCTTGCCCTGCTGCGGCGGCGCGCCCTTTGAAGAAAAAAACACCGGTTTTCGCCATACGAAAAAAGACGCGTCCCCGCGTCTTTTTTCTTTTTCCCTGTTATGCCGCCGGCTTGATATGCAGCCAGGCATCGCCCTTCAGGCGCATATGCAGCACCACGCCGCGGAAGGCCCATTCAAACACCAGGGCAATCCAGATGCCCGGCACGCCCAGGCCCAGTGAGATGGTGAGCACATATCCCAGCAGGCACCGGCCCAGCGCCAGCGCCGCCACCGATACCGCGCCGGTGAACATGCTGTCCCCCGCCACCCGCAGCACCATGGAGGGAATATTGCCGTCGCACCAGAACAGCGGCATGGAGAAAACGCCGATGCTCAGCGCTGTCCAGATGATGGCGCTGCCCTGTTCCGTGGCCTTGTACAGCTTCAGCAGCAGCGGCGTCAGGGGATACAGCAGGATCACCGTGGCCAGCAGCACGAACCGGCCCGCCTTGATGATATTTTTGCAGTAATGCCGCGTCAAATCATATTGCCTGGCCCCGTAGCACTGGCCGCACACGGTGCCGGTCAGGGTCGTCAGGGCGCCGGCAGTGGTGTTGTACAGATTCAGCATGGAATTGGCCACCGCGTGGGCCGCCAGATCGGTGGTGGTCAACCGGGCCAGGTACACCTGCACCAGCAGCATGCCGCCCTGCAGCAGCAGCGATTCCACCGCCAGGGGCATGCCCAGGCCGAAGATTTCCCGGCTCACCTTGGGGTTGAAGCGGAAAAAATGATGCAGCTTCACGCCGTAGTCGTTGTGCACCCGCATCAGCCAGAAAACCGCCAGCACCATGCCGATGACCCGGGCCACGATATAGGACAGGCCGGAGCCGGCCACGCCCATCTGCATCCCGTTGATGAACAGCATGCTCAGCAGCAGATGGGCCACATTGATCACGATGGTCAGCAGCAAACTGGATCTGGTATCGCCCAGATTGCGGAAAATATTGAAAACGGCGTTGAACACGCTGTAAGGGATGAAGGAAATGGCGATCATGCGCATATACCGGACGGCGTATTCCACCAGCAGCGGCTCCACGTTGGGATACAAAAGCCGCACCAGCACCTCCGCCAGGCAGTACAGCAGGGTGCTGAGCACCAGGGCCGTCAGGCCGCACAGGCCCGTCACCTCGCCGATGGCCCGGCGGATCTCCTTTCTGTCCCCCAGGCCCTTGGCGCGGGCCACCACAATGGCGCCGCCGGTGGCCAGGGAAGAAAACATCAGCGACACCATGCCGTTGATGGTTCCCACCATGGAAACGGCGGCGATGGCGGCTTCCCCCACGGACGACACCATCGCCGTGGACAGCATGCTGATAAAGTAAATAAAAAACTGATCCAGCGTCAGCGTCAGGAACATGTTCCTGATTTCCTGATACGAGAACTGATCCGTGGTCAGCATTTTTTCCAGCTTCGCCCGAATACGCTCCATGGAATGATCCCTCCGATCCTGATGGGCTCTTTCATTATACACCCTGCGCCGTGATTTGCAAGCACCTGCGGGCAGGATCTTTCCGCGGCAGAAAAACAATCTGAATACAGAAAAACCTATTGCCTTGCTGTGTAATTCCGTGTATAATGAACCTGTATTTCAGGGAAAGGAGATGTCACGATGAGCAAGGCGCGTCTGCACAGCATGATGGGCATGCCCATGGCGGATCGAATGTCCGTCTGTTTCATCATGTCCATTCCCTGCAAGGCACCGCGCGGCTGATTGTCGGCGCGGCAGCAAGGCCGATTTCCAGGCGGGCATGATGCGGATCATTCCCGTCTGTTTTTTTGTGATCGGAAGAAAGGGTGTCAACGTGGAACAGGCAATGATTTCCCTGAAGCACATCGTCAAGACGTTTTCAGAGCACGGCAGCGGCGTGCACGCCGTCCGGGACGTATCGCTGGATATTCTGCCCGGCGAAATTTTCGGCATTGTGGGCTTCTCCGGCGCCGGAAAATCCACCCTGGTGCGCTGCATCAACCTGCTGGAAAGGCCCACCAGCGGCCAGGTGATCGTGGACAATGTGGAATTGACCCGCCTCAGCAGCCGCGCTTTGAATCAGGAGCGGAAAAAGATCGGCATGATCTTCCAGCAGTTCAATCTGTTTGCCACCCGCACCGTGTACCAGAACGTGGCCTTCCCCCTGCAGCACACCGGCATGAGCCGGGAGGCCATCCATCAAAAGGTCATGAGCCTGCTGGCGTTTGTGGAACTGTCCGAAAAAGCGGAGGCCTATCCTTCCCAGCTGTCCGGCGGGCAGAAACAGCGGGTGGCCATCGCCCGGGCCCTGGCCAGCGATCCCAAGATCCTGCTGTGCGACGAAGCCACCTCCGCCCTGGACCCCCAAACCACCACCTCCATCCTGAAGCTGCTGAAAAAGCTGAACCAGGAACTGGGCATCACCATCGTGATCATCACCCATCAGATGCAGGTCATCAAGGAAATCTGCCAGCGGGTGGCGCTGATGGAAGCGGGACAGGTGGTGGAGCAGGGCGACGTGTACGACATCTTTGCCCGGCCCCAGCAGCCCATCACCCGGAATTTCGTCAATTCCGCCGGCAACGCGGGGCAGCTGGAAGAATTGCTGCAGGACGCCCACGTGCTGGACGGCATCGAAGACAGCGCCCGGATCATCAAAATGAAATTCCTGGACAGCAGCGCCGGAAAGGCCCTGGTCAGCTATGTGTCCCGCACGTACAACGTGGATTTGAGCATCATCCACGGCAATGTGGAAATGATCGACGGCCGTTCCCTGGGGGAACTGGTGGTGGTCGCCAGCGGCGAAAAGACGCAGCTGGACGCCGCCATCGCCTATGTCAGGCAATGCCGGATCGAAGTGGAGGTGCTGCTGGATGCAGGAAGTGCTGAATAATCTGTTCCCTTATGTGATGAAAAAGCCGGACCAATTGTGGAAAAGCGTGGTAGAAACGCTGCAGATGACCGCCTGGGCCGGGGTGTTCATGTTCGTGTTCGGGCTCATCCTGGGCGTGCTGCTGACGGTGACGAGGGAAGGCAGCATCCTGGAAAACAAACCCGTTTACCAGGTGCTGGACAAGGTGATCAACATTTTCCGCTCCATCCCCTTCGTGATCCTGATCGCCCTGCTGATGAACCTGACCAAGGTGATCATGGGCACCCGCATCGGCGTCAAGGGTGTGATCGTGCCGCTGGTGTTCGGCTCCACGCCGTTCTTTGCCCGGCAGGTGGACGCCGCGCTGGCCGGGGTGGACAAAGGCCTGGTGGAGGCGGCCCAGTCCATGGGTATCGGCCCGGTGGGCATCATCTTCCGGGTTTACCTGAAAGAGGGAACGGCTGCCATCGCCCGGGGCACCACCATCACCCTGATCAACCTGATCGGCCTGACGGCCATGTCCGGATACGTGGGCGCCGGCGGCCTGGGCGATTACGCCATCACCTACGGCTATAACTACAACCGCATGGACATCGTGTGGGCCGCCGTGATCGCCACGGTGCTGATCGTGTCCGTGGTACAGGGCGTGGGCACCTGGATCGCCAAGCGCTCCACCCACTGAAAACGGGAATCCCCGTCGTGCCGGCGAATGCGGCCGCTTCCCCCGGCGCGCGGATTTCATTCATAAAACGAAACATAAAAAAGGAGGCTCTTCCCATGAAAAAGGTATGGATTTTTGTGCTGGCCCTGGTTCTGGTTTCCCTGCCCGTGCTCTCCCTGGCCGAGGATGTGACCATCGGCGTCACCGGCGCTTTCTATGAGGATCTGTGGCAGCCGGCCATTGACGCGCTGGCCAAGGAAGGCATCAACGTGAAGCTGCAGCAGTTCAGCGATTTCTCCCTGCCCAACAACGCCCTGAACAGCGGCGAAATTCAAATGAACGCGTTCCAGCATCACGCCTACTTCAACAACGACACTTCCAACAACGGCTATAACCTGGCCGTGATCGCCGACACCTTCGTGATCACCATGAACCTGTACTCCGCCAAGTACGAAACCATCGAAGCGCTGCAGGCGGACGTGAAGAGCGGCAAAGCACTGAACATCGTGATCCCCAACGACGCCACCAACCAGGGCCGCGCCCTGCTGGTGCTGCAGGACGCCGGCATCATCGCCCTCAGCGGGGATTATGAAACCACCCCCAACATTGAAAACGTGCAGGCTGTCGAAGGCAGCCAGGTCACGCTGACCCCCGTCAACGCCGCCCAGACCTACCAGTTCCTGGAGGACGCCGACGCCGCCATCATCAACGGCAACTATGCCGCCAGCTACGGCGTGGACCCCACCAGCGCCATTTTCTATGAAAACGTGAACCTGGACGACCAGCGCTTCATCTGCCTCATCGCCGTCAAGGCGGAGGACATCGACAACCCCACCTACAAGCGCATCGCCGAAGTGTTCTGCTCCGACGTGACGGGCGAAGTGGCCAACACCACCTTCAAGGGCTTCTTCGACCTGGTGTGGGAAAAGTAAAATCCCCGCAATCTCCCGGGAAGGACGCGATTCTGTCCTTCCCGGCTTTTCGCATTTTTTATCAGAAAGGACGCACACAGCATGCTGGACGCATTGAAAGCCATCCTGGGCGACCCGGAGCGGGTGATCGGCCAGATCGAAGACAAATACCTCACCGACACCCTGGGCCGGCTGAAGGGCGAAGCGGACGCCCTGGTGTTCGCGCTGAGCACAGAGGAAGTTTCCCGGGTGATGAAATTCGCCTATGAAAACAGTATCCCCGTCACGGCCCGGGGCGCCGGCACCAACCTGGTGGGCTCCACCGTGCCGCAAAAGCGGGGCATCATCCTGGACCTGAGCCGGATGAACCGCATCCTGGAGGTGGACGAGGAAACCTTCACCGCCGTCATTGAGCCCGGCGTGGTGCTGCAGGATTTCCAGGCGTATGTGGAAAGCATGGGGCTGTTCTATCCCCCGGATCCCGGCGAAAAAACCGCCACCATCGGCGGCAATATCGCCACCAACGCCGGCGGCATGCGGGCCGTCAAGTACGGCGTCACCCGGGATTATGTGCGCGGCCTGGAGGTGGTGCTGGCCGACGGCACGGTGATCACCTCCGGCTCCAAAAACGTCAAGGACGCCAGCGGGCTGCAGCTGCGCCAGCTGTTCATCGGGTCGGAAGGCACCCTGGGCGTGATCACCAAGTGCATCCTGCGCCTGGTGCCCAAGCCGGAAGCCAGCCTGTCCGTGCTGGTGCCCTATGCCGACCTGGACAGCGGCATCAAATCCGTCCACGCGATCATCGCCGCCAACGCCAGCCCCACCGCCATCGAATTCATCGAGCGCAGCGTGGTGGAGCTGGGCGAGCGCTATACCGGCGTCACCTTCCCCTGCCCGGAAGCCAAGGCCTACATCCTGCTCACCTTCGACGGCGTGCGGGAGCAGGTGCTGCAAAACGCCCAGCGGGTACGGGCTGTGACGGAAAAAACCGGCGCGCTGGATTACATCGCCCTGACCGATCCCCGGCAGGCCGCGGACATCTGGAAGGTGCGCGGCTGCTTCGTCAAGGCCGTGGAAGCCGTCAGCGAGCAGGAGCCGGTGGATCTGGTGGTGCCCATCAACCAGACGGCGGCATACATCCATTACGTGCATCAGGTGGAGGCGGAAACGGGCATGCAGATGATCGCCTTCGGCCATGCCGGCGACGGCAACGTGCACCTGTGCATCATCCGCGGGGACCGGGATCAGGAAACCTGGGACCGGGAGCTGAGCGCCGTAATGCATATGCTCTACAAAAAAGCCCACGAGCTGGGCGGCCTGACCTCCGGCGAGCACGGCGTGGGCATCGCCAAGCAGCCCTATTTCTTCCGCAACGCCGATCCCGCGCTGCTGGAAACCATGCGGGCCGTGAAAAACGCCCTGGACCCCAAGCGGCTGCTGAACGACCATATTTCCTACCTGAAATGAGGGAACACCATGAAAAAGCTTTCTTCCCGCACCGCCGGATTCACTGATTCCGTGATCCGGCGCATGACCCGGATCTCGCTGCAGTACGGTGCCGTCAACCTGTCCCAGGGGTTTCCGGACTTTGATCCGCCCCGGGAATTGCTGGACGTGCTGGGGCAAAAAGATCTGCCGCACCAGTACGCCGTCACCTGGGGCGCCCAGAATTTCCGGGAAGCCCTGGCGAAAAAGCAGGCGCATTTCACCGGCCTGCCCATTGACCCCAACAGCCAGATCGTGGTCACCTGCGGCTCCACCGAGGCCATGATGGCCGCCATGATGACGGTATGCGATCCCGGCGACAAGGTGATCGTGTTTTCCCCGTTCTACGAAAACTACGGGGCCGACGCCATTCTGGCCGGGGCCGAGCCCATTTACGTGCCGCTGAACCCGCCGGATTTTGGTTTTGACCTGAATGTGCTGGAAGACGCTTTCCGCCAGCAGCCCAAGGCGCTAATCCTGTGCAACCCCTCCAATCCCTGCGGCAAAGTATTCACCCGGCAGGAGCTGGAAGCCATCGCCGCCCTGGCCGAAAAATACGACGCGTACGTGATCACCGACGAGGTGTACGAGCACATCGTTTACGCGCCCCATGAGCACGTGTATTTTTCCGCGCTGCCCGGCATGTTTGAGCGTACGCTCAGCTGCTCTTCCCTGTCCAAAACCTATTCCATCACCGGCTGGCGGCTGGGCTACATCATCGCCCCGGCCGGCATCATCGACGTGGCCCGGAAGGTGCACGATTTCCTGACGGTGGGCGCCGCGGCGCCGCTGCAGGAAGCCGCGGTGGCCGGGCTGAACATGGGCGACGCCTATTACAAGGCCCTGCAGGACACCTACACCCGGAAGCGGAACCTGTTCCTGGACGGCCTGGACGCGCTGCGCATCGCCCACACCGTGCCCCAGGGCGCGTATTACATCCTGCTGGACATCAGCGAATACGGCTACGAAAGCGATCTGCAATTCTGCGAGGATCTGGCCCGGGTGGTGGGCGTAGGCGCCGTGCCCGGCTCCAGCTTCTTCCGGGAGCCGGTGAACCACCTGATCCGGCTGCATTTCGCCAAACAGGAAAGCACCCTGCTGGAAGCCCTGAACCGGCTGGAAAACATGAAAAAGCTGAAAAAGTAAACAGCCGCGCAAAAAACCGTTCTCCGGAAAGGAGAACGGTTTTTTCCATGTTTTGCTGTTATTCCTGCTCCGCCGGCTTTTTCTCTCCCTGTTTTCCGGGCAGGTAGGCAGCCGCCGCCATGCCGCCGCTTTGCAGCAGCTGGGCCGCCAGGCGGCGCATCTCCCGCTGTTTTTCCCGGGGCAGCTTTTGCACGGCGGACAGGATGGCCTCGGCGGTTTTCAGCTTTTGCTCGCTCATGGCGTGGAAGGTGTCCTCCCCGGCGGAAGAAAGCACCGAAAAAACGGTGTCCGTCATGGAGCGCCGGGTATCGTCGTCCATACCGGCCAGCCAGGTATCCAGCACCTGATCCAGAAACACGCTGGTTTCCGACAGTTTGGCCGGAACGAACCGGTTCCGCAGGATCTGCCAGCTGAACCCGTCATGCTGCACAATGCCGGAAGCGCTGCTTTTCACCACCCGGTGCGCAGCCTGCGTTTCCAGCAGCATGCCGATCACCGACGTGTCCGGCACAATGCTGATCACCCGTTCCACGATCCTTTGATACCCCGCGGCGGCCAGAATATCCGGCCGGAAGCCGGGGCCGTCGTTGGAATACACCTGCTGGATCCTGTCCTGGGTCCGTGGATCGCAGTACGCCGCGGCGTACACCGCGAAATGGCCGCCCTTGGAGTGGCCGCCCACCCGCAGCGGCCCCGGCACCGCCGCGGCAGCCGCGTTCAGATAATCCACTGCCCGGCGCTGGCCCTCCGTTCTGTCGGCGTAGCTCAGGTCAAAATCCTCTTTCCAGCCCACCAGCGTTCCGTCGGTGCCCCGGAAGGTCACGAACGCCGTGCCGTCCGCCAGCAGGAAGGTGACCGCCGACACCTGGCAGTCCTTTTCCTTGTCCACCTCGTTGATATACCGGCACACCAGGGTGCCGCCAAAGCGCGCGCCCCGGACCATCTCCTCCATCAGCAGCGGCGCCTTGCCGGTGTAGCTGGTGCGGCCCATCACTTCCTCCCGGGAATGCAGGGCAAAATACTGCTCATAGGCGCTGGCCAGCGGCACGCCCGGGCCGTCCGGCGGCACGATGCCGTCAAAATCCGTGTAGGCCAGTTCGCACAGCACCAGGTTATCCACTTCATTGAAGGGGTCCGCCTGAAAGGGCACGTCCCCGCGCCACTGCAGGTAATCAAACAGATTGGCCATGCTTTTCCTCCTGCCGTTTTTGCTTCCACGCTTCTTTATACGCGCGCTCCACCGCGTTATCCGGTTTCAGCCGGTTGTTCTTTTCCAGAAACGCCGCGATGCTGCCCTGGGCAGCCGCCACCTCCCGGCGGAATTCCCGGGCTGACGTGCGCAGGGCGGCGTTACCCAGCGCGATCAACTGCTCCGGCCCGTCGGAGGTGGCCACCCGGATGCGGGCGTTGCCCTTGGCTTCATACGTCGTTTTTTCAATGAATGCGTCCGCCGTCTGGGTTTCCCGGGTGTAGATCACAAAAATATTGTGGTATTTTTCCGCCGATCCGGGGTTGCCCTGCACCTTGTAGGCGTCGAACACCAGGATCACGTTTTTCCCCGTCACACCGGCGAAATTGCACATCAGATCCGCCAGCTGCTTCCGGGCGAATTCCATATGATCCCGAGCCAGGGCCTTCAGTTCGTCCCAGGCAAACAGCATGTTGTACCCGTCCACCAGCAGGATTTCCTTCTGCGTCGGCTCCTGTGCCTGGCCTGGGGCCGCGGCGGCGCTTTCCTTGCGCACCGGGGCGAACAGCTGCCGGGCCTTGGCCGGGCCGTAGGTGCGCTCAAAAATGGCCCGCAGCTCCTCGTCCTCCTCCGCCGTGCCGTGGTACTGCACCGTCGCCGCCGTCCGGACGGCGGTTTCCGTCTGTTCTTCCCGGCTCTCCTTTCGCAGCGGCAGATGCATATACTGCTCCACCTCGTTCCACTTGACGGTGAACCCCGCGCCGTGGCTGCAGAACACCGAGTCCGGGGTGTTGTACACGTCCCGTTCCGGATCATACTGCTTCAGCGCAATCACCTGATCCGCATTCCTGCAGGGCTGATACGCCAGGAAGGACGCGGTCATGCGGCCCCGGCCCCGGGTATAAACGCTGACCTGCCGCCCGTATGACCCACACGCCGCCGCGGGAACCACCGCCGTCAGGCGGCGCAGGCCGCCGCCTGCTTCCTCCGGTGCGGCCAGATCAGCCCCCATCATGCTCAGATCGCTCATGGCGCGGCCCACGTTTTCCTCCGGCACCGTCAAATCCAGCGTCACATACGGCTCCAGCAGCACAGACTGCGCCTTCATCAGCCCCTGCCGCAGCGCACGGTAGGTGGCCTGGCGGAAATCCCCGCCTTCGGTATGCTTCAGGTGCGCCTTCCCGTTCACCAAGGTGATGCGCATATCGGTGATGGGCGAGCCCGTCAATACGCCGGCATGCACCTTTTCCTTCAGGTGGGTCAGGATCAGCCGCTGCCAGTTCAGTGCCAGGTCGTCGGTGGAAACCGCCGTATCAAAGCACAGTCCGCTGCCCTGGGGAAGCGGCGACATAAGCAAATGCACCTCGGCGTAATGGCGCAGCGGCTCATAATGCCCCACGCCCTCCACCGCCGTACGGATGGTTTCCCGGTACAGCACGCTGCCCTCCGAAAAATCCGCCTGCAATCCGAACCGGTCCTGCAATTGGCGTTTGAGCACCTCCAGGTACACGTCCCCCATGGAATGGATACGGATTTCGCGCTTGGCTTCTATATATTCCACCTGCATCAGCGGCTCTTCTTCCTCCAGGGCCCGCAGGCAATCCAGCGCGTAATGCAGGTCCGTCCCCGCGGGCAGCGTCAGGCGGCAGGCATAGCACGGCTGCAGCAGACGGTTCTTGTTTTCCTGCTCCACGCCCAGGCCGTCCCCCGGCAGCGAACGGCTCAGCCCCACCACGCAGCACAATTGTCCCGCCTCCGCCTGCTGCACGGCGGTGTATTTGGCCCCGGAATACAGCCGGATTTCCGCCGCTTTTTCCGCCCAGCTGCTTTCCTGATCGTCGCCTTTTTTCGTCAGCAGATCCCGCACCTTCAACTGGCCGCCGGTGATTTTCATGAACGTCAGCCTGGCCCCCTGCTGATCCCGGGCCACCTTGTACACCTGCGCGCCGAAATCCGCAGGCCAGTTCCGGGCCGGGTCATACCGGGCCAGGAAATCCAGCAGGCCTTCTACCCCCTCGTTCTGCAGGGCGGCGCCGAAAAAACAGGGAAACAGCCGCCGGGTGCGCACCAGTTGCTGGATGCGCGCATCCGGGATATGCCCCTCCCGCAAGTAATAGTCCAGGCTGGTTTCATCGCACAGGGCGATTTTTTCCTGGTCCTCTTCCGTAAAATCCACGATCCTGTCGGACAGCTGGCTGTTCAGCTGCGCAATCAGCGCTCCGCGGTCGCCGCTGAAACGGTCCATTTTGTTGACAAACAGGATCACCGGCATCCGGTTCTTTTCCAGCAGCGTCCACAGGGTGCGGGTATGGCTCTGTACGCCGTCGATGGCGCTGATCACCAGCACCGCCGCGTCCAGGATGCCCATCACCCGCTCCGTTTCCCCGGAAAAATCCGTATGCCCCGGCGTGTCCACCAGGGTGATCGGCGTCTTTTTCCAGGTCAGAAGCGCCTGCTTGGAAAAGATGGTGATGCCGCGCTCCTTCTCCATCCGGTCGGTGTCCAGAAACGCGTCGCCGTGATCCACCCGACCTTGCCTGCGCACCGCCCCCGACAAAAACAGCATGGCTTCGGACAGCGTGGTTTTCCCGGCGTCCACATGCGCCGCCAGACCAAATACGGCTCCTTTCGCCACGGTATCCTCCTCCTTGCCTGTGTTTGCCTGATTATACCATATTTTTCTTCCGTCCGCTACCGCCCTTCCTTTGGAAAAACCGGGCTTTCAAAAAAGCACACAAAAAATGCCGGAGTAACGGTGGGAGTACGCGGGGGCTTCTTCAGCCCCCGGACCCCCGAACCAGGACCCGCCGGGTCCTGGACCTGCCTTGGCGATGCTGCAAATTTGAAATAATAAGCAATATGCGCCTGAAACTTTCTGCATCGACAAGAGAGCTCCCGGGCAACAGAAAAGGCTGGGGATTTCCGAGAAAACAAGCGAGCTTGTTTTTCGGAAAATCTCCAGCCTTTTCCCTGTGCGCTTGCGCACAGGCGGGCCGGCAAAGCCGGCCTGCCCGGGAGCGGCATGTTTTCGTTCTCTTTGCTACTGCGGTACACCTGCTTGGGAAATAAGTCTTATACCATCCGCAAGTGGCGGGGTCCGGGGAGGAACCTCCTCCCCGGCGGGGTCTGGGGCAGCGCCCCGGCGTTCCCCATGCACCTGCGGTACACTGCCGGAAATTGCAGTCATGCCGCAGCGGGACTTTTGGCAGCGCCCCGGCGTTCCTCACACCGTAATTTCCCGGGTTTTGACCTGCTCCTGCGCATACTGTGCCAGCAGCGGGTCCACCGTACCGCGGAGGTAATCCCGGGTCTGCAGGGCGGCGCAGCCGATGTAACGCTGCGGCTCCAGGGACGCGTTCAGCGTTTCCTCGTCCACCTGGAAGGCGGGGTCAGCGGCGATGCGGCTGACCAGATCGCACGGTTTTCCTTCCATTTTCACGGCGGCCGCGGCGGCCATGGAATGCTGCCGGATATGCTCATGCAGTTCCTGCCGGTCGCCGCCCCGGGCCGTAGCGTCCATCAGGATATTTTCGGTGGCCATGAAGGGCAATTCTTCCTGCAGATGCTTTTCGATCATCCGGTCGTACACCACCAGGCCGGAAGCGATATTCAGGTACAGCGCCAGCACGGCGTCGCAGCACAGAAAGCCCTCCGCCAGGGACAGCCGGCGGTTGGCGCTGTCATCCAGCGTGCGTTCGAACCACTGCTCCGCGGCGGTCATGGCGCTGTTCTGGGCGTTGCTGATCAGGAAGCGGCTCAGCCCCGTCATGCGTTCGGACCGCATGGGATTGCGTTTGTAAGCCATGGCGGAGGAACCGATCTGGTTCTTTTCAAAGGGTTCCTCAATTTCTTTTTTGTGGGCCAGCAGGCGAATGTCGTTGGCAAATTTGTGCGCGCTCTGGCCGATCTGGGAAAGGGCGTTCAGGATGCGGGAATCCGTTTTGCGGGAATACGTCTGGCCGGACACGGGCACGGCCCCGGCAAAGCCCATTTTTTCGGCGATGCGCGTATCCAGCAGCTTCACCTTTTCATAATCCCCCGAAAACAATTCCAGAAAACTGGCCTGTGTACCGGTGGTGCCCTTGCAGCCCAGGGGCTTGAGGGTGTCCAGGCAGAAATTGATTTCCTCCAGGTCCAGCGTCAGGTCGTTGAGCCACAGCGTAGCGCGCTTTCCCACGGTGGTGGGCTGGGCCGACTGGAAATGGGTGAAGGCCAGACAGGGCAGATCGGCGTACCTGTCCGCAAAATCCCGGAGCGCCCGGATCACAGCCAGCAGCCTGCCCCGGATCAAATGCAGCGCGTCCCGCAGGATCAGGATGTCGGCGTTATCGCCCACATAGCAGCTGGTGGCGCCCCAATGAATGATGGGCCTGGCCGTGGGGCACTGGTCGCCCCAGGCGTGGATATGGGCCATCACGTCGTGCCGCAGCTTTTTTTCATAGGCAGCCGCCGCTTCAAAGTCAATATCCTCCGCGTGGGCCTTCATTTCGGCGATCTGCGCGTCGGTGACGGGCAGGCCCAGCTCCTGCTCCGATTCGGCCAGGATGATCCACAATTTGCGCCACAGGGAAAACTTGTTCTGTGCGGAAAACAGGAACTGCATTTCATCGCTGGCGTACCGGGTGGAAAAAGGGGAAAGATAGCGGGTGTTATCCTGGGGCATGGCGTTCTCCTCCTGTATATCAGCCATCAGAGAAAAACTCCCTGGTCTATCCGTCAGGGAGTTGAATACAATTTACTTCAGGGGCCTTATCAGGATCAGCGGGGTCAATTCGTCGCCCTGGCCGGAGGGGTTGTCCTGCATGGCGTCCTGGATCTCCTCGTCCGTCAGCGGGAAGCCGTCGCACTTGCCCAGCTGATCCCGCTGCAGGTCGTTGGCGTCCATCAGCACCACGGGGATGCCGGTTTGCTGGTATAATTCGTTGCACAGCTCCACCGGGTTATCCGGGTTGATCAGGGCCATTTGCTTGTAAACGTCAAAGCTGGAGCGGAAATAGAAGCCGTCGATGCCGCCCACGCCTTTGCCGCACACCTTGTAGAACACGCCATGGATGCCAAAGGGCTTGGTCACCGCAGAGCAGAAAACCGCCAGCAGCACCCGGGGCAGACCGCACATATCGATGACCAGCTGCAGCTTGTAGGGCTCGTGCATCCCAACGCCGGTATGGTTGATGCCAGCAAAGCGCCACAGCAGATTGGCCCAGAAGCCGGGCTTCACCTCGTCCCGGGTTTTGACCGATTCCACGCACATGCACATCACCTTGGCGCCAAAGGACAGCACATCGCCTTCCTGATACAGGGGACGAACGTATTTTTCCACCAGTTCCTTCTGGCTTTCGCCGCGCTGGACGAAATGGGTCTGGATCGCGAAGCGGTCGTATTTCCGGCCGTTTTTGCCGGTGACGGTGCCGCGGTCAAAATATACGACGCCGTTTTCCTCGCGGCGCTGGTCCTCCAGGTTCCGGGACGGAATGATGCCCATGACAAAAACCTCCATCAAAGGAAAGGATGCCCTATTCTACACCGTTTCCCGCATGTTTGTCAATCACGATCCGCAGGATCCACGGGAGGGAATTATGAGCAGAAGCTATTGGTTGTTTTCCGCGCTGATTGCCGGGGTGATGCTGGCGCTTTGCCTGGTCAGCATCCGGGGAAACGAAAGCGGCCGGGGCGCCCGATGGCGAAGAAAACTGGCCGGGGCCTTTTTGCTATGCCTGGCTGGCGGCGTCCTGGGCGGCGTGGAAGCATTCAGCACCGTCACGGCCTGGACAAAGGAAGCGCCGCCGGCTTCCAGCTGCAGATAATCCTCCTGATCGCCGGCCCCGGCGTGAACGGCCGGCGCCTTGATGGCCAGGTGAACGGAACCCTGCTGCTGATCCGCCGCCACCACAATGGCCAGCAATTCCTCTTCAAACTGGCGGTTGGCACAGCCGGTCAGCAGCAGACAGCCCAGCAGCCGCAGCACCCGCAGAAACGTGCCGTAGGGCCAGCGCAGGGCGGTATCGTCCGGCGCGTGGAACAAATGCAGGAAGGCCGCCGGCATGACCAGCACCGCCGGCGCGTTGTCCATAGCCACCAGGATCTGCCCTTCATTCAGGAAGCTGACGGCCCGGTCCGGCCGTTCGGTCTGCACGGTCTGGGCCAGCAGGGACAGGGACTGATCCTCGATCAATTGCTCCAGCATCCCCAGGGAGGACACATAATCCACGTTGCAGCCGGCGATCCGGTTCCGCAGCGCGTCCAGGTTCTCCCGCCGGGCCACGCCGTCCAGGTACAGCAGGCAAAGGCGCGTGGGGATCAAGCGGCCCACCGTCATGCTTTCGCTGATCAGGGCCGGGCTTTGCATCATGCGGCGGATCAATACGATGTTGTCCCGCAGGGATTCGTTGAATCCTTCGTGGGGCCCCATCCCCACCGTTTCGTTGATGGGTTCCCCCGGCGCGCGGTGCGCAAACCCCTTCACATCCGCCGCCAGCGCCCGGACGGATTGCAGATCCCGGCGGAAATCCCCCGTCAGCACCGTGTCGATCACGGAATCCCTCCTGTCTTTTTCCCTCCTCCCAGTATGCAAAAAAAGGCCGCCGGTTATGCGTTTTCCCTTTGCCCGGAAAAAAACGCGGCCCGGCGGCAGTTTACCCCAGGATCAGACCCAGCCCGGCGGCCAGGGCGATGGTTTTGGGAACGCTCCAGCGGAATTTCAGCAGCGTCAGCAGGGACGCGGCGCCGATCAGAACCATTTGCCAGGAAATCCCCAGCAGGGGACCGGCGTAGTTTTCGATGCTCTGCTGGATGATCACCGCGCCGATCATGCCGATACAAATGGGCCGGATGCCGTACATGGCGTGGGCCAGGTACCGGCTTTCCTGGAATTTTTTCAGGAACATGGCCGCCGCCAGGCACACCGTCAGCGACGGCACCATGACGCCCGCGGAGGCTGCCAGCGCCCCGAAAAAGCCGGCGGTGCGGCTGCCGGCGAAGGTAGCGCAGTTCAGGCCCACCGGCCCCGGGGTCATTTCCGCGATGGCCACGATGTCCGCCACCTCCCGGGCGGTCATCCACCCGTGGGACAGCATTTGCTCGTGGATCAGGGGGATCATGCTCAGGCCGCCGAAGCTGGTGAACCCGATCATCAGGAAGGAAAAGAACAGTTCAAGATACAGCATGCTTTCCCTCCATCCAGATCAGGCCCAGCGCCGCCCCCAGCAGCACCACCAGGACAGTGTTAACAGGCGTGAACAGGCACAGCGCCAGGCCAAGTACGGCCACGGCGTAGCAAAAGCCGTCCTTCATGCCGGCTTTGAACAGCTTCAGC
Organism: uncultured Eubacteriales bacterium; assembly: GCA_902773895.1. Classification (GTDB taxonomy): domain Bacteria; phylum Bacillota; class Clostridia; order Christensenellales; family Aristaeellaceae; genus RUG563. The sequence continues at coordinate 23,187 of CACYGB010000003.1, forward strand.
AGCGCGCTGAGGATAATGGGCACCACCGCGGCGCGCACGCCGGCCATGGCCCGGGCGGCCAGCGGATGATCCTTCACCAGGCCGTACAGCGCGGTCACCCCGATCATGATCAGAAACGGCGGCAGCACCACGCCGCCCAGCGCGGCCGCGGCGCCCAGGAACCCGGCCATCCGGTAGCCGAAAAGCACACTGACGTTGCCGATCATCAGCCCCGGCAGCGAGCGGCCCACCGAGGTGAAATCCAGCAATTCTTCCTCATTGATCCAGCGCTTCTTTTCCACAAATTCCTTCTGCATCTGGGCCACAATGCTCCAGCCTCCGCCGAAGGTGACGAAGCCGAACTTGAAAAACGTCCAGAAAATTTCCCGTCTGCTGTGCTTCATGTGTCCTCCCGGCTGCAAAAAAGCAGGCCGTCCCTTTCCTCCAGGGGATAAAAGCGCGGCCGCTCCAGCAAATGCGTGTTGGGGCTGTGCAGCGTCAGCATCAGGCGTCCCTCCGGCGTCCTGAAAACCATGCCGTGGCCGCCGTCCCGGTCAAACAGCGGCGCGATCTGGCAAAACGGCCCGGTGATTTCCCCGCTGCCGCTGAGGGCCACGCCCTGGGTGTAGCCGTTTTGGGAAAAGCCGGCCCACAGGCACAGCAGTTTTCCCCCGGCTGTGCGCCACAGAAACGGCCCGTCCGTCACATACCCCGTGACCCCGCTGGAATGGCGCACCGGACTGCTCCACGGCGCGTCCGACGCCCGGAACAGCAGGCGCGGTTCCCCATCCTGGGCGGACAAATCTTCCTTCAGGGGCAGCGCCAGGATCTCCCCGTCCCCGGCCTGCACCCATTCGTGGCAGAACACCATCCAGGGCCTGCCGTTCCCGTCCGCGTAAAACGTGCCGTCCAGGCATTCCCAGTCCGCCGGCGTCACCGGCCCGCGGGAATGGGGTTTAAACGGCCCCAGCGGCGAATCTGCCTTCAAAACGGCCGTTCCCCGGCAGGTGTGCTCCGCCTTGAAGCTGGCGAACAGGTAAAAGTTTCCTCGCCAGGGATGCACCTCCGGCGCCCAGTAATTCCGGTCCGCCCAGAAAGTGCCGTCATTCTGAAAGCAGGGATAAGGGCCCTGCCAGTTTTCCAGATCGCGGCTGGTGTATACGTCAAAGCCGTCCGCCTTTCCCCAGCAGGTTTCCCCGCGGGTGCCGTACAGGTAATAAACGCCCCCGTGCACCAGCACAAAAGGGTCCCGGATGTTGATTTCGTCTGTGCGCATTTCCGTCTCCCCCAAATGGTAAAATAAATGTATGCATGCTATTGTACACCCATTTTCCGCGGCCGGCAATAAAAAAACGGCCGCCGGGCCGTCAGGGAACCTTCCGGATCACGAGGTCGCCTTCAGCATTTCGCTGTGCAGGCGGCTGAGGATCCGCTTTTCCAGCCTGGAAATGTAGGATTGGGAAATACCCAGCACGTCCGCCACCTCCTTCTGCGTCATTTCCTGGCCGCCGCCCAGGCCGAAGCGCAGCTTCATGATCCGCTGTCCCGCAGCGCGGGAAGCCGCATCGTTTTCCCCCGGAGCGTGATCTCCACGCTGCACGCCTCCCTGGACGGCAGGCTGCCGCGGTTCAGCAGGCCGATCAGGCCCAGCACCGCCGCGCCGCACACGGCCAGCACGCCGCCCGCCGGCAGCCCCCGCCGCCAGCCAAAGTCGCAAAGCCCGGCCAGCAGCAGGCTGCACGCCAGCACCAGCGGCCCCATTTTCAGGGCGTGCCGGCCAAAGGAAAGGGCCGCCATGCCTAGGGCCGCCAGCATCAATTGGGGAACGCCCCGCAGCGTTGGCAGCCATCTCCACGCGGCCAGCGCGTACCCGCTGCCCAGCACCGACGACAGCAGCCCCCGCCGCGCCGCACGCGCCCCAGGCGGGCTGCCAGAAGCAGGGACAAATAATTCATCCACCCGTTGATCAGGAAGAAGATTTCTCCGTTGACGCGCATGTTCCCGTCCTCCGCCTGATCCAGTATATAAAAACGCACCCCGCTTCTTCGTCGAAGCAGGGTGCGGAATTTGACGAACCGCCAAGGATTATCAGGGGCGTTTCCACTGCATTTGAATGATGTCCCGGATTTCGCCCTGGTACTGTCCCCGGCCGGAAAAAACGGGCGTAAAGCCGCATTTTTCCATCACCCGGGCAGACGCGATGTTTTCCCGCAGGCAGATGCCGGTGATGCGGTCCGCCTGCAGCCGGCCGGCGATCCAGGGCAGAAAAGCGCTGACGGCCTCCGCGGCATAGCCCCGGCCGGTGTAGGGTTTGGCGATATGATAGCCGATTTCCCAGCCGTCGCCGACGGACACCGCCTGCACGTAGCCGATGTTTTCTCCCGTTTTCAGCAGCACGGGATACACAAAAGGGCCGTCGGCGGTTTCATACCGTGACAAAAGGAAACGAACCGTTTCCTCCGCTTCCTCCACGGTTTCAAACACCTCATCGGGCACAAAGCGCCGGTTGTCTTCATCCAGGGAATTGCGGTGAACCGCCTCCGCCATGTCCGGGGTAAAAGGGCGGATCACCAGCCGTTCTGTTTCAAGCCGCATGCTGTTTTCCCTCAGGTTGCGTCGTTTTTTCCCAGGATCTCCATGGCCATATCCTCCTGGAACTGGTTGGTGTACAGGCTGTAGTAAGCGCCTTTTTTCCGCAGCAGCTCCTGGTGGGTACCCATCTCCTTGATTTTTCCGTCGTCGATCACCAGGATCCGGTCCGCCGTGCGGACGGTGGACAGACGATGGGCGATGATGAAGGAGGTACGGCCCGTCAGCACCTTGGAAATGGCGTGCTGAATGATTTGCTCGGTCTGGGTGTCCACAGAGGAGGTGGCTTCATCCAGCACGAAGATGCGGGGATCGGCCAGCAGGGCCCGGGCAAAGGAAATCAGCTGCTTTTCGCCGGTGGACAGGCGGCTGCCGCCCTCGCCCACGTCGGTGTCGTACCCCTTGTCCATTTTCAGGATAAAGCTTTCGGCGTTAACCATCCGGGCCGCCGCCTCCACCTCCGCGTCGGTGGCGTCCAGCCGGGCGTACCGGATGTTGTCCCGGATGGTACCGGAAAACAGCCGTGGCTCCTGCAGCACGTAGCCCAGGTTGCTCTGCAGCCACAATTGGCTGCGCTTCTTGTAGTTCACCCCGTCGATTTTGATTTCGCCGCCGGTTGGTTCATAGAACCGGCAGATCAGGTTCACCACGGTGGATTTTCCGGCGCCGGTGGGACCCACCAAAGCGATGGTTTCCCCGGCGTTCACCTTCAGGTTAAAATCCGACAGGACCTTTTCCCCTTCCTTGTACTGAAAATCCACGTGGCAGAATTCGATGTCGCCTTTCAGCGCCGGCCAGTTTTCCTTTTTGGGGTGGAAATTATCACCGAATTCCGCTTCCACCTCCGGGGTATCCACAATATCCGGCTCCGTTTCCAGCAGGGTGATCACCCGTTCGGCCGCCGCCTGGGCACTTTGCAGCTCCGCGAACACGTTGGCAATATTGCGGATGGGCTCAAAAAACTGCACCGTATAATTGACAAACACCTGCAAAACGCCCAGCGTCATGCCGCCGATGAGCACTTCCTGGCCGCCCTTCCAAAGGGCGTAGGCCGTGGCCACGCTGCCCAGGGAAACCACGATGGGCAGGTACACCGCCGACAGGGAAGCCGCCCGGACGGAGGACTTTTTCATTTCCCGGGTCAGCACGGTGAATTCCTGCATGTTCATGTCTTCGCGCACCAGCGTCTTGGTGGTTTTGGCGCCCATGATGCCTTCGTTGAACGCGCCGGTGATTTTGCTGTTGGTTTTGCGCACCCGGCGGTACGCCTGCAAAATCCGCTGCTGGAACCACCAGGAAACCACCGCCAGCGGCGGCACCACCAGCAGCACCACCAGCGTCATTTTCCAGTTCAGGGCAAACATGGTGGCGCTGGCCGCCACGATCATCACGCCGCCCCAGGCCAGATCCAGCAAAGACCAGCCGATGGTTTCCGCCAAGCGCTGGGTGTCGCTGGTCATACGGCTCATCAGGTAGCCCACGGGCATGCGGTCATAGTAGGAGAAGGGCAGTTCCTGCAGTTTGCGGAAGGCCTTCTTGCGGATGGTGTAGCAGCTGCCTACCTCGATCTTGCCGCCCAGATACAGAAAGCGGAAAATGGCCGCCACCTGCACCACCAGCACCAGCAGGTACATCACAATGAAGCCGGGCAGCCCTTCCGTGCCGCCGGGATGATCCAGATTGGGAATGAAATGGTCGATGGCATAGCTGGTCAGCAGGGGAAAAATCACGTCGCAGGCGGCGGTAATGCCCATCACCACCATCAGCCGGGCCAGATCCTTATGGTATTCCTTGGTATGCTGCAGCACTTTTTTCCACAGCGACAGGGAAAACTTTTTGGTAAAATCCTGTTCCTCAAACTGCTGCATGGTCCTTGTTCTCCTCTTTGAATTCTTCCTCCAGGGCGGACTGGATATTGAAGATCCTGGCGTACAGGCCGTCCTGGCGGATCAGTTCCTCATGCGTTCCCTGCTGGGTGACGCGTCCGTCCTCCATCACCAGGATCAGATCCGCCTGGGACAGGGTCACGATGCGGTGGCTGATGATGATGGTGGTGGTGTCCCGGCTGCGCCGTTTCAACGCGGCGCGGATCTGGGCGTCGGTTTCGGTATCCACAGCGGACAGGGAATCGTCGAAAATCAGAATATCGTTGTCTTTCATCAGCGTGCGCGCAATGGCCACCCGTTGTTTCTGGCCGCCGGAAAGCGTGACGCCGCGCTCACCCACCAGGGTGTCGTAGCCCTTGTCGCTCTCCAGGATAAAGGCCTTGGCCGCTGCGTCGGTCACGGCCCGGTCGATTTGCTCGCTGGTGGCGCCAGGCACGGCGATGGCCACGTTTTCCCGCAGCGTTTTGGAGTACAGGAACGGCTCCTGCAAAACCAGGCCTACGCGGGAACGCAGGTAATACCGGTCGATTTGCCGGATGGGCGTTCCGCCGATGCGGATTTCGCCCTGCTGCGGCTCAAACAGGCGCTGGATCAAATGCACCACGCTGGATTTGCCGCTGCCCGTGGCCCCCAGGATAGCCACCGTTTTGCCGGCAGGAATGGTGAAGCTCATGTCCCGGAGCACGTCCCGGTTGGAATCGTACCCGAACACCACGTGGTCGAACACGATGTCGCCCTTCAGGCTGGGCTTGATGGCGTCCGGCTCCTCCGGCTCCTGGGGCACGCGCAGGATCTCGTCAATGCGCCCCAGCGCCACGCTGCTTTTACCGGCGTCGGACAGGATGCGCCCCAGCTGACGGATGGGAAACAGCAATTTCCAGATGTAGGACGTGAAAATCGTCAGCGTGCCCACGGTGATTTCCCCGCGAATGGCAAAGTACACGCAGGCCAGCAGGGTGAACATGGACTGCAGCATGCTCAGCAGATCGCCGGTAGCCCAGTACACCGCCAGCAGGTTGCACAGCCGGAAGCTCTTTTTGCGGTAGTCGCTGCTGACCTTTTCAAACTTTTCCACTTCGTATTCCTGCTGCCCGAAGGCGCGCACCACGCGCACGCCGGTCAGGTTTTCCTGCAGCACGGCGCTCATTTTGCCCTCGGCCTCGTCGGACAGGCGGAAGCTTTTCACCACCCATTTGAAAAACAGGAAGGCAAACAGGAACAGGATCGGCAGCATCACCATGCTGATCAGCGTGATTTTCACATTTTCCCGGAACAGGTAAAACAGGGCGAAGGCCACCATCATGACGGCGTTCACCACCTGCATCAGCTGCATGGACAAAAAGCGGCGCACCGTTTCCACGTCGGAGGTGCAGCGCTGCACCAGGTCGCCCGTTTCCGCCTTCACATGGTAGGAAAAGGGCAGCCGCTGGATGTGGGCATAGAGCTTTTCCCGCAGCGTCAGGGATACATTTTCCCCCGCCACAGCCTGCGAACGGCTTTTGCCGAAGGAAAAGACGCCGCTGAGCAGGTTCAGCCCCACCAGCGCCAGCCCCACGATCCACAGATTGGAAGCCATAAACTGCGGGCCGCCCAAGGCATCCACCCAGGCGTTCACAAAGCCCGGCATCCGGCTGGGCTTGCCCTGCAGGTAATAATCCAACGTTTCCGCCAGCAAAATGGGCGTGACGAACTCGATGATCACGGTAAACACGGTGCAGATCAGCGCCGTCAGGAAATACCATTTGTTTTCCCGGATCAGCCGCCCCATCAGGCGGGAAGAACGCTTTTGCATCTGAATAACCCCCTACTTTCAAAAAACAAAGAAAAAAGCCACCGGCCGCTGTCTGCAGCCGGTGGCCTATGGCGCATGCGTCACAAGGAACGCAGCGCGGAATACAGGCGGCCGCAAACGAGCGCAATAATCCCCTTCCCGGGTACGAATGCATTTTTGTTACGGATCAAAGACATCGCTGCAGCCTCCTTTCATTCAAATTTCGCTTTGTAGTATACCGGACGCGGAAGGAAATGTCAACCTTTTTTCGAAAAAGCAAAAAACATTCGGCTTTTCCGGAAAATTGCTATTCCTTCGGCCGTTCAGGCGACGCTTTCCTTTTGCTTCTCCGCCAGCAGCTTTTTGGCGCTGGCGATCCGCACGCAGAGGGTGAAAATCTCCATGGCGGTTTTCAGGTCCGACAGGCAGGGATAGGTGGGCGCGATGCGGATGTTTGAATCGTTGGGGTCCTGGCCGTAGGGCCAGGTGGCGCCCGCGTTGGTCATGATCACGCCGGCCTTCTTGGCCCGGGCCACAATGTCCTTGGCGCAGCCCGGCAGGGAATCGAACAGGATGAAATAACCGCCCAGGGGGCAGGTCCACGTGCCCACGTTCAGGCCGGCCAGATCGCGCTCCAGGATGGCTTCCACCGCTTCAAACTTGGGCCGGATGATGTCGGCGTGCTTGCGCATATGCTCCACCATGCCGTGAATGTTGCCAAAGAAACGCACATGGCGCAGCTGGTTCACCTTGTCGTGGCCGATGGTCTGATGCCGCAGGTAGGACAGGAAATCCTCCATGTTGTTGGGGCTGGTGGCAATCGCGGCGATGCCGCTGCCGGGAAAAGTGATCTTGGAGGTGGAAGAAAATTTGTACACCAGGTCCGGGTTGCCCGCGCGCTTGCATTCCGCCAGGATCTCGATCAGGTAATCCTGCTTGTGGTCGTAAAGATGGTGCATGCCGTAGGCGTTGTCCCAGAAAATACGGAAGTCCGGGGCGGCAGGCTCCAGCCGGGCAAAGCGGCGCACCGTTTCATCGGAATAGGAAATGCCCTGGGGATTGGAATACTTGGGCACGCACCAGATGCCCTTGATGGACGCGTCCTCCCGCACCAGCTTTTCCACCATATCCATGTCCGGCCCTTCCGGGGTCATGGGCACGGGGATCATTTTGATGCCGAAATATTCCGTAATGGCAAAATGCCGGTCGTACCCCGGCACCGGGCACAGGAATTTCACCTCCGGCAGGCGGCACCAGGGCGTGTTGCCCATTACGCCGTGGGTCCACACCCGGCTGATGGTGTCAAACATCACGTTCAGGGAGGAGTTGCCGTAAATAATGATGTCCTTGGGGTTGTTTTCCATCATGTCGCCCAGCAGCTCCCGGGCCTCTTCGATGCCCGTCAGCTGGCCGTAATTGCGGCAGTCGGTACCGTCCTCACAGGTCAGGTCCGAAGAAGAATCCAGCACGTCCATCATGCCCATGGAAAGATCCAGCTGCTCCTGGCAGGGTTTTCCGCGGCTCATATCCAGGTGCATCCCCAGCGCCTGCACCTTCTTGTACTGCGCTTTCAGGTCCGCCAGTTCCGCCGAAAGTTCTTCCACCGTCATTTCCGCATAAGGCTTCATTGCAATTTTTCCTTTCCGTTCCTGCATTCCTGCTTTTTCGTTCCGGTTTCAGCCCCCGCCGCCGCCCCAGATGCCGGGCTGGTGCGGGATTGGACACAAGTGTAGCACATCAAGGCTTATTTTTCAATAGTTTTTTGTACATTTTTCTGTTTTTCCCCTGCCCGTTCCGATTTTTATGCGCCTTTTTTCTTTTCCAGAACCGATTTTCCAAGAAAAAGCTAAAATGAATTTTTTTATTCTCAATCCTTCAAATTTTTCTTTTCCAAAGAAAAACGCCCGCTGACGCGGACGTTCCTTTTTTCCGTTTTACTGCCCTGCCGGGCATTTTTCCGGGCCTTTCAATCCAGGGAACCCAGCAGCATATCCCGGGCTGCCGCCAGCGCGCCGCCGTCCGGGGCGCTGCCCTGGGCCATGTCCGGCCGGCCGCCGCCGCGGCCCCCGCAATCCCGCAGCAGCCGGGCCATATCCCAGGGCGCTTCCGTTCCCCGGGCGAACACCAGCATGCGCTGGTCCTTCCGCGGGCAGGACAGCAGCACCGCCGCCTCCGGCTCCCGGATCAATTCCGCCGCGGCCCGCACCAGCGTGTCCGGCGTGGCAAAATCCAGGTGCGCGGCATAGACGTTTCCCGTTTTTTGCGTCCGGATCAAGCGCAGGGCCGCCTGGGTCAGGCGCTGTTCCTGCTCCTTTCGGTACGCGGCGGCTGCTTCCCTTTCCTGGGTCAGGGCCGGAAGTGCGCCGTCAAAATCGGCGGACAGGGCGGCGGACAGCGCCTGGGCGCACCGGGCGGCCTGCCGCAGATACCGCACGGCCCGCATGCCGGCCACGAAGCACAGCCGCATTTTCCCCCGGGCCGGCGTGCAGGACAGGATTTTCACCGGCCCGATCTGCCCCGTGGTGCCGGGATGCGTGCCGCCGCAGGCCACCATTTCATAATCGCCCATGGCCACCACCCGCACGTGCTCCGTCACCGTCGGCTTTTTCCGCAGCGGCAGGCAGGCCAGCTCCGCTTCTTCCGGGAACCAGCAGCGGATGAGGTCGTCCTGCTGCACCCGCCGGTTCACCAGGTCCTCCAGCCGCTCCGTTTCCTCCGCCGTCAGGTGCGTCCGTCCGTCCGGCAGATCCATGTCAATGGTGCTGTTTTCCTTTCCCAGGTGCAGCCCGATGGTGACGCCGCCAAACATCTGCCAGGCGGCGCCGGCCAGCATATGATCCGCCGCGTGCTGCTGCATGTGGTCCCATCGACGGTCCCAGTCGATGGCGCCGCGTACCGTGTCGCCCACGTTCAGCTTTGCTTCTCCGCAGACGCGGTGCCACACCGTTTGGTTTTCCGCCTGCACGTCCGTCACCCGCACCGTCTGCTCCCCGCGCTGCAGCACACCGGTATCGTAGGGCTGGCCGCCGGAGGTAGGGTAAAAGGCCGACCGGTCCAGCGCGATCCAGTCGTCCGGCCGCACCTGCGTCACCGTGGCGTCAAAGGTTTTCAAATAGCTGTCGCCGTAATACAGCCGATCCGTCATACCGTCCTCCGTCATTTCTTCTGCATCTCCCGGCTCATTTCCGCCTCCGCAGGCGTAATTTCCCGGTCGCTGTACCGGGCCGCTTCGTAGATTTCCGCCAGATCCCGTCGGCCGATCTCCTGCCGGGCAGTCCGCCCCGGCGGTACGTCCGGGTGACGGGACAGATACACCTGATAGCTGCGGCGCACCTGCTGGCGTGCGGAAAGCTGCTGCCAGGGAACTCGCTTTTCCCGGTCCTCCCGCCGCTTTTCCCGGTGTTCCCGCACCGCCCGGCGCACGTCGCCCCAATCCAGCAGGCTTTCCACTGTATCCTCATACGCGTTTGTCACCTGTCCGGCATACGCCCGCAGCCGCCGCGCCAGGGCCCGGAAAGCCCGGATCAGCCCGCGGACCGCCAGCCGCAGCAGGAGAGCGGCGATGACCAGCAGCGCCGCAGCCGCCACCACCTTCAACACCTGCTCCAGGAACACCAGAAAAGCGGAGGGTTCCGCCGCTTCAACGCCCGGAAGGCCGGCGTCTCCCCCGCCGCCCCCGCCGCCCCGGGCCATGTTCATTTCGCCCAGGCGGCTCACCAGCCAGACTACCGCCTCCACCACGCCCCGCACCGCCGCGCGCAGGGCTTCAAACAGCTGGGGCAGGTGGGTCAGCGCCAGCAGCAGGGCCGACAGCAGCACCGCGCCGCCGACGCCGCGCAGCACCATCCGGCGGGACGGCGTCCGGCTGCCGCCCGTTCCGTCCCGCAGGGATTGGAACGCCAGGGCGAAAACCACGTACACCGCATACGCCAGCGTCAGCACCCGCAGCGGTGCGTACAGCGCCGTTTGACGGGTCAGGGTGCAAATCAAACGCGAAAACACATAAACCGCCATGCCCACGTACCACAGGGCGATATTCTCCCGCTGCCAGCCGGACAGCAGCGCCATGTGGGCCGCCGCGGCCAGGGCAGCCAGCGCCGCCGGGATCCAGGCCAGCGCCCCAATGTGCCGGACGCCGCCCAGGTACAGGGCGCAGGCCGCGGACAAAGCCATGGAGAGGATCAGGCCCGGAAGGCGTCCTTTGCCCGGCAGCAGCCTAACGAAAAACGGCAGCGCAGCGGCGCAGGCCAGGGGCAGGAGCCACAGCAGGGGACGCGGATCCCGCAGGACAGCGCCGCCGGCCAGCAGGAACACCGGCGCGGCCAGCAGAAACGCCCCCAGGGACAAAAACAGCCGCCGAAGCAGATTACGCATGGTCCACCTCCGGCAAAAGGCGAAGGGTGACGCTGTTGCCCAGGGCCTCCAGCCGCCGGACCTGGACTCGAATGGCTTCGCTGTCATAGCAGGACAGGATCACCAGATCGGTGCCGGACAGAACGGGCAGCTGCTCCAGGAACGTGGGGAAGCTGAGCATCCATTTGAGCCGCAGGCAGGCCATGGCCCGCAGCAGTTCCTGATCCCAGCCGGCGCCCCGGGCAGGCGGCAGGCAGGCGCACCGGGTGTCCTCATCCAGGGGCATGTTGGCGGCAAAGCCCGCTTCGATCCCCTTTTCCAGCGCGTCCAGGCACATCGTGGCCGCCAGGGAAATGGCGTACTCGATGCGCTCCTGTTCATAGTCCATCAGGTCGCCCCACTGCTCCTCTTTTTTCTGCACGTTGATCAGCACCATCAGCCGGGGATCGGCGGTGTAATCGTGGGTTTTGACCTGCATGGCGTTCATCCGGGCCGTGGCCGCCCAATGGATGTCCCGCTCCGGGTCCCCGTCCCGGTACGGACGGATGCCGTTCACCCAGATGGGATCGGGCTGGATCCAACGACGCACAGCCACCTCGCCCATGGCCCTTTGGGACGGCAGCAACCCCGCGTCCCGATTCAGCAAACGCGGGAACACATAGATTTCCGCCTTCGTTTCCATATCCCTGGTGATCAACCGCCAGCCCAGCAAATCTCCCGCCGTCAGGGACGCCCGCTCCAGGCAGAAATGCCCCCGCTGGCGCAGCAGCACCTGGTGCCGCCGGGTGACCTGGGAAAAGGGCGTCAGGGAAAACACGCTTTGATGGTAATTGTTGCCCCGGATGTCGATCTCCTCCCGGGTGCGGAATTCAAAAGACGGCGGAACACGCGTTTCCAGCCGTACCCAGGGCAAGAACAGCGGCCCGCGGTTGCGGATCACTTCCACATAATCCACCGTGTCCCCCGCGCCGGCCGTCAGGCGGGAAAAGCCGCGGCGGTAGGAAAAGCCGCGCAGGCCGAAGTGCTGCACCAAAAAGGCCTGCAAAAACGCCAGGCCCAGGAATACCAGCACAATGAGCAGGATTTCCATCTTACCTTTTCTCCGTGGGCACGGGAACGCAGGCCAGGGCGTCCTCCACGATTTTCTTCGCCGCGTCGCTGCGGCCCGCGTAGCCCCGGGGGATCACCCGGTGGGCCAGAACCGGCACCGCCAGGCGCTGCACGTCGTCCGGGATCACAAAGGCGCGGCCCTCGGTCAGCGCCAGGGCCTGGGATGCGCGCATCAGCGCCAGCATGCCGCGGGGGCTGACCCCCAGCTGCGCCCGGTCGTCCTGCCGGGTACGCTCGCACAGGGCGGCGATATAATCCAGCACGCTTTCCTCCAGGGCGCACTGTCCCAGGGCCTGCTGGGCCCGGGCCACCTCTTCGCAGCCGCACACCGCCGCCAGATCCGCCAGGGGCTCGTCCCGCAAAAAACGGCGCAGGATCCGCACGGCCTCCGCTCGGTCCGGGTATCCGGGGGTCAGGCGCATCAGGAACCGATCCAGCTGCGCTTCCGGCAGCGGAAAGGTGCCCTGGATCTCCACCGGGTTCTGGGTGGCGATCACCAGAAACGGATCGGGCAGTGGATGGGTCACGCCGCCGTCCGTCACCTGATGCTCCTCCATGCACTCCAGCAGGGCGCTTTGGGTACGCGGCGTGGCGCGGTTGATTTCATCCGCCAGCACGATATGGGCGAACACCGGGCCGGGATGAAACACGAATTCGCCCTTGTCCTGCCGGTACACCCGGGTGCCGGTAATGTCCGCCGGCAGCAGATCGGGCGTGAACTGGATGCGGGAAAACGCGCCGCCGATGGACCGGGCCAGGCTCCGGGCCGTTACCGTTTTGCCCGTGCCCGGCACATCCTCCAGCAGCACATGGCCCCGGGCGATCACGGCGGCCAGCATCAATTGGATCATGTCCCCCTTGCCCACCACCACGCGGGCGATATTTTCCTGCAAGCGTGCGGCCAGGGCAGCAATGTCTGCGGGCTGCATAGCGGAACCTCCTCCATCAGGCTTTTTCCTGATTATACCATATCGCCGCCCGCTTGGAAAGCAGGCGGGCGCCCTCTCCCGCGGGAATGCCACAAAAATCCGCCGGCCGCTTTGCAAAAATCCCTGCAAAATATTGCGTTTTTCCAGCCGGGAATTGAATGACGCTGATCGTTTTTGCAGGATTCCTCCGTTCGCGTTTTCTTTGTCAAATTTTCTCTTCTTTCCCTTTTTTCCCATTTTTTTCATTCTCCGGAAAGGAAGGCCTGACGGCCGTTTCTTCATAATATTTGCTTGATTCTTCGCATATCGTGCGTTTTTTCTTATCCAGAAAAGAGAGCAACAATTGATTAAATTCGCAGCAAAAAACAAGAATCGCATACCTTTTTGTCTATTGTTGACAACCGCTTTTTGCGCGATAATGCATTTTAGAAAGCAGAAGAAGCAGGCGCTGGGGAAAGCAGCGTCTGTTCCGCTGTTGCTTCGTGTTCGTTGGATCCATTGAATGGAGGAGGGGTCTTGATGGACCAGTCCAAACCCGCTGCCGGAAACGACCGCAGCCGTTTCCCGGACGGCTTTAGGATCTTACAGGGGAAACAGGAATTCATCACCTATGTGGAGCATTCATCCATCCGCATCTGGCCCTCCGACGTGGCCAGCCATTTTGAAAACCACCTGCATTCCGCCATTGAAATCATCCTGCCCCACCGGGGTGTTTCGACCTACCAGCTTTCCGAGGAAACCTTCCACGTGCAGCCCGGCGAGGTGCTGATCATCCCTTCCGGCTGCCCCCATACGCTGACGGAAACCTCCGACACCCTGCGGTACCTGCTGCTGTTTGAAAGCAATCCCTTCCTGACACTGCGGGACATGCCTTCCATCCATGACATGATGCAGAAGCCCATCTACCTGCATGACGATTCCTCTCCCCTGCAGCAGCAGGTGATCCAGCTGCTCAACCAGGTGGTGGAATGCTATTTCCGCAAGGAACCGCTGTGGAATTCCCAGTGCTATTCCTACCTGCTCCAGGTTTACGTGCTGCTGGGCAGGGATTACCTGCGCCGCACCGCGCCCCAGACCCCCGCGGCCCAGCGCAGCATTGATTCCGAAATCATGAACAGCGCCATCACCTTCATCAACCAGCATTACATGCAGGATATTTCCCTGGACGACGTGGCGTCCTTCGCGGGCTTTTCCAAATACTATTTCTCCCGCACCTTCAAGCAGTTCTCCGGCTCCTCTTTTTCCGAGTTTCTGACCCAGAAAAGGCTGAACGTGGCCTCTGACCTGCTGGTGCGCACCAATCAGCCCATCCGGGATATTGCCGAGTCCGCCGGCTTTGGCAGCGTGGCCACCTTCAACCGGGTGTTCCGGGAGCACAAAAACTGCACGCCCACCCAGTACCGCGCCATTTACGGCGCCGTTCTGTCCCCGCCCCACAGCATTTTCTGATTTTCCACCGCCCGGGAGCCCGCGCTTCCGGGTTTTTTGTGGGCATTCCCGCGGAAAAACGGTACAATCAAACCAAACAAAAAAAGGCAGGTGGCATTCCATGGGCATCAATTATCTGGAAGAGGCCGGCGTCACCCGGGAGCAGGCCGACGAGCGGGTCCGGCAGGCCTTTCACACGCTGTTTTTCGACCCAAAGGAAAGCATCTTCCGCCCGGTGGACGCGGACACCGCCTGCATCGAAGACACCGGCAACCACGACGCCCGCACCGAGGGCATGAGCTACGGCATGATGATGTGCGTGCAGATGGACCGGCAGGATCTGTTTGACAAACTATGGCGTTTTTCCAAGCGGTACATGCTGCTGCGGGAAGGCCGCAACGCCGGCTATTTCGCCTGGTCGGTGCAGCTGAACGGCGTGCACAATGCCGAAGGCCCGGCGCCGGACGGCGAGGAATACTTTGCCATGGCCCTTTTCCTGGCGCACCGCCGCTGGGGCAGCGTGGGGGATTTCGATTATCAGGCCGACGCCCGGGAGATCCTGCGCCACTGCCTGCACCAAACGGAACTGACCGGCGGTTCGCCCATGTGGAACCCGGACAACAAGCTGATCAAGTTCGTGCCCGGTATGGAAATCAGCGATCCCAGCTATCATTTGCCCCACTTTTACGATCTGTTCGCCCAATGGGCAGATGAAGGCGACCGGGAATTCTGGCGTCAGGCCGCCGCGGCCAGCCGTGCCTACATCCTGCGCAGCGCCCATCCCGTAACGGGCCTGAGCCCGGAATACGCCGCGTACGACGCGTCCCCCGTGCTTTTGTTCGGCAAGCCCTGGCCCTGGTATTCCGACGCCTACCGGGTGATGCTCAACATCGCCCTGGACACCCTGTGGTGCGGCCCCCGGGAGGATTATGCCGCCCTGGCCGGACGCATCCAGCGGTTCCTGGCCACCCAGCTGCCGGAGGAAAACTACCGCGCCTGCATGTTGGACGGCACCCGGACGGAGGAGCCTGCCATGCATCCCACTGCCATCACCGCCTGCTGCGCCGCCTCCGTCATCGCCGGCAGAAGCGAAGAAAGCGCCCGGTGGCTGCGGCGTTTCGCCGCCCTGCCCCTTCGCACGGGGCCCCGGCGCTACTACGACAACTGCCTGTACTTTTTCAGCCTGCTGATGCTGACCGGCCATTATTGCGTTTATTGACGCAGGTATTGCGGTTTCGGCCTGCCGCGGCCCGGTTTTCGTTGACAGGGAAATGGGAGAATGCTATAATATAGAAACACTGCGGCGGCTTTTTTCCCGTTCGCCGCACCCCGGAAAAACCGATAAGCCATGCAGGTTTCCCAAATGAAAAGGAGGAGAATCCCATGAACATCCTGCCTGTAAGCGATCCCGCATTCAAGCCCTACGGCCGTATTGTGGAGGGCTATGACGTAAGCGGTCTTTTGAAGGCGCTGGCCACCACCCCCGTCACCGACGGCGTGGTGTATGTTCCCCATGACGACGTGCTGGGCCGGGCGGACGGCGCGGATCAGCTGGGCGACGCCATGTTTGGCGGTATGCCCTTCCAGCTGGGCTGGTGCAATGGCCACAACACCAAGCTGAACTGCCTGGAATATCACCGGGACAGTGAATTCAACCTGGGATGCGAGGACTTCATCCTGCTGATCGCCACGCTGGCCGACCTGGAAAACGACAAGCTGGACACCGCCAAGGTGAAGGCCTTCCGGGTGCCCGCCGGCGTGCTGGTGGAGGTGTATGCCACCACCTTCCATTACGCGCCCTGCCATGTGGACGCAGGCAAGGGCTTCCACGTGATGGTGGCGCTGCCCAAGGGCACCAACACCGATTACCGCCCCGCTGCCGGCCCCAACCGGCTGGACAGCACCCTGTGGGCCCGGAACAAGTGGCTGCTGGCCCATGCGGACAGCAGCGAAGCCGCCCAGGGCGCCTATGTGGGCCTGGTGGGCGAAAACATCGACATCGCCAAGGATCTGTAATCGTCTGTCCGCGGAAGGAGTACTTCCGCAAAAAATAAAAGGAGTGATTTCTTATGGTGACCAATATTCCCGAGGTCAAGCTGGGCATCATCGCCGTTTCCCGTGACTGTTTCCCCATCCGCCTGTCCGAAATGCGGCGCGCCGCCATCGTGAAGGCCTACGGCGACGGCATCTACGAATGCCCCGTGACCGTGGAAAACGAAATCGACATGCAAAAGGCCGTGGCCGACGTGAAGGCCAAGGAATGCAACGCCCTGGTGGTTTTCCTGGGCAACTTCGGCCCCGAAACCCCCGAAACCCTGATTGCCAAGTACTTTGACGGCCCCTGCATGTTCGTGGCGGCCGCGGAAGGCGACGGCGACATGATCAACGGCCGCGGCGACGCGTACTGCGGCATGCTGAACTGCTCCTACAACCTGGGCATGCGCCACCTGAAGGGCTATATCCCCGCCTATCCCGTGGGCACCGCCGAGGACATCGTGAAGATGGTGAAGGACTTCGTGCCCGTGGCCCGTGCCGTCATCGGCGTGAAGAACCTGAAGATCATCACCTTCGGGCCCCGTCCCCAGGATTTCTTCGCCTGCAACGCCCCCATCAAGGGCCTCTACGAGATCGGCGTGGAAATCGAAGAAAACAGCGAGCTGGATCTGCTGGTTTCCTACAAGGAACACGAAAACGATCCCCGCATCCCCGAAGTGTGCGCCGATATGGCCAAGGAAATGGGCGAAGGCGCCTACTATCCCGACATGAGCGTGCGCATGGCGCAGTTCGAACTGACCCTGCTGGATTGGGCCGAAAAGCACAAGGGCGACCGCAAGTACGTGGCCTTCGCCGACAAGTGCTGGCCTGCTTTCCCCAGCCAGTTCGGCTTTGAACCCTGCTACGTCAACAGCCGCCTGGTCAGCCGGGGCATCCCCGTCAGCTGCGAAGTGGACATCTACGGCGCCCTGAGCGAATACATCGGCCTGTGCGTCAGCGCCGATCCCGTCACCCTGCTGGACATCAACAACAGCGTGCCGCAGTACATCTATGACGAGGACATCAAGGGCAAGTACAACTACTCCCTCACCGACACCTTCATGGGCTTCCACTGCGGCAACACCCCCGAATGCAAGCTGTGCGCCGACCGCGCTGTGAAGTACCAGCTGATCCAGCACCGCCTGCTGGAGCCGGAAGGAAGCGATCCCGATTTCACCCGCGGCACCCTGGAAGGCGACCTGGCCGCCAGCGACATCACCTTCTACCGCCTGCAGTGCGACAGCGACGGCATCCTGCGTTCCTACATCGCCGAGGGCGAGATCCTGGATGTGAAGACCCGCTCCTTCGGCGGCATCGGCGTGTTCGCCATTCCCGAAATGGGCCGGTTCTACCGTCATGTGCTGATCGAAAAGCGCTATCCCCATCACGGCGCCGTGGCGTTCAGCCATGTGGGCAAATACCTGTTTGAAGTGTTCCGCTTCCTGGGTGTGAAGGACATCGCCTATAACCAGCCCAAGAGCCTGCCCTATCCCACGGAGAACCCCTTCGCCTGATAAGAAACAAAAGCCAACGCCCTGCAGCATAACGCTGCAGGGCGTTTTGTATCGTTTGCATGGCCGGGCCAGGGGCAGAGCAAATTACTTCTCAATTTTGCGCGGGGCGATTTCCGCCAGCTCCAGGCCCTTATTTTTTTCCTGGGCCAGGCGGATGCTCCAGTCGTTTTCAAAGAACAGCACCGGGTTCTCTTCCCCGTCAAAGCCCCGGGCGGAGGTGGAGGTCAGCTGCAGCTGATCCGCCGGCGCCGGGCTTTCGGTGATCCACCGCACGAAGCGGTAGCCCAGCCGGTCCATCACCAGATCGACGCCGTACTCGCTCTTGAGGCGGTAGGTGAGCACATCGAACTGCAATTCGCCCACCACACCCACGATGAACTCCTCCATGCCGGTTTCGTTGCGGCGGAAGGTCTGGATGGCGCCTTCTTCGGAAAGCTGGTTGATGCCCTTGACGAACTGCTTGCGCTTCATGGAATCCAACGGCCGCACCCGGGCGAAGCGTTCCGGGGCGAACACCGGGATCTTTTCAAACTTGATCTTCTTTCCGGTACACAGGGTATCGCCCAGGCGGTACACGCCGGGGTCAAACAGGCCGATGATGTCGCCGGGATACGCGTCCTCGATGCCTTCCCGTTCATCCGCCATGAACTGCTGGGGCTGCTTCACCTGCATTTCCTTGCCCGTGCCGGAATGCCACACCGTCATGCCCTTGTGGAATACGCCGCTGACGATGCGCAGGAAGGCCAGCCGGTCCCGGTGGGCCGGATTCATGTTGGCCTGGATTTTGAAGATAAAGCCGGAAAAATCCGGGTCTTCCGGCTCGATCAGCCCCTGGTCGCTTTCCCGGGGCAGGGGCCGTTCGGTGTACTTCAGGAAGCGGTACAAAAACGGCTCCACGCCGAAGTTGGTCACGGCGCTGCCAAAGAACATGGGCGTCAGTTCGCCCTTGCGCACTGCTTCCAGGTCAAAGGGATCGCCGGCCTCGTCCAGCAGCTCGATTTCGTCGGCCAGCCGGGTGCGGTAATGCTTGTCCAGCGCCGTTTCAAAGGCGGGGTCGTCGATGCCGATCACGGTTTTTCCGGCTTTGGTTTTGCCGTGGTCGCCGCCGAAGTACAATTCGACGGTTTTTTCGTCCCGGTGGTACACGCCCTGGAAGTCGCCGTCCACGCCGATGGGCCAGTTGATGGGGCAGGCGCGCACGCCCAGCACCTGCTCGATTTCCTCCATCAGGGCAAAGGGGTCCTTGGCCGCCCGGTCCATTTTGTTCACAAAGGTGAAAATGGGGATACCCCGCATGCGGCACACCTTGAACAGCTTCACGGTCTGCTCTTCCACGCCCTTGGCGGCGTCGATGAGCATGACGGCGCTGTCCGCCGCCACCAGCACCCGGTAGGTGTCCTCGGAAAAGTCCTGATGGCCCGGGGTATCCAGGATGTTGATGTGGTAGCCGTCGAATTCAAACTGCATGGCGCTGGACGTGACGGAAATGCCGCGCTGTTTTTCAATTTCCATCCAGTCGCTGGTGGCGTGGCGTTCGGCCCGGCGGGCTTTCACGCTGCCGGCCTGACGGATGGCGCCGCCGTACAGCAGCAGCTTTTCCGTCAGCGTGGTTTTCCCGGCGTCCGGGTGGCTGATAATGGCAAAGGTGCGCCGGCAGGCCACCTCCTGTTTCAAATCGGGCATAATGCTTCCTCCTTAAAAATCATTTTCATGGTTATTCAAGGAGCTGGATCAAGGCCGCATCGCGCTTCCCTCCTGAAAATCAACATAAACAATTTATTATACACCCGTTTCCCGGGATTTTGTCAATCCAAAGCAGGGAAAAACCGGAAAAAAACTTGACTTTTCCAGGATAATCCAATAAAATAGTCTTCCTTTCGCTTGTTTTCTGTCCGTTGATTCAAAGGAGGCCATCATGCCCTACATCGCCGTGGACCAACTGTCCAAAACCTTTACCGTACGCAAAAAACGGGAAAAGGGCCGCCTGACGCGGGAAAAAACCGCCGTACACGCGCTGCAGGGCGTGTCCTTTTCCGTGGAGCAGGGGGAACTGGTGGGTTACATCGGGCCCAACGGCGCCGGAAAATCCACCACGGTCAAGATCCTGTCCGGCATCCTGACGCCGGACGGCGGCAGCGCCCTGGTGGGCGGCCGCGTACCCTGGCAAAACCGGAAGGAGCATGTGCGCCGCATCGGCGTGGTTTTCGGCCAGCGCAGTCAATTGTGGTGGGACGTGCCGGTGATCGACAGCTTTTCCCTGCTGAAAGATATTTACCGGGTGCCAACGGAAGCCTATCAAAAGCGCCTGGCGGAACTGACGGAGGCGCTGGACCTGGCCCCTTTCCTGCGCACGCCCCTGCGGCTGCTGAGCCTGGGGCAGCGGATGCGGGCGGAACTGGCCGGCAGCCTGCTGCACAGCCCGGAGCTGCTGTTTCTGGATGAACCCACCATCGGCCTGGACGCGGTGAGCAAACTGGCGCTGCGGGATTTCCTGAAATACGAAAACGAAAAAAACGGCACCACCATCCTGCTGACCACCCACGACATGGAGGATATTGCCGCGCTGTGCCGCCGGGTCATGGTGCTGGGCCACGGCAAAAAGCTGTACGACGGCGATTTGCCGGAATTGCTGTCCCGCTACGACACCCAGCGGGTGATCACCCTGCGCTACGACGGCGGCGCCGCCCTGCCGCCGCTTCCGGACGGCTGCCAGGTTTCCCGGGAAGGCGCGGATTACAAGATCGCCTATTCGCCGCAGGCCCTGCCCACGGCCCGGCTGCTGACGCTGCTGCAAAGCGCCGGCTCCATCCGGGAGCTGACCGCCCAGCCGGAAAACATCGATCACCTGATCGCGGCCATGTACCGGGAGATGGGCCTATGATGAAAGCGTATCTGTCCGCCTTCCGCATGCGCTGGAAAATGGAATTGCAGTACCGGGGCGCCGTCGTGGGCGGCTTCGTCTGCCAGGTCTTCTTCGGGCTGATCCTGGTGTCCCTGTACCGGGCGCTGTACGCCGGCAAACCGCAAAGCCTGCCTATCGAAAGCGTCACCACCTACGTGTGGCTGCAGCAGGCGTTTTTCCGCATGATCCTCTCCTCCGACCCGGATCTGGCCAACAGGATCCGCACCGGCGACATCGCTTACGATCTGTGCCGGCCGCTTCAGCTGTACGGCTACTACTACGCCCGCATCCTGGCCCAGAAGCTGCTGGGCAGCCTGCTGCGCGCCGCGCCCATGCTGGTGTTCGCCGCCTGCCTGCCCCGGGGCTGGGGCCTGGTGCTGCCCGCGTCGCTGCCGGCGCTGGCGGTGGCGCTGCTGGGGCTGGTGCTGGGGCTCTTGTGCGTGTGCACCCTGGAAAACATCACCGTGGGCATCACCATGCGCACCCTGGACCCCCGGGGCGTACAGGCCATGCTGAACCTGCTGATGACCACGCTGTCCGGCAATATCCTGCCCCTGACGCTGTTTCCGGACAGCTGGCAGAAAGCCATCACGCTGCTGCCCTATGCCCAGCTGCTGGACGCGCC
Source organism: uncultured Eubacteriales bacterium (assembly GCA_902773895.1). GTDB lineage: Bacteria > Bacillota > Clostridia > Christensenellales > Aristaeellaceae > RUG563. Next base: position 44,307 of record CACYGB010000003.1, read on the forward strand.
CATCCGGCTGTACTCCGGCCAGTACGCCCTGGCCCAGGCGCCCCGGGCCCTGCTGGTGCAGGCGGTCTGGACGGTGATCCTGCTGGGGCTGGGGCTGCTGCTGTGGCAAAAAAATCAAAAGCGCCTGATCGTGCAGGGAGGATAAAGCGTGAATACCGTCAAATTATACCTGCGATCCATGCAGATGCTGATGAAAAGCCAGCTGCAGTACCCCGTTTCCTTCCTGATGCAGACCCTGGCCCAGCTGGTGATGGAAGGCGGCGAATTCATGGCCGTGCTGCTGATCGTGGATCGGTTCGACCATCTGAACCAATGGACGCCGGGCAATCTGTACTTCTTTTTCGGCATGATGTCCGTCACCTTTTACCTGACGGAGATTTTCGGCCGGGGCATCACGGGCAATTTTCCTTCCCTGGTGCGCACCGGCCAACTGGACACGCTGCTGCTGCGGCCCCGGGGCATCGTCACCCAGGTGCTGTGCAGCGCGGTGGACCCCCGGCGCGTCGCCTGCGTCGCCGTGGGCGTGGCCGCGCTGATCCTGGGCAGCCGTCAGTCCGCCGTACAATGGACGACGGGCAAAGCGCTGGCCATGGCGGAGGCCATCCTGTTCGGCGTCCTGCTGATCCTGGGGCTGTTTCTGATCGAAGCCATTTTCTGCATCCACAGCGTCAAATCCATCGAGCTGGTCAATGCCATCACCTACGGCGGACGCAGCGCCTGCCAGTACCCCGTCGATATTTTTCCCCGGCCCCTGCGGCTGCTGTTCACCATCGCCGCGCCCTTCGCATTGACGCTGCACGTGCCGTCCGCCTACATCCTGGGCAAGCCGCTGTACGGCTGGCCGGCCTGGACCGCCTTCGTCAGCCCGGCAGCCGGCGGCGTCCTGTTCCTGATGCTGTACCTGCTGTTCGCCCGCGCCATGCGCTACTACCGTTCCACAGGGAGCTGAACCGCTATGCCCTCCATCACCACCCAGGCCATCGTGCTGCGCCACGCCGACTATCGGGAACACGACCGGATGCTGACCCTTCTGTCCCCGTCCCTGGGCCGTATCGAGGCCCTGTGCCGGGGCTGCAAACGGCCCCAGAGCCCGCTGCTGTCCGCCAGCGAGTGGTTCACTCTGGGGGAATATGTGCTGTTCACCGGCAAAAGCCGCATGACCGTTTCCTCCTGCCACGTGACGGAAACGTTTTATCCCCTGCGCAGCGACTACGACCGGCTGCGTCTGGCCACCTACCTGCTGTCCGTGGCCGAAGCCGCCGCCCAGCCCAATGAACGGGCTGTGGAGCTGTTCACCCTGCTTGCCCGTTCCCTGTCCCGCCTGACGTATACCGACCGGGACGCCCGGGCCGTCGCTGCCGCCTTTCTGCTGCATTTTTCCGCCATCAGCGGTTATAAGCCCCGGCTGAGCCACTGCGTCCGCTGCGGCAAGCGCATCCCGGATGAGCAGATCCGCTTAATGGACGTCGAAAACGGCGGCCTGCTGTGCGACGCCTGCGCCCAGGGCGTCACCACCGCCCAGCCCCTGCTGCCCCGGCAGGCGCTGTGGATGCGGGACGTGCTGCAGCGGGGCATCGACAAAACCGATCTGCCCGATCAGGACGCCCCGGGACCGCTGCTTTCCGCCTACGTGGAAGCACGGCTGGAAAAAAAGCTGCGCAGCGCCGGGCTGTGGTCATGACAGAATGGGAGAAACGCTGGGGGCACTGCCCCAGGCCCGCCGGTTACGGAGGTCGTGCAGCTGCAATTACGAGCAACGTATCGCAGTTGCAGGAAGACCGCTGGGGCGCTGCCCCAGACCCTGCCGGGGAGGAGGCCCCTCCCCGGACCCCGCCACATGCGGATGGTAAAAGACTTATTTCTCAAACTGTGCACCGCAGCGGCGAATAGAACGAAGAGCCGCCGCTCCCGCGCAGGGAAAAGGCTGGGGATTTCCCGAAAAACAAGCTCGCTTGTTTTCTCGGAAATCCCCAGCCTTTTTGGTTGCCCGGGAGCTCTCCTGTCGACACAGAACGCCTCAGGCGCATATTGTGTGTTTTTCCAAGTATGCACCATCGCCAAGGCGGGTCCAGGGACGAACCGCAGGCAACCGCCCGTGGCGGATGCTTTGCCTGCGGTGAGATCAACCGAAACAAGTAATCTCCCCTGTGGGGGAGTTGCGCCGATTGAGGTTGCGGACCAATGTCCCTGGTTCGGGGGTCCGGGGGCTGAAGAAGCCCCCGGCATCCTCATCCCCAGCAAGCAGGCACAAAAAAAGAGAACCCGCGCAAGCGGATTCTCTTTGAAAACCTTACCGATCGTAATTCACGACCTGGGAGAAATCAGGCGCTTTCAGGGACGCGCCGCCGATCAGGCCGCCGTCGATTTCGCTCTGGGCCATCAGGCCCTTCACGTTCTTGGGGTTCATGCTGCCGCCGTACTGGATGCGCACCGCATTGGCGACGCCCTTGCCGTACTTGCGGGCGATGGCCTTGCGGATGACGCCGATGGTTTCGTTGGCCTGTTCGTCGGTGGCGGTCAGGCCGGTGCCGATGGCCCACACGGGTTCGTAGGCGATGACCACTTTCTTGATTTCCTTATCGGTCAGGCCGTTCAGGGCGATCAGCGTCTGGTATTCCACCAGCGCGTCGGTATAGCCCGCTTCGCGTTCTTCTTTGCGTTCACCCACGCAGATGATGGGGATCAGGCCGGCCTTCACGGCGGCCAGGGTCCGCAGGTTCACCGTAGCGTCCGTTTCGCCAAAGTACTGGCGGCGTTCGCTGTGGCCGATGATCACGTATTCCACGCCGGCTTCCTTCAGCATGGCGGCGGACAGTTCACCGGTGTAAGCGCCGGATTCCTTGAAATGAACGTTCTGCACGCCCAGGTGGATGTTGCTGCCCTTGATGGCTTCCTTCACGGCGTACACGTCGATGGCAGGCACACACACCACCACGGTGGCGTTGGCGTCCTTCACCAGGGGCTTGAGCTCGCTGACCAGGGCTTTCGCTTCAGCGGGCGTTTTGTTCATTTTCCAGTTGCCGGCGATAATGGGCTTTCTCATGGGAATCATTCCTCCGTTCGATGAAAAGTACCGGAAAACCATACCGCTGTTTTCCGGGGAAACGGCAGGAGGAGATTTCCGCAAGGAAACCTCCTCCCGCGCAGGTTCATCTTATTCCTTGTCGTTCAGGGCAGCCACGCCGGGCAGCTCGATGCCTTCCAGGAATTCCAGGGAAGCGCCGCCGCCGGTGGACACATGGGTCACCTTGTCGGCGTAGCCCAGCTTCTTGATAGCCGCAGCGCTGTCGCCGCCGCCGATGATAGTGATGCCGGGGTTGTTGGCCACGGCTTCCGCCACGGTGCGGGTGCCTTCGGCAAACACGGGGAATTCGCAGACGCCCATGGGGCCGTTCCAGATGATGGTGCGGGCGCGCTTCACTTCATTCACGAACAGTTCCCGGGTCACAGGGCCGATGTCCATGCCCTCGAAGCCGTCGGGGATCTCCTGGGAATGCACGGTGATGTGCAGGCAGTCGTTGCTGAAGGCGTTGCCCGCTTCGTTGTCCACAGGCAGCACGATGCGCTTGCCCTTGTAAGCGGCCTTGGCCAGCAGTTCCTTGGCCAGTTCCATCTTGTCGTCTTCGCACAGGCTGTTGCCGATGTGGCCGCCCATGGCTTTCTGGAAGGTGTAGGCCATGCCGCCGCCGATGATCAGCACATCCACCTTTTCCAGCAGGTTGTTGATGACGCCGATCTTATCGGACACTTTCGCGCCGCCCAGGATGGCCAGGAAAGGCCGCTCGGGGTTTTCCAGCGCGCCGCCCATGATGCGCAGTTCCTTTTCGATCAGGTAGCCGGCCACGGCAGGCAGATAATGGGTCACGCCTTCGGTGGAGGCGTGGGCGCGGTGAGCGGTGCCGAACGCGTCGTTCACATACAGATCCGCGAAGGAAGCCAGTTCCTTGGCAAATTCGGGATCGTTCTTTTCCTCTTCCGCATGGAAGCGCAGGTTCTCCAGCAGCAGGACCTGGCCGGCCTTCAGGGAAGCGGCCTTCGTCTTGGCGTCGGGGCCGATCACGTCTTTGGCCATCAGCACTTCCTGACCCAGCAGTTCGCTCAGGCGCTTGGCAACGGGCGCCAGGGAGAATTTCTTCACATCACCCTTGGCCTTTTCCAGCATTTCGGCAGTGGCGGCGGCGCGTTCTTCCTCGGGCAGGGCATCCACCTTGGCCTTTTCCTTCTTGTTCAGCTTCAGGCTGTCATTGAAAACGTTGTGGGGCTTGCCCATATGGCTGCACAGCACCACCTTGGCGCCGTTCTTGAGCAGGTACTGGATGGTGGGCAGAGCGCCGACGATGCGGTTTTCATCGGTGATGCGTTCGCCGTCCATGGGCACGTTGAAGTCGACGCGGACCAATACCCGCTGGCCTTTGACGTTGACGTCTTCGATGGTCTTCTTGTTCATGGGTGATACACTCCTTTTTCCTTTTCATAATGTGGTTCAGGGTGTTGTATATCCTGGCCCGAGGGCCGTGATACCGTTTTATCCGTTGGGCAGCAGCGCCACGATCCGGCGCGCAGCCGCCTCGTCGGTGATGAGGGAATTGTGGCTTTCGTGCCGGGTGGCGGCAATGATAGCCTCCGCCTTGCCGCTGCCGGCGGCCACGGCCACCATCATGCTGTTGCGGTGCAATTTTCCCACCACGCCCAGGCTGACCGTGCTGGCCTGGTACACCGTTTTTCCCTGGAAATCGAAAAAGTCGCCGAAGGCCTCCCCCACTGCCCTGCTCTTTTTCAGGGTATCCATTTCCTCCGCCGTCAGGCCCCTGCGCTGCGCCATCACGTCGGCGCGGCCGATGCCATGCACCACCAGGTCGGTGCGCTCCAGCAGGTCAATGGTTTCCTTCACGGCCGGCAGCTTCATCATTTCCTGCAGGGCGGCGGCGTCCAGGCTGTCCGGCAGGTGCATCACCCGGTGATGTCCGCCGATGCGCCGGGCGATTTCCGCGGCGATGGTGTTGGCCTGAGTTTCCATGGCGGAGCCCATGCCCCCGCGGGCCGGCACCACCATCACATTCATGGGCGTGGCGGACTGCATGCCCCGGGCCACTTCGCTCATGGTATTTCCGCCGGTCACAGCCAGCGTCATCCCGCTTTGCAGCAGCTTGTGCACCCGGTGCGCGGCGGCGCGGCCCACCTCCTTGAGCACCTGCGGGTCGGCGTCCGCGTTGCCGGAAACCACCACCACGTGGGGCACGCGCAGCAGACGAGACAGCGCTTGTTCCAGCTTGGTCAGGCCGAACATGGCCCGGCTCAGGTCCCGTGCGCCGGAAAGCACCTCGATGGCCTGCGGCGTCAATTGCATGCCGGCGGCGTCCATGGTGATCAGCCCCTGCTCCTTCAAGGCGGCGGCAGCGGCGCGCACCTCCCTTTCGGGCAGGTTCAGCCGCGCGGCCAAAGCCCGGCGGCCCACCGGCTGCATGGTTTCAATGGAGGACAGCACCTGGGCGCGGCGGCCGATGTCGGCCATCAGATCCGGCGCGATGCGGCTCAGCACCGCCATATCATCCAGCACCCAGTGTCCCTCCTTCCGCTTGGACAAACATTGCCCCACCGGGCAAATGACGTCCCGCAAAGTAGTATAACATACCGCCGCCGGAAAGTAAATAGCGGCAGATGCCCAAATTGCGAAGATTCCATGACATTTTCAGTTTTCAGACGCCCGGTTCCGTGTTATAATCAGGACAGGAAAATGTCCTGTTTTACGATTGGAGCGCTGTATGAGAATTGACCGCATGATCGGTATTCTGTCCATTCTGCTGCAAAAGGACCGGGTCACCGCGCCGCAGCTGGCGGAAACCTTTGAGGTATCCCGCAGGACCATCATCCGGGACATCGACGCGCTGTGCCGCGCCGGCATCCCCATCCGCACCGCCCAGGGAAAGCACGGCGGCATCGCCATCATGGATGCCTACCGCATGGACCGGACCCTGCTGACCCGCAGCGACGTGCAGGCCCTGCTGGCCGGCCTGCGCAGCCTGGACAGCGTCAGCGGCACCAACCGCTATGGCCAGCTAATGGAAAAAATCAGCCCCGGCGCTTCCAGCCTGCTGCCCGGGGACAGCCATATCCTGATCGACCTGTCCTCCTGGTACAAAAGCACGCTGGCGCCGAAAATCGAACAGATCCACGCCGCCGCCGACCGGCACAGGCTGATTTGCTTTCACTACCTGTCCCCCGCCGGGGAAAGCGACCGCACCGTGGAGCCGTACTTTCTTCTGTTCCACTGGGCCAGCTGGTACGTGTGGGGATACTGCCGCACGCGGCTGGATTTCCGGCTGTTCAAGCTGAACCGCATGACCGGCCTGACGGTGGGAGACGCTTTCGAGCCCCGGCCCTGCGAGGCGCCCGATCTGTCCGACCAGCGGGTGTTCCCGGCCCGGTATCCGGTGCGCATGCGGCTGCCCGTTCAATACAAATGGCGCCTGATTGAAGAATACGGCGAGCAGTGCTTCACCCAAACGCCGGACGGTAATTGCCTTTTCTCCGCCGGGTTTACCGACCGGGAACAGGTGCTGAGCTGGGTGCTGTCCTTTCAGGGCGAAGCGGAATTGCTGGAGCCGGCGGAATTGCGCGCCGACCTGGCCGCCATCGGAGAAAAAATCACCCGACGGCATCAAACATGACAGGTTTTTGTCCTGTTTCCTTTGCTATCCTGAAGCAAAAGGAGGAGGAAACCATGGCCTTTGATTTCAAAAAAGAGTTCAGGGAATTTTATCTGCCGCCGCAGAAGCCGCAGCTTCTTTTCGTTCCGCCCATGCAGTACGCGTCCGTGGCCGGCGAAGGCGATCCTAACGCTCCCTCCGGCGCGTTCCAGCGGGCTGTGGGCCTGCTGTTTACCCTGGCGTACACCGTCAAAATGAGCAAAATGGGCGATCACCGCATGACCGGCTATTTTGATTTTGTGGTGCCGCCCCTGGAAGGGCTGTGGCAGCAGAAAGGAGGCGGCCCCGTGGACCTGAACCGCAAGCAGGACTTTGGCTGGACCGCCCTGATCCGGCTGCCGGATTTCGTGACGGAGGAGGAATTTGCCTGGGCCCGGCAGGAAGCCGCCCGGAAAAAGGGCATCGAAACCAAAGACGCCCGGTTGAAGACCCTTTCGGAAGGGATGTGCGTGCAGATGCTGCACCGGGGGCCCTACGATCAGGAACCGGCGTCCATCCGTCAAATGGAGCAGTTCGCCGCCCAGGCCGGGTACGTCCTTGACCTGAGCGATCAAAGGCGGCACCATGAAATCTATCTGAGCGACGCCCGGAAAACCGCCCCGGACAAAATGCGCACCGTGATCCGTCTGCCCGTCCGAAAGGAGGCTCCCTGATGCGATACCCCTGGATCGACGAATACCTGATGGCCAAGCGGGCCGTCACCAAGGATCTGCAGCCCGAATGGAACTGGATCCGCTACAAGATCGGCGAAAAAATGTTTGCCGCCGTGCTGCTGGATCCCCAGGACCGGCCCATCTACATCAACGTGAAGCTGGACCCTTTGGAGGGCGCCGCCCTGCGCCAGCAGTACCGGGACATTATTCCCGGCTATTACAGCGACAAGCGCTGCTGGAACTCGGTCCTGGCCGACGGCAGCGTGCCCGACGGCCTGTTGAAAAAAATGCTGGACACCTCTTACCGCCTGGTACTGCAGGGCTTCAGCCGGAAGAAGTTGCGGGAAATCCTGGGGCTGTCCCCCTGCGGCGCCGATTGCGCCGCGTGCGGTTTTTACCGGGCGCAATGCCCCGGCTGCAATGAAAGCTGCGGCCAGGTTTTCCACCAGGCGGAGGGTGAAGCCTGTCCCCTGTACCGTTGTCCCGTGCAAAAGCACCGGCAGGCGTCCTGCGCTTTCTGCCCGTCTCTTCCCTGCGATCTATGGCGCGCCACCCGGGACCCCCGGATGACGGAGGAGGAATTCGAACAAAGCATCGGGGAGCGCATCGCGCGCCTGCGCGGATTCCCATGACCAAACAAAAAAGCCGGAGGAAAATATCTCCTCCGGCTTTTTCGTCACACCGTCGCCCGGCAGCATATTCAGCATGTACCCCGTTTCCGAAAGCGGCGAAGCAGCGCGTCACTGCTCCATCTGGCGTCCCACGATGCCGGCGGCGGTTTCCGCCACCTTCACCTCGGTATCGCCCATGCGGGCCCCCTGCTCCCGGGACAGCAGCAGCACCGCGCCGATAGCCTCTCCGTCCGCGATGAGAGGCGATACCACCTGCGCCGTATAACCGGACACGTCCTCCTCGTTGGTTACCGGCATGATTTTTCCGCCGCCGGTGCGGCTGCCCATCACGGCCTGCCGGGCCTGAATGGCGTTTTCCAGATCCGGGCTGATGGGTTTATCCCACAGTTCCTTTTTGCTGACCCCGCTGGCCGCCACCACCTGGTCCCGGTCCACGATGCAGGCAATATGCCCCAGCGAGCAGAACAGGGATTCTGTGTAATCCTTGGCAAAGGACGGCATTTCCCCGATAGGGGAATATTTTTTCAATATCACTTCGCCGTCCCGATCCGTGTAAATCTCCAGCGGGTCACCCTCGCTGATGGTATTGACACGGAAGGCTTTGTCCAGCCGCTTTTTTACCTGCTGAACAACAATGACCTGACCTTCCGTGCCCCGGATAAAATTTGCGGCGTCCTCCTCCCCGCCCTCCGGCAGCTCGCCGGTTTTCAGCAGGGTGTCGATGTCCGCCTTCAGCTTCACGTCGATGTG
>CACYGB010000004.1 GCA_902773895.1 uncultured Eubacteriales bacterium
AAAATAAGTCTTATACCATCCGCAAGCGGCGGGGCCCGGGGAGGAGCCTCCTCCCCGGCGGGGTCTGGGGCAGCGCCCCCAGCGTTCTCCCTGCTACTGCGGAACACCGCTTGAAAATACAGCCGTGTACTATCATCGGACAGGGTGCCGACCCCGGCCGTGCTGTCCCGCACCCAGGCGCCGATACGCCATTGGCCGGAAGAACGATCCAGCAGGGGCGACAGGCGGACGGATCGCAGCGATCCGTTCCGGCGGAAGGACACCGCCAGCGGCTTGCCGCCGGAGGCTGCCACCAGTCTGGTCAAATGGCTGCTGTCGCTGAGCTCGCTGCCGTCCACCGCCTCGATCACATCCCCGGCGCGCAGACCCGCCTGCTGCGCCGGGCTTTGCCCGGCCACGTCGGATACGCCCACCACCAGCACCCCGCGGGTGGCCAGCGCCACGCCCACTGCCGATCCGCCGGGCATCAGCCGCGTTTCCCGGCCCACCTGCAGCCGGATCCTGCGCAGGGGAATCAGGCCGAACAGATCCACGCTGACCTGAGCTTTCCCCGTTTCCCGGGCAGAAATGCTGCCGTTTTGCACCTGCAGCGTTTCATCCCGGGAGGAAATCACCGCCACGCCGGTGTCCAGGTGATACCGCTGGCCCACCGAAACCCGGTATGTGCCAGGCAGGGCGCGCAGCGCATTGGCCGTGGGCGAAAAACTCATCCACATGGCCAGCATCAGCGCCAAATCGCCCATTCCTTTTCTCCACGTTCGTTTCATTGCTTTCCCCCGCTTTCTCCTTCCAATATGGCAAGGCCGATCCCCGGATATGCTGGAAAAATGCAGGCGAAACGGCGGTCCCCGGAAAGCCGTCCAGTTTTTTCAGAAAAAGGCAGGGACGCCCGCGCTGCTCCCTGCCTTTCGGTTTATGAAATTTTCTGTGCTTCTGTGATTGTCAGCACTTCGCCCTCCACCCGGAAGCGCACGTTCCAACCGGCAAAGGCCAGGCCGTATTCCCGCTGCGCGTCGTGCTGATAGGAGGGCCGGGGATCCTGGGCCAGCACCGCTTCCAGCGCTGCCCGCTGGGCCTGGGGCACCATTTCCAGCCCCAGCACCCGCAGCTTTTTCCGTTCCACCGCGTCGGTAAAGCCGCCGGTGGCATCCGCCCGGCAATCCGCATAAGGCAGATACGGCTTCACATCGTAAATCGGGGTTCCGTTCATCAGATCCGCGCCGGACACCCGAAGAATGGGGCCGTCCGGGCTGTGCAGGAGGATTTCCTCCAGCTTCACGCAGCTGAGCCCCAGCCGGTTGGGCCGGAAGGGCGAGCGGGTGGCGAATACCCCCATGCGCTGATTGCCGCCCAGCCTTGGCGGGCGCACCGTAGGCGACCAGCCTTCCTGCCGGGCCAGGGAAAACTCCCAGATCAGCCAGAGATGGGAAAAATCCTCCAGTCCCCGCAGGGCGTCGGTGTTGCGGTATTCCGGCGTGAACACAATGTCCGACACCACTTCCGTCACCAGGCCGCTTTGCCGGGGTACGCCGAATTTGGCCGTATAATCATTGCGGATATGGGCAATGGGCGTAATTTCCATGGAGCCGCTCCCCTTACACACTGCGCAGGAAGCGCAGGAAGGCTTCCCTGCCCGCCGGATTGCGCGCGTAGACGCCGGCGTGCTCCAGCACCCGGGCAAACACCAGGCCCGTTTCCTGCTGCACGATGGCGAAGGCGTTGTCGGGGGTGAACGAATAGCGGTTCCGGAAGCCTTCCGCCCACGGCGCGTGCTTGGCCGTGCGCTCATCCTGCCGCAGATCCGCGCCGGATACCAGGGCATCCGCCACGGCGTGCAGTTCCTCCTTCAGCCGGGCCGGCAGCACAGCCAGGCCCATGACTTCGATCAGGCCGATGTTTTCCTTTTTGATGTGATGCAGCTCCGCATGGGGATGATACAGGCCCAGGGGATGCTCCGGGGTCGTCAGGTTGTTGCGCAGCACCAGATCCAGTTCATATTTTCCATTCCGCATCCGGGCGATGGGTGTGATGGTGTTGTGGGGCACGCCCTCCGTTTCGGCAAGGATCATGGCCGCTTCATCGGTATAGCCCCGCCAGGCGGTCAGGATCTTTTCCGCCAGCTGCGCCAGCCTTTCCCGGTCCCCGCTTTGCAGGCGGATCACGGCCATGGGCCATTTCACAATGCCGGCGACGACATCGTCATACCCCGGGAACGCAAAGGGCGTTTCAATGCCGGCCCGTTCCATGGGGAAAACATAGCGGCCGCCCTGGAAATGATCGTGAGCCAGGATGGAACCGCCCACGATGGGCAGATCGGCATTGGAGCCCACAAAGTAATGCGGGAACTGGCTTACAAAATCCAGCAGCTTTTCAAAGCAGGCCCGGTCGATTTTCATGGGCGTATGCACGCTGTTGAAGCAGATGCAGTGCTCGTTGTAGTACACATAGGGCGAGTACTGCAAAAACCAGGGAGAGTCGTGAATAGTGATCGGGATCACCCGGTGATTCTGCCGGGCCGGATGATTGATCCGTCCGGCGTAGCCCTCATTTTCCTTGCACAACTGGCAGACCGGATAGGCGGACGCGGGCAAATTTCTGGCCGCCGCGATAGCTTTGGGGTCCTTTTCCGGCTTGGACAGGTTGATGGTGATGTCCAATTCGCCGTACTCCGTGGCCGTTTTCCATTTCAGGTCCTTGGCGATCCGGTCCCGCCGGATATAGTTGGTGTCCTGGCTGAAGCGGTAATACCAGTCGGTGGCCGCCCGGGCGTCCTGCTTTTCCAGCGTGCGGAAGGCGGCGATCACCTGGGCCGGCCGGGGCGTCAGCCGTCCCATCAGGGCTGTGTCAAACAGATCCCGGTATACAACGGAATCCTCCTTCAGCACTCCCCGGCGGTACGCGTCGCCGCACAGCGCGTCCAGCACCCGGTACAGCTCCGCGTCCTCCGCCACGTCCACATCCGGCAGCTGGCCGCACTGCAGCGTTTCCAGCAGCGCATTCACCGCCCACACCCGTTCGCTTTCCTCAATCAGCCCTTTTTCCAGAGCATACGCCACCAGTTTTTCAACAGCGTTCACGGTCGTCTCCCCCCATCAAATCAATTCAAACACGCAGGAAAAGCTCATTTCTTCCGGCACCTGGTATTCCGCAGCCAGCTGCGGGCCGCAGCTGTTGGATCCCACGCCGCTCATGTACGCGTCAATGCACAGCACATGGGCGGAAGCGGGCTTCAATTGATAATTGTGCCGTTTTTCCGTCAGCTCCTCCTGGGTATAGGGGGAAGCATTGAAGGAAAAGCAGGCGCCGCGCACCGTCAGGCCGGCGTTCTTGCCATTCAGCCGCAGGCTTTCGCAGCCCCAGTGGCTGCCGTTTTCCTGGGGCTTCAGGTAATCCTCGTGCTGCTGCGCCACGGTGGAAGTGTACACGTGCCGGAAGGTGGAGCGGTGCTTGTCGATATAGCTTTCCGTGGGGCCGTAGCCAAAGTACACCAGCCGGTTCATTTCCTGCTTGAGGAACAGACGCACGCCGAAGCGGGGCAGCGGCGGCAGGTCCGCCTTCCGTTTGGCCGTGAAGCTCCATGTCACCCGGCCGCCGGGCTGAATATCCCACCGCATGGTGCCCCGGACGATAGGCGGCATGTAGGCTGTCACCACGGCGAAATCCGCCGTCAGCGAAACGCCCTGCGGCCCGGCTTCCACCCTGGTTTCATAAGCCCGTCCCCAGGCGTGGTCATAGCCGCAGTCCTGCCAAACGCGGCGGACGAACTGATCATTGTCGGTGGGGGCACGCCAGATGTTCAGCCCCATGGGCCGCACAAACAGGTTCTGCCCGTTCACCGTCCACTGGTCAAAGCAGCCGGTGGCTTTGTTATACACGTACCGGAAGTTATCGCCCTCCAGGATCACCTGGGCTGCCGTTTCCCGCACGGAAACGGGCTGATCCGTCCCGGAATCTGCCGCCAGGGCCGCCACGTGCTGCACACCCGCTTCGTCCTGTCCCACCACGTCGCCCGGATGCACAAACGCGGTATCCTGCTTCTGGAATTCCGTGATATGCAGGGCGTAATCCCCGGCCAGTCCCCGGGGCAGGGAAAGGGTGATGGCTTTCTGCCCGTGGGGCGCGATGTTCAACTGCTGCTCATCCAGCGTCCCCCGGAATAGGGTCTGGCCGTTTTGCCGGATCTCGTATTCCACAGTCACGGCGTCCCGCAGGGAGGTGAAATCCAGGGTGTTCCACAGCGTAAGCGTTCCCGTCTTTGCGTCAAAGCCCACGATGCGGGCCGGCCGCAGCACATTTTTGTATTCCAGCAATCCGGTGTGGGGCCGCCGGTCCGGATAGACCAGGCCGTCCATGCAGAAATTGCCGTCGTGGGGATATTCCCCGGAATCGCCGCCGTAGCCGTACTTCGCCTTGCCGTTTTCTTCCCCCTGGTACACCGCATGGTCGCACCATTCCCAGATAAAGCCGCCGCAATGGCCTTCGTGGCGGTGGAAGCAGCGGAAATAATCCTCCAAATCCCCGGGGCCGTTGCCCATGGCATGGCAGTATTCGCACAGAATGTACGGCTTGCCGATCTTTCCTTCCTCAAGATACCGGTCGATTTCCTGGATGGAGGGATACATCCGGCTGTACAGATCCAGATCCGCGCCCACGATTTCCGCGCCTTCCGGCGGGAAGGAGGCCCGCTCGTAATGGGTCAGGCGGGAAGGATCGTACTGCTTGGTCCAGCGCAGGGCGTTTTCAAAATTCACGCCCATGCCGGATTCGTTGCCCATGGACCAGATGAGCACGCAGGGACGGTTGATGTCCCGCAGGACGCTCCGCTGCACCCGGTCCAGGATCACGCCGCCAAACCGGGGATCGGTGGCGATCAGGTTATAGCTGCTTTCCGCGTAGCCGCCGCCCAGGGACACCACGCCGTGGGTTTCCAGGTCGGCTTCCGCGATCACATAAAACCCGTACCGGTCGCACAGCTGCAAAAACTCCGGCGCGTTGGGATAATGGCTGGTGCGGATGGCGTTGATGTTGTGCTGCTTCATGATTTTCAGATCCCGGATCATGTGGTCCCGATCCACCGCGGGGCCCGTCACAGGGTCGCTGTCATGGCGGTTCACGCCCTTGAATTTCACCGGTGTGCCGTTCACCAGGACCACGCCGTTTTCAATGCGGATTTCCCGCAGGCCGATTTTTTCCGCGATCCATTCGCCGCCGTGCCGCAGGACCAGTGTATACAGGTAAGGGCGCTCCGCATTCCACAGCTGCGCGTTTTCCAGGGTGATGCGGATTTCCCCGTCCGCTTCGCCCTTCGCCAGGGAGCGGCCCGCTGCATCCAGCAGTTCATACCCGGCCTTTTCCCCGCCGTCCTTATCCAGCGTCACCAGAATCTCCGCCCCGGAAAAATCCCCGTTCAGCGCGGTGTGCACCCGGTAGTTGCGGATCCGCTGCTTCTGACGGCGCAGCAGGTACACATCCCGGAAAATGCCGCTCATGCGGAATTTGTCCTGATCCTCAAAATACGTGCCGTCGCACCACTTGAGCACCAGCACCGTCAGCACGTTTTCCCCATTTTTCAAATACGGCGTCACGTCAAACTCCGACGGGCTGTGGGACACCTGGCTGTACCCCACATAGCTGCCGTTCATCCAGACGTGGAAGCAGGAATCCACCCCTTCAAAGCACAGGATGGCGTCGCCGCCGTCCAAGCACCAATCAAAGGCGCGCCGGTACAGGCCGCAGGGGTTTTCCGGCGGCACAAAGGGCGGATCGTAGGGAATGGGATAGCGCACGTTGGTGTACTGCTGCCGGTCATAGCCGTGGCACTGCCAGGCCGAGGGCACCGGCAGCGTGTCCGGCACGGCGGACAGGGCAAACAAATCCTCCGGCAGGCGCAGGAAGCTGCCGTAATACCCAAAGCGCCATTCACCGTTCAGCATCGTCAGGTACTCAGACGACCGGCGTTCCCCCCGCAGGGCGCTTTCCCGGTCCTGAAACGGAATGAAGTACGCGTGGCACGGCAGGGTATTCACATGCAGATGGGCCAAATCCTCATGGTAAGCGGGTATTTTCATGGTCGGTTCTCCTTTGTTCTTTCATTTCAGCCAGAAAGGCGCCAGCGGCAGCCCGTTTTCCCCAAACAGACGCACGATGGCATAATCCGTCCAGGCATAGCGGGCCTGCACAGGCCGCGGCACCGCAGCATGGGACAGGACCAGCTCCCTGGCCCGGATCTCCGTTTCCGCCGGATAAAACACGCCGTCCTCGCCGGCGATTTCCAGCAGCGTATCGCCGCCGTCCCGCAAACGCACATTCTGCGTCAGCGCCACGTGCAGCGCGCCGTCCCGGCTATACTTGCTTTCCGCCCGGGGCGCTTGTTCCGCATCCCCTTCGCCGTAGATCACCCGGCGCGCTTCCAGCGCCAGCCGCTCCCCCACCACCCGTTTGTTGGTGGGATGGATGTTGTCATACTCGCCCTGATCCAGCAGCACCGCCAGGCCGCTGTGGCGCACCTGGGACGCGGCCTGCTGCTGGGCCAGCCGCAGCCGGGGCCAGGTGAAGCTGTCCCGGGCGTTGGCGTCGATCCACATGGGCAGCTGCACATTCAGGAAGGGCAGCGTACTGTCCATAAACTGCCGGCGAAGCTGGAAAATATAGGCGGTCAGCAGTTCTTCATAGCGTTCGGTGCGGGCGGTATCCTCCTCCCCCTGGTAAAACAGTACGCCCGTCAGCGCACAGGGAACCACCCGCTCCAGCATGGTGCCCTCCAGGCCGAAGGGACGGTAGGGCGAGCCGGGGCCCGCCGGCGGATTCCAGGGGCAGGGGCCCAGCCGCAGGTTGATGTCCGGCCAGCCGATGCCCGGCTCCTTTTCCCGCAGCGCGGCCACCGCCTGATTCCACCGGTCGAAGGCCTGCTGGAAGGCCGCTTCTTTCTCCAGGTACTGCGCCATGGTCACGCCCCGGGTCTTTTCGGCGTAATCCGCCAGGTAGCGCTGCCCCTCCGCCAGGCCCTGCAGCGTTTCCTCCCGCATCCAGCAGGAAATGGAGGTGCCGCCCCAGTAGCAGTCGATGATGCCTACCGGCACACCGGTATGCCGCTGGATCGTCATGGCGAAGAAATAGGCTACGGCGCTCATGTCCCCGCCGCTTCCGGGCGCAATCGTCCGCCAGCGGGCGTCCCGGTTGGCCTGCTCCGTTTCCGGGCCGACGCGGGGACACTTGGGCACGTTATAATACCGCACCAGGGTATTGCTGTGGTTTCGGATGCAATCCGGGCCTTCGTCCGCGTTCTGCAATTCCAGCTCCATGTTGCTTTGCCCGTTGGCCAGAAAAACGTCGCCGATGGCCACGTTCCGGCACTCCCGGATTTCGCCGCCGCACCGCAGCGTCAGCACGCAGTCCGTTTGGGCGGCCTGCGGCGGCAGCACGCACAGGAAGCGGCCGTCCCGGCTTTCCGCCGTATCCCGGCCCAGCAGCTCCCCCCGGCTGTTTTCCAGCACCGCCGTCACGGGCAATTCCGCCGCGCCGAACACGCGGATCTCCTTGCCGCGGCACAGCACGGCGCCGTCCGAAAACAGGGAGGACGGCTGAAATACGCCCATAGAGATCCCCCTCCTTACTGCATCAGGGCCGTCAAAGCGCCGGCCAGCGCTTCCTCCTGCTGTTTGGCCGCATCGGCGTCAGGCGCCTGAATGGAAATGTAGGTTTTCAGTTTCGGTTCCGTACCGCTGGGCCGCACCACGATGCTGGCGCCGCCCTCCAGGAAGAATTTCAGCACGTCGGAAGGCGGAAGCCCGTCGATACCCGGCGCGTAATCACGCACGGTTTCTACCTTCCATTCGCCAATGGCGCGCAAATCCCGCCTCAGGGCGGCCATGATGCCCTGCATTCTTTCAAAGCCTGCCGCTCCGTCAAACTCAAAGCTGTGCAGCGTGTTCAGGCAGTACCCGTACTGACGGTACAATTCGTTCAGCTTTTCCAGCAGCGTGACGCCCTGCTGCTTGTACCAGGCAAACATTTCGCAGATCAGGAAAGCCGCGTTCACGGCGTCCTTGTCCCGCACATAGGTGCCGGACAGATAGCCGTAGCTTTCTTCAAAGCCGAAAATGTAGCGGTCCTTTTCGCCTTTTTCCTCCAGCCGGCCGATGGTTTCCCCGATAAACTTGAAGCCCGTCAGCACGTTCACCGTTTCCACCCCGTAATGCCGGGCGATCCGCTCCGCCATATCGGTGGTGACGATGGTTTTGACCAGGATGGGCCGCGCGGGCATCCTGTGCAGCGCCAGGCGCCGGCTGCACACGTAATCCAGCAGCAGCATCCCCGTTTCGTTGCCGCTCAGCAGCCGGTAATCCCCGTCGGCCGCGCGCACGGCGATGCCGCAGCGGTCGCAGTCCGGGTCCGTGGCCAGCAGCAATTCCGCCTGCAGCCGCTGGGCGTATTCCAGGCCCAGCTGCATAGCCTCCCGGATCTCCGGGTTTGGGTAAGGGCAGGTGGGAAAATGCCCGTCGGGCTGCTCCTGCTCCCGGACCACGGTCACATGGGTATATCCGCTTTCCTTCAATGCGCGCAGCACGGGCTTTAAGCCTGTGCCGTTCAGGGGGGAATACACGATGGCCACGTTTTTATCCACCGTTTCTTCCCCCAGCAGGCTTTCCTTTTTCACCTGCTCCACAAAATCGGTGTACACGTCCCCGGGAATATACCGGATCAGCCCGCGGCTGATTCCTTCGTCAAAATCCATCCGTCTGGGACCGGCAAACACATCCAGCTTTTCGATTTCCGCCAGGATCTCCGCCGCCGCTTTGGTGGTGATCTGGCAGCCGTCCGGGCCGTACACCTTGTAGCCGTTGTATTTGGCGGGGTTGTGGGACGCCGTCACCATCACGCCGGCGGCGCACTGCAGCGCCCGGACGGCAAAGGACAGGCACGGCGTGGGCATCAGCTGCGGATAGATCCACGCCTCGATCCCATTTTGGGCAAACACCCCGCAGGCCGTCCGGGCGAACACATCGCTGAGGATCCGGGAATCGAAGCTAACGGCAATACGCCGGCTGCCCTCCGGAAAATGCTTCACCACGTAATCCGCCAGTCCCTGGCTGGCCTTGGCCACCGTATGGATGTTCATCCGGTTGGTGCCCGCGCCGATGACGCCGCGCAAACCGCCGGTGCCAAAGGCCAGGTCCCGGTAAAACGCGTCTTCCTTTTGTCCTTCGTCCATCGCCCGCAGTTCCGGCTGCAGGGACGCGTCGGCATGCTGCAGCCACTGCTGATACCTATTCTCCACGCTGCCCATGGTTTTGCACTCCTTATCGATTCAAGTAGGCCAGGTTCCGGCGGATCAGGCCGATCCTTTGCTTCACGCAGTCCACGCTGCGTCCGGGATCGGCCGGGGTGTTGAATACGTAATCCTGCAGCCGCTCCACGTCGGTGGTGGCCACATGGAGCCGGGTGTCGCTGGACGCGTAATAAATGTACACCCTGCCGTCCGGCGCGGCGATGGCGCCGTTGGTGAACACCACGTTGCTCACGTCGCCCACGCGCTCCTCCCCCAGAGGGCCGATCAGGAAGCCGCCGGGCTCGGCAATCACGCGGGACGGGTCGTCCAAGGCGGTGGCGAAGCAGTAGACCACGTACCGCAACCCCGCCGCGGTGTTCCTCACGCCGTGAGCGATGTGGATCCAGCCCCTGTCCGTTTTGATAGGCACCGCCCCGGCGCCGTTCTTGCTTTCGGTGATGGTGTGGTATTTGCGCACGGAGGTCATCTTTTCCTCGTCGATCACGGCGTGGGTGATGTCCTCGCACAGGCCGAACCCGATGCCGCCGCCGGAGCCGGTTTCGATGAAATCGTCCATGGGCCGGGTGTAGAAGGCGTATTTGCCGTTCACAAATTCGGGATGCAGCACCACGTTGCGCTGTTGGGGCGACCGCAGCGTGACCAGGTTGGGCAGCCGCTCCCAGGTTTTCAGGTCCCTGGTGCGCACGATGCCGGCGGCGGCCACGGCGGCGGACAGGTCGCTCGCCGATCTGTCCTTGCTTTCCGAGCAGAACACGCCGTAGATCCAGCCGTCCTCATGCTTCGTCAGGCGCATATCATAGACGTTGGTCTCCTCCGGGCAGGTATCGGGCAGCAGCACCGGCTCATCCCAGAAACGGAAGCCGTCCACCCCGCTGTCCGACTGCGCCACGGCGAAGAAGCTCTTGCGGTCGCTGCCCTCCACCCGGGCCACCAGGGTGAATTTGCCGTCCAGCAGGATCGCGCCGCTGTTGAACACGGCGTTGACGCCCAGCCGCTGCATCATGAAGGGATTCGCCGCCGGATCCGCGTCGTACATCCAGAAGGGCGGAATATGGTCCCGGGTCAGCACCGGGTGCTGATAACGCTGATAAATGCCGTTGTAAAAACTCTCGTCCACCGGATTGGCCCGGCTGATCAGGCTTTCATACCGGGCTTGCAGCTGCTGGTACGTCATACCCTGTCCTCCTCCACCGCGCGCCGGATGGCCTCCGCGATTACAGCCGCCGCCCTCCGGTGCGCGTCCCGGCTGGGATGCAGGCGGCTGCCCACGTCGCCGTTGGCGTCCGGCAGCGGCAGATATGCCGCCCGCTGATCCCCGGTTTCCGCCCGGTACTGCTCCACCGCCGCCTTCAGGAAGGGCGTCATATCCACGCCGCACAGGCCATAGGCCCAGAAAAGGAAGGCGTTTGGCTGGTGGCGGCGCACCGTTTTCAGCAGTTCCACCGCGTCCTGCGTCAGCCGCCGCGCTTCCGCTTCCCGGTTTTCCGGCGCTTCCTTGCCGATGGCGCTGCCGTCGTTGGTGCCCAGGTTGATCACCACCGCGTCCGCGCCGCGCTCGTCAAAATCGTAGTCCTTTTCCCCGCCGGGGGTTACGGCGCACAGCTTTTCGTAAATCGCGCCGATCCGGCTTTCGTGATGGCCGTCCCAGCTTTTGTACGCGCCCCAGCCGCCCAGGGCCACCACCCGCTTGTCCGCGTTCAGCAGGGAACAGACCAGCGTGGGAAACGCCGGCATGTGGGAAATCCACATCATGCGCCACTCCTGGGCGGACCGGGGGCCCAGCGTGCCCTCGCCCACCGTCAGGCTGTCGCCCAGGAATTCCACCAGCAGCTTCTTCTGCTCCGGCTTTTGCACGTCCCCGTCCGTGTACACCGCGTGCAGGTACACCGGGCCGTCCTCGTCGTAGCTGGGCTGCGTATCCCGGAGGATGGCGATTTCATGGGGCACGGTGTCCTCCATGCCGCTCAGCGCCAGGTACCGGTGCCGGCCTTCCCGCAGGGGAAACCGCGCCACCGCTTCGCCGTCGATCATCACGCCCAGCCATTGGGCGTGATCCCGGGCGGAGGATTCCGCTTCCACCTCCACCGCCGTGCAGGCCGTGCGCATCCGCACGCCGCTGCCGGACCACCACAGGCCGCATTCCTTTTGTCCCTTGTCATGCCGACCCACCAAAGCGAACAGGCCGCACAGAGGATCGTAACGCTTTAATTCCTTCATTCTTCCACCGCCTTCAGCGTATACAGCAAGCTGGCCGCGTCGCCCTGCTTCACCGGGCACAGCAGGCCGGAATACATCAGTTCATCCCCAAAGTAAGTTTCGCCCGTTTCCTCCACCCGGTATTTGGCGTCCGCCTTCAGGCCCCGCAGCTTTACCAGCGCCGGCGCCCGGTTGGCCAGGGTTTGGGCGCGCACAAAAGTGAACACCGCTTCAGCCTGATCCCCGGACACGCTGATCCAGGCCGTATCGTTGCACTCAAAGGGCGACAGCAGCCGGTAGAGGCTGCCCCGGGCGCGGGTTTCTTCCGTGTCCTGGGCGTACTTGACCTGGGCAACCATGGCGGACCGTTCATCCTCCGTCAGCTTCCGGGGATCCAGTTCGTACCCGAAGCAGCCGCCCAGCGCCACGGCAAAGCGGGTTTCGATGGGCGTGACGCGTCCGGTCTGGTGGTTGGGCACGGCGCTTACATGGCTGCCCATGGCGGACGGCGGCAGGAAGAAGGTGGTGCCGTACTGGATCTGGCAGCGGCTCAGGGCGTCGGTGTTGTCGGAGCACCAGAACTGCGGCACATAATACAGCATCCCGGGGTCAAACCGGCCGCCGCCGGAAGAACATCCTTCGAAAAGCACGTCCGGGAAAGCCTTCACCAGCCGCTCCATCACGCTGTACAGGCCCAGAATATAGCGGTGCGGCAGCTCCCGCTGCTGCTCCGGCGGCAGCGCGGAGGAGCCGATGTTGGAGAAATTGCGGTTCATGTCCCATTTCAGGTAAACCGCCCGGCTGGCCTTCAGGGTGTCGGAAACAGACTGCACCACAAAGTCCTGCACGTCCTTGCGGCTCATATCCAGCGTCAGCTGGTGCCGGCTGGTAATGCCGGCGCGCCCCGGGATATGGATGGCCCAATCGGGATGCGCGCGGTACAGATCGCTGTCCGGGGACACCATTTCCGGCTCCATCCACAGGCCGAATTTCAGCCCCAGCGCCCGCACCCGGTCCGCCAGCCGGCCCAGGCCGCCGGGCAGCTTGGTTTTGTCCACCTGCCAGTCGCCCAGGGAGGTGGTATCGTCATTCCGGTGGCCGAACCAGCCGTCGTCCATGACGAACAATTCCACGCCCGCCTCGGCGGCGGACTGGGCGATGGACACCAGCTTTTCTTCGTCAAAATCGAAATATGCCGCCTCCCAGCTGTTGAGCAGCACCGGCCGGTGGGCGCCGACCCATTTCCGGGGCAGCAGATGCTTTTCCCACAGGCTGTGGAAGGCGCGGCTCATGCCGCCCAGCCCCTCCGTGCTGTACACCAGCACCGCTTCCGGCGTCTGGAAGGATTCGCCGGAGGAAAGCAGCCAGGAAAACTCCCGGTCGTTGAGCCCCAGCAGCAGCCGGGCGGCGCTGTTCTGGTACACCGCGGCGTCCGCCGTGAAATTGCCGCTGTACACCAGCGCCGCGCCAACGGCCTCCCCCGCGTCCTCGGTGGTTTCCCTCCGGGCCAGCGCCAGGAAGGGAGACTGCTGCAGGCTGCTGGCGCCGCACCGGGTGGATACGCCCTGATGGCCCGGCGTCAAAGGACGACGGTACACACTGCGTTCCCGGGCCCAGGAGCCGCTGAGGGTGATCAGATCCCACCGGTCGTCCGGCAGATCCAAACACAGGCTCATGGCGCAGGTCACGCGCAGATCCGCCAGGCTGCCGTTGGTCAGCTTCACGCTGCGGGCGATGGCGTCGCAGTCGTCAAACACCGTGTAAAGCAGTTCCGCCTGCAGATTGCTCTGCTGATCCTTCAGCAGCACGCGCAGCGTCTGGGCGTTTTCCCCGAAGGTGGCGGGAAGCCCTTCCAGCGCGGGCTTGCCTTTTTCGATCACCGCGGAAACAAAACGCAAATCCGCCGCCTCCGACCCGTCGGCGTTTTCCACCCGCAGCGCGCCTTCCCGCTGGTCGCCCAGGCCGAAGGACGGGTATTCCTGAGGCAGCCGGTCCAGCCCGCATTCCTGCAGGGTGAAATTGTAGGTGTCGCCGCTTCCCACGCTGCGCAGCACGGGATCCGGATTCAGCCGGTTCAGCCGCCGGCCGAAGTAAATGTGCGCCAGCGCGTTTTCCGGCATCACGCGCAGGATATAGCTGATGCGCTCGTTGCGCAGATGAAACAAATTGCCTTCCCGGATAATTTCCGCCATGATTTTATCCCCCTCTTATATGTCCGGATTCCGCCGGATCCATTCCATGCACATGCGGCCGTTGTGATACGGGCATTTCCAGGGCTCCACGATGTCCCCGTCGCTGCCCGGAGTGCCGTCCTCCTTCAGGTACCAGAACCACTCGCCGCCGGGACGGTGATCCGCCAGGGCATCCCGGATGTACGCCCATTGGGTGCGGACGGCGTTTTTGTACCGTTCCTCGCCCGTCTTTTCCCAGGCGTTCAAAAAGCCCAGCAGCGCCTCGGCCTGCACCCACCAGATGCGCTTCTGATTGACCACGCCTTTTTCGCATTCATTGGCAAAGCCGTGATCGGTGAAGGCCGCGCGCCAGGTGTGGTCCGCCATGTCCAGCAGCAGCGGCCGGATGCGGGCGGTCAGGGCCGGGTCGTCCAGCGCCTCCAGCGTCTTTTCCGTCAGCCAGCTGGTTTCGATGTCGTGGCCGAAGGAATGCAGGTCGATCAGCGAGCGGTAGTCGTGATCGAAGAACACCTCCTGCCGTTTTTTCTGCCGGTTGTAGATCTTGTTTTCAAAAATGTCCAGGATCTCATAGAGCCTGGATTTCACCGCTTCATCCGGCCAGGCCCGGTACAGCCCCGTGTACCCTTCCATCACGTGAAGCAGGGTGTTCATGGTGCGGCCGGCCATCACCCCGTTTTCGCTGAGCTTTTCGTTGCTTTCGGGCTGCCAGTCCGCGGTGAACGCCTCCAGGTAGCCGCCCGCGTCCCGGCATTTGGTTTCGATGATGCCAAACAGCGCCCGGGCCCGGTCCAGCGCTTCCTGATGCCCGGAAGCGCGGAAATAGGCCGACAGGGCGTAAATGGCAAAGGCCTGGTTGTACGTGTGCTTGGTGCCGTCCGCCACGGTACCGTCCGCGTGCAGGGCCCAGTAAACCCCGCCGTTTTTTTCGTCCGTCATGCGGCAGAGCATGGCGTACGCGTGATCCGCATCCGCCAGCAGCGCCTTTTCGCCCAGCAGCAGGTACGCTTCCGAAAAAAACCACAGAATCCGGCTGTTCAGAATGCATCCTTTGTCCGCATCCGGATAACGCGCCAGATCAAAGTCCACGCGGCCGATATAGCCGCCCCTTTGGTCGTCCCGCAGGCTTCTCCAGAAGGGCAGGATGCGGTCCGTCAGCTCCGCGCGGATTTCCTCTGTCATTTGCGTCATTTTCTTCTCCTGTGTCCGGGCACTTTTCCCGAAAAATGCGCCCAAAAAGCCACAATAACATTATAAACCCTTTCCGGTGAATGTCAATGAAAAAGCAGGGTTCCCGGACTCTTTCCGGGCGGAAAATGATATGCTTTTTTTATCGCGATCCATTCACCGGCTTTATTGGACAAACGGCGCCGCATCCGGTATAATAAAGGCAGGCCCGCGCTGTATTCTGCGGGCCGGACAGGGAGAAACGATATGGAAGCATCCGTCCTTCAGCGGCTGCTGGATTCCGGCCGCAGGCCCATCCTGGCGGAGCTGGATCCGCCCCGGCAGGAAGCCCCGGCCGCTTTTCTGGCCGCCGCCCGGGAATTATACGCCTGCGGGGCCGACCTGATCACCGTGGCCGACTGTCCCATCGGCCGCGCCAGCATTGACGCCAGCATGGTAGCCGCCAAGCTGAAGCGCGAATCCGGCGTGGAGGTGCTGCCCCACATGGCCTGCCGGGACCGGAACCTAAACGCCATCAAAGCCCTGCTGATGGGGCTGGATATGGAAGGCGTGCGCCAGGTGCTGCTGATCACCGGAGATCCGGTTTCCCACGAGGATGAGCAGCAGGTCAAGGGCGTATTCCAGCTGAACGCCAAAACGCTGGCAAAGGCCGTCAGCGGTCTGAGCCGCCAGGGCAAGCTGGCAGATTTTTACCTGTGCGGCGCGCTGAACATCAACGCCCGAAATTTCGATGCGGAGATCAGCAAAGCCCGGGAAAAAGAGCAAAACGGCATCCGCGCCTTCCTGACCCAGCCCGTTTGCAGCCGCCGGGCGGCCGACAATCTGCGCCTGGCCCGGGAACAGCTGAAGGGGCGGCTGCTGGGCGGCCTGTTCCCCGTCGTCAGCTATAACAACGCCCGCTTTCTGCAGCGGGAGGTGGCCGGCATGGCCATCGACGAAAGCATTGTCGCGTCCTATGCCGGGCTGGACCGGGCGCAGGGAGAAGCCCGGGGACTGCAATTATGCCTGGACGCCGCCCGGGACATCGCGCCCTGGGTGGACGGCTACTACATCATGACGCCGTTTAGGCGCGTGGCGCTGGTGAAGGCCCTGATGGCGCACCTGCGCCGCATGCCCTGAGGAGGGAAGCGCGATGACGGACTTTCTCCTGGAGGAAGCGCTGCGCTACCTGGGCGCGGCCCGGGCGGACGAAGCCACGCGCCGTGCCGTGGCGGAAACCGCGCAAACGCTGCGGGGAACCATTTCCCCGCGGTTTGTGTACCGGGTGTTTGACCTGGAAAAGAAGGGCGGCGCGCCGTTCCTGCCGGACGCCGGGCTGACGCTGCCGGGAAAGCTGGCGCGCCGGATGCTGGAAGGCTGCGGCAAGGCTGCATTGCTGATCTGCACCCTGGGGGCCGGCTTTGACGCCCGGATGCGGCACATGCAGGCCCGGGACATGGCCGGGGCCGTAATCCTGGACGCCTGCGGCAGCGCGTGGGTGGAAGCGGGCTGCCGCGAAGCGGAAAAAGCCATCGCCGCCCGGCATCCCGGCTGGTTTCTGACCGACCGCTTCAGCCCCGGATACGGAGATCTGCCCCTGACGCTGCAGCCGGACTGGCTGCGGATCCTGGACGCGGAAAAACGCCTGGGGGTGCAGGCCGCCGAAAGCTGCCAGCTGATCCCCGCCAAAACGGTGACCGCCGTGATCGGCCTGTCCCGTCAGCCGCAGCCGGCCCGCATCAGGGGCTGTGCGTACTGTGCCCTGAAAAACACCTGTACCGCGCGGGAAAGGGGGATTTGCCGTGCCACTTGATCTGCACAAACGCATCCTGCTGGACGGCGCCATGGGAACCATGCTGCAAAGCAGTGGACTTCGTCCCGGGGAAAACGCCGAGGTGTGGAACCTGACGCAGCCCGAACGCATCGAGCGCGTGCACCGGGCTTACCTGGCCGCGGGCAGCCAGGTGATCTACGCCAACACCTTCGGGGCCAACCGGCTCAAGCTGAAAAAAACCGGCCATACCCCCGATGAAATCATTGCCGCCGGCCTGCGTGCCGCCCGGCACGCCCTGCAGGGCACCGGCGCGCTGGCCGCCCTGGACGTGGGGCCGCTGGGCGCGCTGCTGGAGCCGCTGGGAACGCTGACCTTCGAGGAGGCTTACGATCTTTTTGCCGAAATGATGGTCAGCGGGCAGCGCCACGGCGCGGACCTGATCGTGATCGAAACCATGACGGACCTGTACGAGGCCAAGGCGGCGCTGCTGGCCGCAAAGGAAAATACCGCTCTGCCCGTATTCGTCACCATGAGCTTTGACGCAAACGGCCGCACCTTCACCGGCTGCACCGCGGCGTCCATGGCCCGGGTGCTGGAAGGCCTGGGGGCCGACGCTGTGGGCGTCAACTGCTCCCTGGGGCCCCGGGAAATGCTGCCGGTGATCCGGGAGATCCGCCGCCACACGCGCCTGCCGCTGATTGCCAAGCCCAATGCCGGCCTGCCGGATCCCGTCGACGGGCGCTACAGCCTGTCCGCGGCGGATTTTGCCGCCGATATGGAAAAGATCGCCGGCGAGGGCGTCACCATCCTGGGCGGCTGCTGCGGCACCGATCCCGACTATATCCGCGCGCTTTCCGGCCTTTCCCCTGCCGCTCCGGCCCCGGATGCCTTCCGGCCCTGCAGCTTCCTGTGCACACCCACCGTGCCGCTGCCCATCGACCGGGTGCGCGTCATCGGCGAGCGCATCAACCCCACGGGGAAAAAGCGCTTTCAGCAGGCGCTGCTGGAAAACGACCTGGATTACATTGTGGACACCGCCATCCAGCAAATGGACGCGGGCGCCGAGATCCTGGACGTGAACGTGGGTTACCCCGGCGTGGAGGAAAAAACTATGCTGCCCCGGGTGGTCAAGGCCCTGCAGGCCGCCGTCGACATTCCCCTGCAGTTGGACAGCGCCGACCCGGAGGCCCTGGAAGCGGGCCTGCGGGTGTATAACGGCAAGGCGTCGGTGAATTCCGTCAACGGGGATCCCCAGGTGCTGGGCCGCATCCTGCCGCTGGTGAAAAAGTACGGCGCCGCCGTGGTGGGCCTGACCCTGGACGAAGCCGGATTGCCGGATACCGCCCAACGGCGGCTGGCCATCGCCCGGCGCATCCTGGACAGCGCTCTGGCCCTTGGCATTCCCCGGGAGGACGTGTGGATCGACTGCCTGACGCTCACCGTGTCCGCCCAGCAGGAGCAGGCCGCGGAAACGCTGAAGGCGGTGGAAACCGTGTCCCGGCAGTGGGGGCTGCAGACGGTGCTGGGCGTCAGCAATATTTCCTTCGGGCTGCCCAATCGCTCCCTGGTCACCCGGGCATTCCTGGCGCAGGCGCTGCGCTGCGGGCTGACGCTGCCCATCGTGAACCCCGCGGAAACCATGGACATGATCGCCGCCTGCCGGGTGCTGGGGAACGAGGACGAGCAAAGCCGGCGCTATGTGGCCCGGTTTGCCGCCCTGCCCGAAAAAACGGCCGCCCCCGGCAGCCGCCTGACCCTGGAGGAGGCTGTGCAGCGCGGCTTCAGGGCCGAGGCCGGCGCCCTGGCCCGGGAGGCGCTGAAGGAGCAGGACGAAATGGAGCTGGTGGAGTGCCGCCTGATCCCCGCGCTGGATCAGGTGGGCGCCGATTACGAACGCGGCGCCGTGTTCCTGCCCCAGCTGCTGTCCGCCGCCCAGGCGGCCCAGGCTGTGTTTGAGGTCATCCGTGCTTCCCTGCTGCAAAAGGGGCGGCACGCCGTCAGCAAGGGCACCGTGCTGATCGCCACCGTGCAGGGCGATATTCACGACATCGGCAAGAACATCGTGAAAACGGTGCTGGAAAACTACGGGTACACGGTGATCGACCTGGGCAAGGATGTGAAGCCGGAAATCATCACCCGGCGCGCCGCGGAAACGGGCGCATCGCTGGTGGGCCTGTCCGCCCTGATGACCACCACGCTGCCCGCCATGGAGGATACCGTGCGGCAGTTGAAAGCCCTGCCCCATCCCCCGCGGATCATGGTGGGCGGCGCAGTGGTCACATCGGCATACGCCGAAAAAATCGGTGCGGACTTTTACGCCCGGGACGCCCGGGCTGCCGTCGAAGCCGCCCGGCAGGTGTTCGGCTGATTCCTTTTTTTGCCTCCGGCAATTGACGAAACGTGAAAAATCCAATACAATGTGCGGCAGAGGGGCTGTTATTGAACAGCCTCTTTCTTCAAAAAACAAGCGAAGGGGCAACGCCGTGAAACTGATTGTCCGATACATGAAACGCTACCTGCGCCTGACGGTTTTCAGCGTGGGGCTGAAGCTGATGGCCACGCTGACAGAGCTGATGATCCCTTACGTGATGGAGCATCTGCTGGACAAGGTGGCTCCGCAGAAAAACATTCCGGCTGCCCTGCTGTGGGGACTGCTGATGGTGGCGCTGGCTTTGCTGGCCCGTTTTTTCAACGTGAACGCCAACCGCACCAGCGTGCGAGTATCCAAGGAATGCGCGTATGAAATACGGCGGGACCTGTTCCGCAAATCCCTGACGCTGTCCGGCACCCAAACGGACCGGGTCGGCCTGCCGTCCCTGACCTCCCGCATGACGGCGGACTCCTACAACGTGCAGAACTTCATCCGCAGCATCCAGACCATGGGCATCCGGGCCCCCATTATGCTGGTGGGCGGCATCGCCATCACCCTGACCATGGACGTGGGCCTGGCCTCTATCCTGTGCGTGATGGCCCCCGTTATGATCGTGGTTATCGTCGCGGTGTCCATGCGGGGCATTCCGCTGTACGGCGGCGTGCAGAAAAGCGTGGACGACATCGTACGCATCATGCGGGAAAACATCACCGGCATCCGGGTAGTGAAGGCGCTGAGCCGGGAAGCCCACGAAAGCCGGCGTTTCGGCGCCGTCAACGCCGAAATGGCCCGCCGGGACCGCAAGGCCGGCGTGGTGATGGCGCTGCCCGGGCCGCTGATCACCCTGGCGCTGAACGTGGGGCTGACGCTGGTGGTGATCATCGGCGCCCGCCGGGTCAACGCCGGCGTAACGCAGCCCGGGGTGATCCTGGCGTTCCTGACGTATTTCAACATGATCCTGATGGGCGTCATGGGCCTGAACCGCATTTTCATGATGATGAGCAAGGCCAACGCCTCCGCCAACCGCATCCAGGAAGTGATCGACGCGGAGGAAGAACTGGTCCGCATCCCGGAATGCGACGCCGCCGCGCCGTCCAGGCCGGGGTGCATCGTGTTCGATCACGTGTCCTTTGCCTATACCGGCAAAACGCAGGAGGAACAGCTGGCCCTGAAGGACATTGACTTTGCCTTACCCCAGGGCGGTTCCCTGGGTATCATCGGGCCCACCGGCTGCGGGAAGACCACCATCATCAACCTGCTGATGCGGTTTTACGACGCCACGAAGGGCGCGGTGTTTGTGGACGGACGGGACGTGCGCGCCTGGGACGTCAGCGCGCTGCGCCGGCGCTTTGGCGTGGTGTTCCAGAACGACGCCGTGTTTGCCGACACCCTCAGCGAGAACATCGGCTTTGGCCGGAAGGTGGACCTGGAGCAGATCGAGAAAGCCGCCGCGGAGGCCCAGGCCCTGGATTTCATCGACCAGTATGAGGACCGCTTCGAGCACCGATCCGACATCCGGGGCGCCAATTTTTCCGGCGGGCAGCGGCAGCGGCTGCTGCTGAGCCGTGCCCTGGCCGGCGCGCCGGACATCCTGGTGCTGGACGACGCATCCAGCGCCCTGGATTACCGTACCGACGCCCGTCTGCGCCAGGCCATCCGGGAAAACCACCGGCGCACAACCACCGTCATCATCGCCCAGCGGGTCAGCTCGGTGATGCACCTGGACCACATCCTCATGCTGGACGACGGGCGCATCCTGGGCCAGGGCAGCCATGAGGAGCTGCTGCGCACATGCCCGTCCTACGCGGAAATTTACCAGACGCAAATGGGAGAGGAGGAAGCCTGAGTGCCGCCCATCGTACACGGAAGCAAGCCCAAAAATGCCCGCGGTGCCCTGCGCCGGCTGCTTTCCTACATCACCCGCTACAGGCTGCCCCTGTTCGCGGCGCTGGCCCTGAGCTTTATCAGCAACATCCTGGCGCTGCTGGGGCCCAGCCTGGCCGGCTCCGCCATCAACGAAGCCGCCGCCGGCGCGGGCCGGGTCAATTTTTCCCAGGTGTGGTATTTCGCCTCCCGGATGCTGGTCTGCTATGTTTCTTCCTCGCTGATCACCATCGCCATCAACGTGGTGATGATGCACGTGAGCAAGCGCATCGCCCAGAACCTGCGCACCGACATTTTTGAAAAGCTGCTGCGGCTGCCGGTGGGCTTTTTCGACCGCAACGCCGCCGGCGACATCATCAGCCGGGCCAGTTACGATGTGGACGTGATTTCCACCAGCCTGGGCACCGACATCGTTCAGATCCTGACCAGCACGGTCACGGTGGTGGGCTCCCTGGTGATGATGCTGATCATCTCGCCGCCGCTGTCCGCAGTGGTGCTGGTCACCATTCCGGTGTCCGTCGGCTACGCGGTGTGGATGCGCAGGAAAACGCGACCCCGGTTCGCCAGGCGATCCAAAAGCTACGGGGCCATGAACGGCTTTGTGGAGGAAATGTTCTCCGGCCAGAAAACCATCCAGGCATACGCCTATGAGGAGCATGCCAACGCCCGCTTTGAACAGGTGAACGGCACGGCGGCAGACGCCTACTACGACGCCGATTACTACGGCTGCACCATCGGCCCCACCATGGGCGCCATCAACAACGTTTCCTTGGGGCTGGTGTCCATGCTGGGCGCCGTGCTGTATATGACAGGCGGCGTCACCCTGGGCCAGATCTCCTCCTTCGTGCTTTACTCCCGGCGCTTTTCCGGGCCCATCAACGAAATCGCCAATATGATCAACGATATTTTCTCCGCCCTGTCCGCCGCGGAACGCATTTTCGATCTGCTGGACCAGGAGGAGGAAGGGGCCGACCTGCCGGATGCCCGGACGCTGGCCCGGGTGCGGGGCGACGTGGCGCTTTCCCACGTGGCGTTTGGCTACACGCCCGGGAAAACAGTGCTGAAGGATTTGACGCTGAAGGCCGACGCCGGTAAGCTGATCGCCATCGTGGGGCCCACCGGCGCCGGAAAAACCACCATCATCAACCTGCTCATGCGCTTCTATGACCCCAGCGCCGGGCAGATCACCGTGGACGGCACGGACATCCGGCGCTTCACCCGCTCCTCCCTGCGCGCCGCCTATGCCATGGTGCTGCAGGACACCTGGGTGTTCCGGGGCACGATCTTTGAAAACATCGCCTACGGCAAGGACGGCGCCACCATGGAGGAAGTGGTGGCCGCCGCCAAGGCCGCCCATATCCATTCCTTCATCCTGCGGCTGCCGGAGGGTTATCAGACCGTGATCAGCGAGGACGGCGGCAATATATCGAAGGGCCAAAAGCAGATGCTGACCATCGCCCGGGCCATGCTCTACGACGCCCATATGCTGATCCTGGATGAAGCCACCTCCAACGTGGACACCGGCACCGAACGCCAGATCCAGGCCGCCATGCGCCGCCTGATGCAGGGGAAAACCTGCTTCGTCATCGCCCACCGCCTGTCCACCATCCGCCACGCGGACTGCATCCTGGTGGTGCGCCAGGGCGACGTGGTGGAGCAGGGCACCCACGAGGAGCTGATGAAAGCCAAAGGCTTTTACCACCAGCTCTACGCCGCCCAGTTTGAGTAAACCCGCAACGCAAAAACGGCCGCACGGACAAATCCGCACAGCCGTTTCAGATGGTCGTCGGTGTTTCCCGGGGAAGTATGAAGGGGCCGCAGCCCCTTCATCAACAATCCGCAGGGGTGGCTTCGCCGCCCCGAGGAGCGGTTGAAATACCGCCTCCCATATCAATTTCTGGCCGAAAAATAGCAGTTGCCGTCCTCAAAGAGGTTGGCAAATGCATTTTTACAAGAAATTGATGTCCCCCATCAAAAGACTGCCCGCAGTCTTTTGATGGCAGAGCATCGACTTTATCGATGCTCTGAAAACGGCCGCACGGACAAATCCGCGCGGCCGTCTTTTAGTTTTTTTGCCTATCAATCCAGGTAGCCTTCCCGGGCCTTGATGCTGAAGCGTTTTTCCAGCTGGTGCATCTGCTCGTCGGTGATGGTGTTGACCAAGGGCAGATGGGCGATCTTCATGTAGATTTCCGCGGCCTTTTCGGCGGTTTCGATGAGGCCGAAGGTCTCGTCCAGATCCTTGCCCGCGCCGTAGATGCCATGCTGGCTCCACACCACCAGGCGGGCGGTGAGCATCTTCTCCGCCGTGGCTTCGCCGATCTCGTTGGTGCCGCACAGCATCCAGGGCAGCACGTTGACGCCGTCCGGGAAAACCACCACGCACTCGGTGCACATCTGCCACAGGGTGCGGGTG
Organism: uncultured Eubacteriales bacterium; assembly: GCA_902773895.1. Taxonomy (GTDB): domain Bacteria; phylum Bacillota; class Clostridia; order Christensenellales; family Aristaeellaceae; genus RUG563. The sequence goes on from CACYGB010000004.1 coordinate 23,287, forward strand.
AATTTCTTTTCGTCCAGGTCATGCACGTAGGTCATGGCCAGCAGGTTGGCCGGATGGCAGTGCATCACCACGCGGTTCCTGGGATCGACCTTGAGGCGCGCCACGTGGCTCATCATGTGGGCCGGGAACTCGCTGGTGAACTGGCCGCCGTCGGCATAGCCCCACAGCAGATCAGCCTGCCGGCCCTGGTCCTTCAGCCGCACGATGCCCAGGTTCACGTCGGGGGCATACTGCACATTCTTGAAGTATTTGCCCGTGCCGGTGACCAGGAAGTATTTGCCGTCCAATTCCGGCGCGGTGAAGCCCGTGGGAATGGCGCGCAGCACCTTCTCCGCGTCCAGGTATTCCTTCACTTCGTTTTCATCCAGCATCAGGCTGATGTTGCCGCCGTTGCGCTCATCCCAGCCGTGATCGTACATGTTGGTGGCGGTGCGGATCATTTCGACCATAAAGGGCGCAGTCAGAATATTTTTCATAGAAACCTCCTTTTTCCGGGGGAAACCGTTCTTTGAAGCCAAAGAACGGATTTCCCCCAATCCCCTTTCCAAGAAAGCTGCCTGGCAAGGGGCTGTTTTTATTGATTCAATGCGTAAGTATGGCTTACTCGAAGAATGCAAAGGGAATCGTTCTTTGCCTTCAAAGAACGTTTTCCCCCAAACCATTTCCAAAAAAGCTGCCCTGCAAGGATCTGTTTTATTGATTCAATGCGCAAATACAGCTTTCTCGGAGGGAGCCCGAGGGAACCGCTCTTTGGCTCCAAAGAGCGGTCCCTTCGGAAAACCCCGTTACCTTGTAATCACGTCCACCGGCACGTTGAAGATCTTGGCGACCTTCAGGATGGTGTCGATGTGACGGCCCACGGCGGCGGCCATGTGGTGCGTGGGGCCGGCCTCGCTCCAGCGGTTGCAGAAATCCCGGGCGCCGCAGGTGAAGCGCATGCGCATGTTGGTGTCGCCGAACATGAAGATGGGGCCTTCCTCGTTGACGCCCTCGGCCACCACAAACTTGAAGTGGCCGTCCTTGTCCTGGGTGATGCCCAGGAAGGTGATGGGGCTGTTGGTGGGCGGATAGAACTGGGTCAGGTAGCCGCCGCCGGTCTTGCCGTGGAACACCGGCACGATCTTCATGGTGGGCTTTTTCGCCTGGCTGATGTCCGCGTCGCCGCTGCCGGAATGGCCGATGATGCAGATGTCCTCGTTAAAGTCGATGGAGTACATTTCGGACAATTGGCCCGTGCCGGCGATGACCTTCAAAATACCCATGGCCATGGCCACCTTGATGTCGCCTTCCACGGCGCAGGCGGTGCCCTGCTTGATCAGCATGGAAAACGCGGGAATCAGCATGGAATCCAGCTTGCCCGCGATGCCCTGGGCGAAGCCGTCATAGTGGCTGGCCACGAAGCCCAATTGCTCGTCCTTGCACCACTGCTCGAAGGCCACGACGTACTTCGCCATGTCCCACACGGTCTCCACCGTCGCGCCGCCCTCGATGTCGAAGGTGTCCAGGATGTCCTGGGCCTTGGCGCGGATGGCGTTCTCATCCGTAATGTTGTCGGCGATGGCCCACATTTTTTCCCAGTCAAACTGCTTGGTATAGAGGCCCATGCGGTGATACAGGTTGGTTTCGTCGATGTACAGGTCCATCATGCCGGGATAGGGCCGGCCGATCTGGGCGATGTTGGTGTAGCGGAAACGGCGGCGCACCTGGGCGGCCTTGCACCAGTCGGCGATCTCTTTTTCCACCTCGGGGTCGCCGCCCTCCACCACGCCGGTAATGACGGCATGGCGCTTGCCCGCGCGTTCCAGGTCGGCCACCATTTCGCCCACGGCGCCGCAGGCGTACAATTCGCCCAGCCAGGTGGGGGTATCGGTGGTGGCGTAGTCCGGGGCCTTTTTCTTCTGCACGTTCACCAGCACCACGGGCACGTCCAGATCCCGCACGGCGGGCAGCATGTTGTAGCTGGTGGCGTAGGTGAGCAATTGCAAAATCACCAGGTCCACGTCGGCGGCGCGGAACTTGTCCCCCGCTTCCATGGCCTTTTCCTTGGTGGTCACGATGCCGCCGTCGATGAGATCGACAGAGCCGGGAATCAGCTTTTTGAATTCTTTGTACTGGCCCTCAAATTCGGGCACCAGGGACGGGAACTGGGGCAGGTACGCCCCCAGGGCGATGGCGAACACGCCCACGCGGGCTTTGGTTTCGACTAACATACGGTTTCCTCCTTCAATTGGATTTTCAGGTTGCCAAGGGCCGTTGCTTCAATGGGCAGGGCGACGACCTGCTTGCCGGTGGCCTCCTCCGTCAGCCGGTTCAGGTACCGGTTCTTCGCGCCGCCGCCCACGATGTACAGTTTTTCGTAGGTTTTGCCGGTGTTCTTTTCAATTTCCTCCACGGCCTGGCGGTAACACTGCGCCAGGGAACGATAAGCGCAGCGGAAATAGCCCGCCAAGCACCTGGGCGGATGGGGCAGCTTTTCGTCAAAGGCCGCCTTCATGCTCTCCGGCGCCAGGAAGATGGGATCGTTGGCGTCCACCAGGTGATCAAAATGCTTCTGCTCCGCTTCGGCGGTGATCTCGTTCCAGGGCGTATCCGGGCACAGTTCTTCCCGCAGTCGGTTGACCAGCCACATGCCCATGATGTTCTTCTGGTAGCGGGTGTACCCCACGCCGCCCTCGTTAGAGTAATTGGCGGCCAGGCTGCCCGCGTCGGTGATGGGTTTTGGCACCTTCACGCCCAGCAGGCTCCAGGTACCGGAGGAAATGTAGAGCTCGTTCCCCTCCATGGGGATGCCCTCCACGGCGCTGCCGGTGTCGTGGGTGGCGCAGAGCATCACGCGGATGCCCTTGTATTTCCCGATCACGGTGCCGGGCTGCTGCAGGGGCTTGAACAGTTTCTTGGGCAGCCCCAGGGCGTCGATGATTTCAGGGTCGTACCCCCCGGTCTCCGCGCTGACCATGCCGCCGGTGGTGGCGTTGGTGTATTCGTGGCTTTTGACGCCGCAGAGACGGTACATCAGGTATTCGGGGATCATCAGGAAGCCGCAGGCATTTTCCAGCCGTCCGGCCAGCTTATCCGCGTACAGCTGATAAATGGTGTTGAAGGGCTGAAACTGAATGCCCGTGCGGCGGTACAATTCCGAAAAAGCCATCTTTTCATGCACTTTTTCGATCACCGCCTCCGTGCGATTGTCCCGGTAGGCATAGCATGGCAGCACGGGGTCGCTGCCGTTCATCAGCACATAATCGACCCCCCAGGTGTCGATGGACAGGCTGCCGATACCGGGGTACTGCCGCAGTGCTTCATCGACACCCGCTTTCACGTGCTTTTCCAGGGCGTCGATGTCCCAGATCAAATGGCCGTCCTGCTCCCTTACGCCATTGGGAAAGCGATATACTTCCTGGGTTTTGATTTCCCCGTTCTCCATCCAGCCCACGATATGCCGTCCGCTGGATGCGCCAATGTCGATAGCCAGCGCGTATTGCATCATAAAAAGCCCCCTTTTCTGGAATCATTATGCCAGAAAAAGGGGCAGAGCGCAAGGTCTTGAATTGAGAAAAAAGCGTCCTTATTTGCTGATCCGGTACTGCCGGGGAGACACGGAAAACCGCTGGGCAAACAGCCGGTGGAAGTAGCTGGTGTTTTCATAACCCACCAGCGACGCGATCTCGTCCACCGTCTTTCCGGTGTTTTTCAGCAGCCAGGCCGCCTGGGCCAGGCGTTTTTCCTGGGTCAGTTCGGTATAGGTTTTTCCTGTTTCCCGCTTGATCAGCCGGGACAGGGCCGTCAATTCGGCATGCAGCCGGCCGGCGATTTCCGTCAGGCTGCCGCAGCGGTAGTTTTCCTCGATGTAGCGCAGCACCCGCACCGCCGTTTCCTGCTCCGGGGAAGGCAGGCTCAGCGTTTCCGTATGCCCCAGCAATTCGGCAAACAGCAATCCCATGGTCATTTGGTGGATGCCCTGCTTGTTGGGCGGATCACTGATCAGCGTCCACAGCAGGTTTTCCACCAGGTTCTGCACCGGCAGCACATCCGCCACCCGGAAATACAGGGGATCCTCCCGGGTGCCGCCCATCAGGCAGTCCAGCACGAAGCGGCGCAGCGGCGTTTCCTCCTTCCCCAGGAAATTCAGGATGCCGCCCAGGAAATCCGGCCGGACGATGAAATTAACGGCGATGTCCTCCACCCCCGCAGGCAGGATCTCGTGGGTGGCGTGCTGGCCCAGCATCAGCAGTTCCCCGGCATGCAGCACATACTGCCTGCCGCCGGCCAGATGGGTGGTCTGGCCCTGGCACATATACACGATTTCCACATAATCGTGGGTGTGCCTGGGGAAACGGATGAACCGGGTATGGGGACGGATGGTGATCTGCTTGCCCTTTTCCAGCAGCTTGCTGCCGGTGATGATGTCCCGGCTGCCGTCCATGTACAGGGTGCGGTCGATCTGCATCTGGCCGTCCAGGATTCTCCTTTCCTCCGGCGTGATGACGGACAGCCGCTCCAGGATCATCGGGTCCACGCTTCCTCCCGCCTTTCAAAAATCCCGGCGCATGCGCTGCGCCGGGCCGGTTTGGATTTCAAACGATCACCAGAGCACGTTTTCCGCGTCCTCCGCATGGGCAAACGGACCGGGCAGCGCGTCAAGCCCCCGGTGCGCGCCGAAGTAGTCCCGGTCAAAAATGATGGCGGAGCCGTCCGGATTTTCAAAGCGCTGTTCCGGTTCAAACGCGCAGCCCAGCACGTCGCTGGTCACAAGGCCGTCCCGGAAATCCTTCAGGTACCGGTACAGATTGGTGGACAGGGCCCAGTGTCCGTCCTGCTCCTTTAATTCCACCCGGATCTTCGCCCGCCTGTTGACGCAGCCGTGGGCCTCGTGCTTGCTGACGGTGGCGCCGCCAAAGTACGCGTTGCCGTCCACCCACACCGGCAGATGACCGAAATGATACGGCGCCAGGGCGCCCATATCGGGTTCCCGGTCCATCATGAAATGGGAAATCCACTGGTCGTAGGACGGAAAAATATCAAACGGCGCGGTGCCCACCGCTTCGTAATCGCTGGCCGTGGGCTTGCGCTTTTTATCCGTCACCGGGTAGTGCTGGATGAAAATGTTGTTGTAGATCCGGTCGTCGCCGTGCAGGATGGTCATGAACCCGGCCACCTCCGTGCGGTGGCGGATATGATACGGGGTGTACCGGGGCTCCCGCTGGCCGTTGACGATGCTGTCCACCCCGGAATTGATCAGGGAGAAAGAGCCCAGCATCAGGTTGTGCACGCAGGCGATGCCCTCGCTGGGAATGGTGACGGACACCTTCGACAGCAGCAGGTTGTTGTCAATCAGCGTGGGCCCGTGCCCCACTTCGATAAACACGTCGGTGGAGAACATGGCGCCCCGGGCATGCTCCGCCCCCTGGGGCGGCATATTGTCGTGCATCAGGTTCTGGCTGATGCGGGCGCCCTGGGCCTGCCAGTCGCACCACACGCCCATGATACAGTGGTGGATATGGTTGCGGCGGATGGTGACGTCGATGGCGGCGTGCAGCTTGATGCCCGCGGTCTCCGCGCCGCCCAGCTGCTGGGAATTGCAGATGTGGTGGATGTGGCAGTCCTCGATGGTGGAAAACACGCCGCCCATACGGCCCACGATGCCGGTCTGCTCGCAATGGTGCACCTCGCACCGGCGGATGATGTGGCCGCCCACCTTCTCCTTCAGCCATCCGTGGTACTGGCCCCGGCACACGGCGTCCCGCTCCATCTGTGTGGGGCTTTTGACGTGTTTGGTGTAGAAGTACATATCGTTTTCCGGATCGCGGTACTTGCCCAGGGAAATGCCGCAGCATTTGCTGTTGCTGATTTCACAGTCCTCGATGATCCAGCCCCGGCTCCAGTGCGGGCCGATCATGCCGTCCTGATACGCCGCGGGCGGCGCCCAGGTGGTGGCCGCTTTTTCAATCCGGAACCCGCTGACGGTGATGTAGCCCACGCCCGTTTTGCCCGGCATGAAGCAGTTGCGCCGCACGTTGATTTCAACGTGCTCCCGGTTGGGGTCCCTGCCCTGGAAATTGGCGTACAGCACGGTGTCCGCGCCGTCCTGCTCGGTATACCATTTATAGACGGATTCTTCCGGCACCCAGGAACAGGGATCGGCTTCGCCCTTTTCGCATTCCTCCAGGGTCACACTTTCATACATCATCCGGTCGTTCAGGTAGACGGCGCCCGTGTGCCGCACGGTAGGCGCAAAGTACCAGTCGCCGCAGACAAAGGTAGTGTAGGGGTTGTAGCCCCCGAACACCCCGTTGTTCACCCGGTTCATCCACACGTTTCCCCGGAAATGCCGCCACCCGGTCAGCTCCTCCGCGCCGGTGATCACCGCGCCCCGCGGGGTTTCCGAACGGTAGACGATGCGTTTTTCCTCCGTGCCGGCGTGCTGCGGGTTCACATATTCGCGGTACACGCCGTTCGCCACCACCACTTCATCCCCGGCCACGGCGATTTTCGCCGCGTCGCCGATGTACCGGAAGGGCATTTCCCGGCTGCCGTCACCGTCCCGGGACGCCCCGGCGTTCACGTAATAAATCATGGTCCTTCTCCTTTCCGCTGTCCATTAGAAAAGTATCGGTTTTTCATCCGCTGAAAATGATAGCACACTCCGCCGGTTTCCACAACAGAGCAGCGTCTCAATAGCACCGGACCCGCAGCTGCTTTTCCAGCGTTTCCGCCGTCACGCCGGCCGCGTCGCCCGTTTTGTCCAGCGTCACCGTGACGGGCTGACCGCCGTGGACGTCGAACCAGTTGTCGCTGAACACAGCGTCCCCTTCCGGCCATTCCAGGCACACGCTTTTGGCGAAGCAGTCCGCCGTCAGGGTCAGATTAAAGTGATCCCCCGCGTCCGCAGCTCGCAGCTGCACCCGCGCCGGCAGAAAGCTGAACGCTTTGGGCCGCACGAACAGCGTGGTGCCCGCGCTGACCGCCGTATCGCCGTCCAGCAGCACGTACTCCAGGTATTTGGTGCGCCTGTCCTGCTCCGTCGCCAAATCCCGGGACAGGTCCAGCGTCCGGCAGGCCCGGGACGCCAGGGCCGGCGCCTCCGCCGTTTCCCGGATCTCCTTGATTACGGCGGCGGTGTGATCCCGCAGGCGGCACACCAGGGTCAAGCGCCTGGCCGCAGGCGTCTCGTTGGTGACGTGCAGCACCGGGTGAATAGGATCACTGTCGTCACAGGACAGAAGGATCGGCGCATAGAACCGCCGGGCCGCGTAGTGCAGCCCTTTCCACCGGCCGAAGTAATCCCGGCTGCTCCAGGAAATCACCGGGTTGGAATCGTTCACCTGCCAGTAAGCGGAGCCCATGCAGCGGCCCCGGGCCCGGCGCATATGCTCCACGTTGGAGCGGATGCAGTCCGCCTGCACCAGCTGGGAGCAATAGACCAGCCGCTCAAAATCGCAGGGATAATTCACCATCTGGGCCAGGTAGAACATCACCTTTTCGTTGCCCTGGGTGCACTTCTGGTGGGCTTCCATCACGGTGCTGCACAGATCCAGCGGCCCGTTCCCCGCGAAGGAGCGGATGGTTTTCACATCCGGCAGGCTTTCAAAGCCGTATTCGGAGCAGAAGCGGTAATAGAATTCCCGGAAGGCTTCAATGGGCTTGAAGCTGTGCCACACCGCCCAGTAGTGCATGTCCCCCGCCTGGTTGGACGACGCGTCCCGAAAGCCCCCGCCGGAAGAAGGCGATGAGGGCCAGTAGAACGTTTCCGGGTCCAGCTGCGCCAGCAGGCCCGGAATGATTTCCTCAAACAGCGTCAAGTAATCCGCTTTGGCTTCCGGATCCTCCGGAATGCCCCAGTACTCCCAGGCGGATTCGATTTCGTTGTTGCCGCACCACAGCCCCAGGGAGGCGTGATTGCGCAGGCGCGTCACATTGTCCCGGATCTCCCGGCGCACCGTTTCCTCAAAAAACGGCGTCAGGCGATAGGCGGAACAGGCGAACATGAAATCCTGCCACACGATGAAGCCGTTTTCGTCGCACCAATCATAGAAATCGTCGCCGGGATAGATGCCGCCGCCCCATACGCGGATGAAATTGTAATTGGCTTTTTTGCAGTCCTCCAGCAGCCGGACGGTCTTTTCCTTCGTGCACCGGGGCAGCAGCTGGTCCTCCGGGATATAATTGGCCCCCATGGCGAATACCCGGACCCCGTTGTTGATGAAGCAGAATTCCTTGCCCCATGCATCCTGCTGCTGGGACACGGTGAGGGTGCGCAGGCCGATTTTCCTCTCCAGAGCGTCCAGCGTTTCCCCGTCCTTTTCCAGGGAAACCCGGCAAGTGTAAAGCGGCTGGCTCCCCAGGGTGCGCACCCACCACAATTGCGGATGATCGATCACCAGCTGCGCGCAGCCGTTTTCCAGCGGCGCGGACATCACGTGCCCGTCGGGATCCGTTACGGTGCACACGGCGCGCACGCCGTCTGCCCACGTTTCCGCATGGGCCCGGCAGGTCAGGATCACCCGGTCCTTTTCATGCCGCTGGGACCAGTACGCGTCCAGCAGGCGGCCGCCCCTGTACGCGCGCAGGGTCACATCCCGCCAGATGCCCATGTCCGGCAGCTTGGGGCCCCAGTCCCAGCCGAACATATAATGCGCCTTGCGCAGATGGGGATACCCGGCCATGGTGGATTCCACGCCCCACAGGGGACGCTTTTCCTGCATGGCGGCAATATACCGGGTTGGCGAATGGAAATCCAGCCGCAGCAGGTTGTCCTGCCGCTGCAGGATGCCGGTAACGTCGTATTCCCAGGTGCGGTGCATGTTGTCCGTTTTGCCCAGGAGGACGCCGTTCAGCGTAATGTCCGCCAGCGTGTCGACGCCCTCCAGGGTCAGCACGTACCTGTCGCCATGAAGCTGCGCGGCGTCAAACCGCTTTTCAAAGGAATAATCGCCGTCGGACACCTGCGTCAGGACCGATTCATTTTCGCCCCAATAGGGATCGGGGATTTTCCCCGCCTGATACAGCGTTTCATACACCGAGCAGGGCACCCGGCAGGACAGACGCATTTCCCCCGCCAGCAATTCCCAGCCGTCATTCAGTTTCATACCGTTTCTCCTTTCCCGCAGTGGGAAAATCATTGATTTGCTTAATCCCAGTACCGCTTGGGCAGCTTTTCCCGCATTTCCACTGTGGCTTCCTCCAGGCAAATGCCGCTCTGGGCAAAGTACAGCTTCACAAAATTGTGACTGCCCACGAAGGGCCCCAGGTCCACCTCCAATTCGCGGACCGAATCATCACCGCCGCGGAAGGTAAAGGTGCCCTTGTTTTTCCCGTTGGCGAATACCGTCAGCGGCACCTGGGCCAGCGCCTCCGCGTCCACCCTCAGCCGCAGGCGCAGGGAGTACAGGCCCGGGATGGACGTCTGCAGGCCGTACACCTGGGACGCGCCCTTCCCGGTGGAGCCTTCCCGCGTATCCAGCGTCCGCTTTTCCTCCATGGGAACGAACGGCAGATCGAAATTCACCTGGTCGTCGGGGGGCAGCAGCCTCTCCGCTTCCTTTTCCTCGTCGCTGACGCGGTTCAATTGCCGCTGCAGCGCGGGAGAGCGCAGCAGCATCCCGAACACGTGGCCGGCGCACCGCTGCAGCTGTCCCCGGGTCAGGGTGCCTTCCGTCAGCCGCTGCGCCAGGTTGTCCGCGTGGTCTTTGGCGTCGTTGACCACCATGTACACGTCGTTCTGCGCGCGCACCATGGCCGCCAGGTTCTGGCCGGAGGCCTTCTCCCCTTCGTCGTTCATGGCGGCCCACCAGTCGGTCATCACCATTCCGTCAAAGCCCCATTCGTCCCGCAGGATGCCCTTTACCAGGTCATAATTGCCGGCGGTCCAGATGCCGTTGACCGCGCCGTAGGTGGTCATGACGGAATAGGCGCCCGCTTCCCTGACGGCAATTTCAAACCCCTTCAGGTAGATTTCCCGCAGGGCCCTTTCGGACAAAACCGAATCCAGCACCCGCCGGTGGTATTCCTGGTTGTTGGCCGCAAAATGCTTGATGGTGCCGGTAACCCCGTACCGGTGCAGGCCCTTGAGCTGGGCGGCGGCAATTTTCCCGCTGACCAGGGGATCCTCCGAAAAATACTCAAAATTGCGCCCGTTCAGGGGATTGCGGTGCAGGTTCATGCCGGGGCCCAGGATGGTATCGATGTGGTTCTTGCGCAGCTCCGCTCCCAGGAAGCCGAACAGCGCCTCGTTGATTTCTTCGTTGTACGTGCAGGCCAGGCACGTGCCGTTGGGCAGGCTGAAGGCATAGGTGCCGCAGTCCATGCGGATGCCGGACGGCCCGTCGGCGCAGCAGCCGCAGGGGATCCCGAAGGCCTGCAATTCCTCCGTGACGCCGCCGAAGGCCGCCGCCGTGCCGGGCGTCACCTTGGGCGAACACATGCCCTCGCCCCGCACCACGGCGCACAGCTGTTCATCCGTCAGTTGGGCCACAAAGGCGTCCATGCCGCTGCGGCCGTCCAATACGTCGGCCAGCGTGATGCCCTGATCGCCGGTGCAGGGCAGATCCGGCGGCAGTTCCCTGCGGATGCGCTCCGGCAGGTCATAGGAGCGGCGCGGCGTCTTTTCCCAGCCAGGAACCAGGCTGCCTGCCGCGTCCAGCCGCGGCCTGACCCGGTCAAAGGCCAGCGTGGGGCTGCACCTCTCCCGCAGGCGGGCAACCGCCACCGTTTTGGGCACAAACACGCTGCCCGCCGGGAACGCGGAGCGCACGTCGCACCCCACGAACATCTGGTAGATGCCCGCTTCCAGCACCATGCAGGATTTATGGCCGGTCACGCCGCTGTCGTCATAGGAAGCGAACTGATCCCGGTCCAGGGTGAAGGCCAGTTCCTGCGTTTCCCCGGGCTGCAGCAGCGCCGTTTTCCGGAAAGCCGCCAGGCTGCGGGCCGGCTTGCCCAGCTTCCCCTGGGGCGGAGCCACGTACACCTGGGCCACTTCCTTGCCGGCGCGGCTGCCGGTATTGGTCACGCTGACGGACAGGGCGATTTTCCCGTCCCGCTCCTTCATGCCGGTCAGCGCCACGTCAAACGATGTATAGGAAAGCCCGAAGCCGAAGGGATACAGCACCCGGTCCCGGGCGAAGGTTTCAAACCAGCGGTAGCCCACATAAATATCTTCCTGATACACATCCCGGTTTTCACCGCCGAAATTCCGGGTGGAGGGATAATCGGCGGCGCTGACGGCGATGGTATCCGCCAGCTTGCCGGAGGGGTTCACCCGGCCCGTCAGCAGATCCGCCACGGCGCGTCCGCCCTCCATGCCGCCCTGCCACACATACATCACGGCGTCCGGCGCGTATTCCCCCACCCACTGCATGTCCATCACGCCGCCGGTGTTCAGCACCACCGCCACGGTGGAAAACGCCCGGCGCACCCGGGCCAGCATGTCCCTTTCCAGGGCCGTAAGCCGGTAGCTGCCCTCCTGGTCCGCCGCGTCCTGATCCTCGCCGGCGGTACGGCCGATGATCACCAGGGCGGCGTCGCTTTGCGCGGCGGCAGCGGCCACCAGCGCGTCGTCCAGGGGCATTTCCGCCTGGCTCCAGGGTTCCCTACCCCAGCCCTTACCCAGGTCGTAGGGATGCTCCGCAACCCAGGCGCGGTACGCCTGCTCCAGATCCGCGTTGACCCGCAGGCGCTTTTCTTCCTTCAGCGCGTCCAGGATGCCCACGGTGTACCGGGTGTTCACCAGGCCGCCGGAGCCGGTGCCGCTTTTATAGTAATGGAGCTGGATCCTGCCGAACACGGAAATCACGGTGTCTTCCCGGAACGGCAGCACCTGGTGCTCGTTGCGCAGCAGCACGGCGCCTTCCGCCGCGGCCTGCCGGGCCGTTTCGGCGTAGCGGTCCCAATTCAGCACATATCGGTTTTCCATTTTCCTCATCCTCCGGTTTTCTTTGAAATCATTGTATCACAGGTTACCGGAATATTTCACCCTCACCCCGCCAAACGGAACGCCCCGGCGTTTCGCCCGGGGCGCGCGTTTTATTGGGGCAAACCAAACATATCGGCAAAGATTTTTTTGCCGCTTTGGGTCCGGATCACCGTGTTCCAGGTGTGCGTCAGGCTTTCCGGGCCGTTTTGATGCGCAAAGCAGTTCACCAGGAAATCGGCCTCCAGCAGGATCTGGTGGTCGATCCCGTCAACAGGCGACAGAGTATGGTGCTCCCCCACCAAAGTGCACACCCGGTCGATTTCTTCCGGCGTAAAATCCAGGCCGGTCAGCATTTCCCGGGCCAGCGGCGGCCCTTCCTTTTCCTGCAGCGGTCCCGGATGGGCGCCGTATTTGCGGTTGCACAAAGGGATGCCGATGTCATGCACCAGCGCAGCCGCCTCCAGCACCTGCGCCGCGCCGGGGTCCATTCCTTCGGCCTGGGCAATCAGGGCGGCGTAGCTGTGCACTTTGGTGAAGTGCTGTATCAGATCCGGCTGACCCCGGTCAAAGGCGATCATTCGGAAATACAGATCCCGGATTCGCTTTTCCAAGTGCGTTCCTCTCCTTCAGGTTTGGATTTTCAGCATCTGCTCCAGCAGACCGTCATCCTCAAACACCATAATATCCCGGATGTTCATGCGCACTTTCTGGCCGTCCCGCAGCGTTTTGTACGCAAAGCCGCTGGCGATCACGCGCACTGCCGTGTCCCCCACGCGGACCCGGCAGTCGTCCACGTCGCCCAGGTAATACTGGTGCTCCAGGGTGCCTTCCAGCACGCCGTCGGGGTCAAAATAGATGTTTTCCGGCCGGATAGCCACCTCCACCTTGCCCCGGCGCGGCCCGCTGTACGCGATGGACTGGCCGCCCATGCCGGGGAATACGATGCGTTCCCCGTCGGCCTCGCCCTTGAAGAAATCCACCTTCCCCAGAAAATCGGCCACGAACTGATTGGCGGGCTGATTGTAGATTTCCTGGGGCGTGCCGCTTTGCTGCACCACGCCCCGGTTGATCAGGAAGATGCGGTCGCTCATGGCCATGGCTTCCGTCTGGTCGTGGGTCACGTAGACCACGGTGATGCCCAGCTTTCTTTGGATTTCCTTGATTTCAAAGCGCATGGATTCCCGCAGCTTGGCGTCCAGGTTGGACAGCGGCTCATCCAGCAGCAGCAGCTTCGGCGCCGCCACCAGCGCCCGGGCCAGGGCCACGCGCTGCTGCTGGCCGCCGGACAGCTGGTTGGGGAACCGCTGGGCATACTGGCTCAGATGCACGATGTCCAGCACGTGCTCCACCGCTTCCCTGATTTCCGCCTTGGGCTTCTTTTTGATGGTCAGGGGGTAGGCCACGTTGTCAAACACGTTCATATGCGGCCAGACGGCGTAGCTTTGGAACACCATGCCGATACTGCGTTTTTCCGGCGGAACGAAGGTTTTTCCGCCGGACACCAGCTGATCGTCGATATACAGCTCCCCGGAGGTGGGTTTTTCAAAGCCCGCGATAATGCGCAGCATGGTGGTTTTTCCGCAGCCGGACGGACCCAGCAGGGTGATGAACTCCCCTTCCCGGAACGTTTCGTTGAACTCCTTCAGCACCACGTTGTCGCCAAAGGCTTTTGTGATATGTTTGATCGTTACGGTTGCCATGGGTATCGTTCCTTTCTCAGATGGAGAATTCGCCCTTAGTCAGGCGGTTGAGGACAAAGTTGAGGAAGACCACGATCAGCAGGATGCCGAAAGCCATGGCGCAGCTCATGGGCTGGCTGGTAAAGGTCCAGTACTCATAGAGCTGGAAGCCGATGGTTTTCGTGGTGCTGGAATACAGCAGGGTGGTCATGGAAAGCTCGTAAAAGCTGGGAATGAAAATCAGGAACCAGCCGGCCGCGATGCTGGGGAAAATCAGCGGCCCGGTGATCTTGAACATGGTGTGGAGCCAGCTGGCGCCGGCCACCTGGCTGCATTCCTCCAGGGATACGTGGATCTGGCTCATGGCCGACACCACGGTGCGCATGCCCATCATCAGGTACTTGATCAGGTACGCGATGATCATGATATAGGCCGTATTGTAAATGTTGATGCCGAAGTTGCCCCGCATGGTCATGATCAGCCCCAGGGCGATGACCACGCTGGGCGTGCCGGAGCCCAGGGTGATCAGGAAATCGGGAATCTTGCGGCCCCGCAGGCGGGTGCGCTGCAGCAAATAACTCATGGTGCAGGCGATCACAATGCCCACCGTGGCGGTCACAGCGGCGAACAGCAGGGAGTTTTTCAGGCTGTTCACCGTTTCCACCCGGCCAAACACCGTTTTCCAGTTCGCCCAGGTGAAGTTGTTCTGGTCAAACATGCTCTTGCCCACGTCAATTTTGAACGAGGTGGAGAATATGGTGGCAAAGGGGATCAGGATCACAACCACCGCGAACAGCGCCACCAGCACCGTCAGCGGCACGCGCCAGGAGCGCAGGTCCACAATGGCCGGGCGCACCGATTTGCCGGACACGGTGATGTACTGGCGTTTGGCCAGCACCACGTCGGAAATGAACAGGATGATCACCGCCATCACCATCAGGAACACCGCCATGCCCGTGGCGTCGTTCAGGCCCTGCTGGCCCAGCGACACATATTCCACGATGCGGGTGGTTACTGTATGCACGCGGCCCGGGCTGCCGATGATGGAGGGGATGCCGTAGCAGCTGGCCGCGCTGACGAACACCAGCAAAGCGCCGGAAATCAGGGACGGCATCATCATGGGCAGTGTCACGGTGAACAGCGTTTTCAGCGGCGAGGAACCGCTGATGCGGCTGGCCTCCTCCAGCGACGGGTCCATTTTTTCCATGGCGCGGCTGATGGTGATGAAAGCGTAGGGATAATAAAAGCTGCTCAGCACCCAGATCATGCCCGGCAGGCTGTACACGTTCAGGGGCCCCGGGGCGTCGCTGAGATGGAAAAGGACCCGCATCCACTGGTTGATGGTGCCCACGTTGGGGTTCAAAAGCCTGAGCCAGGCCATAGCGCCCACGTACGGCGGCACCATGTAGGTGAGCACAAACAGCGCGCGGAAAAACTTCCGGCCGTACAGGTTGGTGCGTCCCACCAGCCAGGCCAGGGGGAAGGCGATCAGCGTGCCCAGGATCATGGTGGCAAAAGCCGCGATCAGCGTGTTGGTCAGGGCGTCCAGGTTCAGCGGATAGGTATACAGCCGCTTGAAGGTCTCCAGCGAAAAGGTGCTTTCCGGGAAGAACGCCTTGACGACCATGTACACCAGCGGCATCAGCTGGAACAAAAGCAGGAAATCCACGATCAGCAGGATGATGATCCATTTGAAATCGATCACCCAGGTTTTGTCGCTGATCATCAGCAGGGTCAGCAGCAGGGCGTCCAGCGCGATGATGATGCCGATCAGGATGGCCGTGCGGCTGTTGCTCACGATCAATTGCCACAGCCAGGATACGTCGCCCCGGGCGATCATGGCAAAGGCGTCCAGCTGGGCCGCCTTATCCCGCACGCCTTTTTTCAGCACGTTCACCGCGTCGGTGGAGGCAGACGAGCCGCTGCTGACGAACAAAAGCTGCATCAGCATGGCCTGCCGGTCCGTCCCCTGCAAGCTGCCCGCCGTTTTTTCCGCAGCTGCGGGCAGAGCGGCGTCCTCCTGCGCCACGCACAAAAGCAGCGCCTGGCGGAACGCCGCGGCGTCCTGATCCGTCAGCGCAGCGATTTCCTTTTTGTTGGCCGTGCTCACCTTGGGGCCGTTCACCAGATACGTGGCGTACAGCAGTCGGCAGGCCAGGGCCGGCCGGTCGTTTTCCGGGGCGGCGGCCAAAATGGAGCGCGCCTTGTCCGCGCCGCCCTTGCCCTGGCTTTCCCAGGCGTTTTCCAGCAGCGTCAGCACCGCCGCGTCCGTTTTGTCCCTTTGCTCCTGGGTCAGCGCCTCCCGCAGCGGCTGCACGTCCTTGGACCAGGCGTCGGCCGTGTCCCCTTTCAGGGCGTAAATGGCATAATAAGCGCTTTCGGAACTGAAGCCCGACCCGTTGTATTCCCGCATGCCCGTAACGCCCAGAACGATAATGGCCAGGCCCAGGGCAAACGCCAGCGCCAGGGCCAGCTTGGCTGCCCAGGGAGAGGGGCTGGCCGCGGGAAGACGATCCTGCACTGCGGTTTTCATGCGCATGCACCTCACTGAAAATCAAAACAGTTTATTCAAACGGGGGAAGCCGATATACGGCTTCCCCCGCGGAAGCGTTTTTATAAAGAGGGATTATTTGGTGGTCACGGTTTCGGTCCAGGCGGTGTTGATGTTTTCACGGTTCTTATA
The DNA here is from genome assembly GCA_902773895.1 of uncultured Eubacteriales bacterium. Classification (GTDB taxonomy): domain Bacteria; phylum Bacillota; class Clostridia; order Christensenellales; family Aristaeellaceae; genus RUG563. The sequence continues at coordinate 39,560 of CACYGB010000004.1, forward strand.
GGCATTCTCCCAGTCAACGCCCATATCCTTTTCGATCAGCCAGTTGGTATCCACAGACTTATAGGGGATTTCCGTCATGCCGGCAAACACGGAGTGCATATAGCCCTGCAGGATCAGCTTCTGGGCTTCTTCGCTCAGCAGCCACTTTTCCACCGCTTCGCAGGCTTCCACATTCACGTTCTTGCTGTGGTTTTCCGCCACGGTCATCACGGTGGAGGGGATCAGGATCACGCCGTCCTCGGGATAGATGCAGGCCAGGTTGGTGATGGGGTTGCCGGCATCGTCCGCTTCCTTGAGCTTCTTGAGCACGGATTCTTCCAGGATCATGATGGCGGCGCACTCACCGGTTTCCAGCTTGGTCAGCGCGGTGGAGCCGGATTCGATCATCACTTCATTGGCAGCCAGGCCGTCCAGGTATTCCTTGCCGTAATGGTTGTCCTGGATCAGGGAGGCCACGGCGGCGAAGGTGGTGCCGCTGGTCATGGGGTTGCCCATGGAGATATAGCCCTTCAGGGAAGGATCGGTGGCGAAATCCTTGAACGTCTTGGGAATGTTCACGCCCTTGGCCGCCCATTCATCCACCTTTTCGGGGTTGTAGGCCAGCACCATGTTGCACACGCGCACGGGGTACCAGTAGCCTTCCGCGTCATAGGGGAAGCGCAGCAGCTGATCGGGATTCTCGATGGCGATGGGCTGCAGGTAGCCCGCTTCCTTCAGCTCCAGGCTCAGGGCCGGTTCGGCCACCAGCATCATGTCGCAGCCCAGGTCGCCGGTCTTGTCCGGGCCCATTTCCCCGTACAGCTTCTGGATCAGCGAACTGGTGCCGCCGTAGAAAAAGAAGCTGCCGTCGTTGCCGGGAACCAGGTTGGGGAATTCCTTTTTCAGGGCTTCATCCATCATGTCGATCACGAATTGATACATGGAAGAATAAATGACCAGTTCACCTTCCACATCCTCGTTGACAGCCAGCGCGCTGCTCACCATGGGGATCATCATCATCAGCGCCAGAAGAACAGCCAGGATTTTTTTCATTGCTCTTTCCTCCATTTTCCTTTTTTGTGCTGAACACGCACGATCTGGTTAAATGATACCATATTTTTTCCATGATTGCAAGCCGTCGGCCTTCGTTTTGATGAAAAGCGCTCCGTCTTTTTCCTGTATCCATTAAAAAATTTTATTGATTACGAAAAAATCATAATTTGTATTTTTGATTCCTCTATCGTATAATAAAAGCGAAAAAGAAAAAGGCTTTCCCGGAGGATGCCGGGCCGCCCGAAACGATATTTCCGCGTCTTTCGCGGCTGCGCGAAAGGCTGTGTTTCCGTTTTATCTTTTTTTGATTTTTCCTTTTGTTCCGGAAGGGAGGGAAGGCCATGAGCCCGCGGAAAAACGAGCGGGAGCTGTTTGAATCCAGCCCCATCCTGCTCTCCATTATCCGCCTGGCCGTTCCCACCGTGCTGGGACAGATCATCCTGGTGATTTACAATATGGCCGACACGTTTTTCATCGGCCTGACCGGCAGCGACGCCATGCTGACGGCCGCCACGGTGTGCATGCCGGCGTTCATGTTCCTGTCCGCCATTTCCAACCTGTTCGGGGTCGGCGGCGCCAGCGTCATTTCCCGAGCCATGGGCCAGGGCGACGCCGGGCGCATCCGCAGCGCCTCCTCGTTTTCCGCCTGGGGATGCCTGGGGCTGACGCTGCTGTACTGCATTTTGACCGCGGTGCTGGCCGATCCTTTTCTGGATCTGCTGGGCGGCCAGGCGGAAGAAGTGCACGCCTTCGCCCGGGATTACCTGCGCATCACCGTCACCCTGGGCGGCCCGGCCACCGCCATGAGCGCCCTGCTTTCCCACCTGATCCGCTCCGAGGGCCGGGCAATGATGGCCAGCGCCGGCATCATGCTGGGCGGCCTGATGAACATCGCGCTGGACCCGCTGTTCATGTTCGTGCTGCTGCCGCCGGGCCGGGAAATCGAAGGCGCTGCCGCCGCCACCGCGCTGTCCAATCTGTGCGCCCTGCTGTACTTCCTCATCGCACTGCGCCGCCGGAGGGGCAAAACCAGCCTGCGTTTCCGGCCGTCCCGGCAGATGCTGGAACGCTCGGTGGTCGCCGGGGTATTCAGCGCCGGGCTGCCCGCCTGCCTGATGACGCTGATGGAAAACATTTCCTACGCCGTGCTGGACAACATGATGGCCGCCTACGGCGTAGCCTGCCAGGCGGGCCTGGGCGTGGCGAAAAAAATCAACATGCTGGCCCATTGCATCGTGCGGGGCATGTCCCAAAGCGTGCTGCCGCTGATCGGGTTCAATTATTCGGCCAAAAATTTCCGCCGTATGCGGCAGTCGGTGCTGTACTCCGGCGCCATGTCCGTTTCCCTGGCGCTGCTGTGCATGGCGGTTTCCCTCATGTTCAACTGGCAGCTGGTGTCCATTTTCATTGTGGACAGCAACGTGGAATCCCTGGACAGCGGCGCGCGGTTTCTGCGCATCCTGTGCCTGGGCGGTCCCTTTTCCGCCTGCGCCTACGCCATCATTTCGTTCTTCCAGGCCACGGGCAAGGGCGCGCGCTCCTTCCTGCTGGCGGTGCTGCGCAAGGGGCTGCTGGATATTCCCATGATGTTCCTGCTCAATTTGCTGATTCCCGCGGACGGCATCGTCATGGCTACGCCCATTACCGACGTGATCTGCTGCGCCGTGGCGCTGACGCTGCTCATTCCCTTCCTCAAGCGCCATCCGGAAACGCCGCGGGCGGCCCCGCGGCATTCTCCGCCCTGAGCCCTGTATATCAGGCGGCAGCTTCGGCTGCCGCTTTCTTTTTGCGGAACGTAACATGGAACGCGGCGGCGTTCAGCGCCACGCACAGCCCCCAGCAAAGCGGGTAGGATACGTAAATGGCCTCCACCGTGCCGCGCCCGGCGGCGTAGGTGTAAATCCAGGTAACACGAAACACCACCGAGCAAAGGATGGAGATGATCAGGGGCAGCCGGGCTTCCCCCAGCCCGCGGACGCAGCCGCTGATCACGTTCATCACGCCGCAGCCGCCGAAAAACAGGCACATATAGAACATCCGGGTCCGGGCATGGGCCATCACCAGCGCGTCCTGGGTAAACAGGCGCGTCAGCACCGGCGACAGGGCATACACCGCGATGCCCAGCGATTCCGAAATCAAAAACACCGACAGGATCGTGGTCCGGTAAATTTTCCCGATGCGCTGGAAATTTCCCTTCCCGTAGTTCTGGGAAATGAACACCACGCTGGCGTTGGCAAAGCCGGTAAAGGAAACCACGATCAGCCCTTCGATGGTGGTGCCCACCGTGTTGCCGGCGATCACCGCGGCATCGAAACGGTTGATGGCGGCGGCGATGATCACGCCGGACAGATTCAGCACGATTCCCTCCAGGGAGGAGGGAATGCCGATGGAAAATACTTCGCCCAGGGAGCGGAATAAGCGCATTTCCCGCAGGCGCAGCCGCGTTTCATCCCGCTGCTGGGCCATGAACAGCGTCAGCGCCCCGGCGCACAGCGCCTCGGAAATCACCGTGGCCGCCGCCACGCCGGCAATATTCCAGTCCAGCGCGATCACAAAAACCAGGTTCAGCGCGATGTTGATCACGGCGGCGCCGGTCTGAAACAAAAACGGCAGAAAGGAATTGCCCCGGGCCTGCAAAACAGCGGACAGGAGCCCGGTGGTCAGCAAAAACGGAACGCCCAGGAAGTAAATCCGGAAATACAGCCGCGCGTCCGTCCGGATCTCCGCCGGGCAGTTCATCCAGCCCAGGATGGGGTCCGCCAGCGCCACCGCCGCGGCGGCCAGCGCGCCGCCCAGCAGCAGCGCCGTCGGGGGCAGGGCGGACACCATTTTCCCCACGCCTTCCCGGTCGCCCTGGCCGTACCGTCTTCCTGCCGCCACAGTCACGCCGGCGTCCAGCGCCGTCAGTCCGCCCACCAGCAGATTGATCACCGCGCTGGATACCCCGATGGCGGACAGCGCCCCGGGATGCCCGAACCGGCCGATCACCGCCGTGTCTGCCGCGGAAAACAGCATTTGCAGCAGCGCCGCGCCCATAACGGGCAAGGCAAACAGCAGCATCTGCCTGAGGATGCCGCCCTCCAGCGGGTTGACCTCCATTTTCCGTTTCATGCTGTTCCTCATTTCCCCCGGCTGCGGATTGTTCCTTCGCCCTGTTTCCGTTTGTCAATCTCCAGGCGGCCTCACCGGGTCAGATCCTGCACCCATTTGTATTTGCGGAAACGCAGCATCACCCAGGGGATTTTGCCCACCTCGTCCAGGCAGGTGCAGGCGTACACCGCCAGCACGGGCCAATGGAACACGAACGCCCCCAGCAGCGCCAGCGGAATGGCGATGCCCCACATGCACACCGCCAGGCTGTACAAATCAAACAGCGTATCGCCGCCGCCGTCCAGCACGCCGTTGATGGTGACGGTGTTTACGCACCGGCCGATCATATAAACGGCCATAATGACCATCATTCCGGTCAGGTAGCCCCGGGCCTCCTCGGTCAGGATCACCATCCGCACCACCAGCGGCGTCAGCGCCAGCACCAGCGCCGTGGAAGCGAAGCCGATCACCCAGGAAATATTCTTCAGCTTGATGCCGTACGCCTTGCCCATCTCCAGCCGTCCGGCCCCCAGTTCATTCCCCACCATGATGCCCGCGGCGCTGCCGATGCCGTTGCAGGCACAGCAGATCAGGTCCCGCACCACGGCGGCGACGGAATTGGCCGCCGCCCCGTCGGCGCCCATATGGCCGATGATGGCGGTGTAGGAAGTAAAGCCCACGCCCCAGAACAGCGATCCCCCCAGCAGCGGCAGGCATTGCCGGGCGAAATCCCGCGTCAGCTGCCGGTCGCCCCGGGCCAGCTCCCGCCAGGCGGGACGGATATAGCCTGGCCTGCGGGAAATGACCAGGCACAGCGCCAGCTCCACGCACCGGGCCAGGGTGGTGGCCAGCGCCGCGCCCCGGGCGTTCATCCTGGGCGCGCCCAGCAAGCCGAAAATGAACACGGCGTTCAGCCCGATATTGGACACCACCGCCGCCGCGCTGATCCAGGCGCTGGACGGCACGTGGTCCGTTACCTTCATCATGGTCAGGTAGCACTGGGAAACGCCGGTCAGCAAATAAGACCAGCCGGCAATGCGCAGATAAGCGCTGCCGATCTCCAGCAGCGGCGCGTCGTGGGTAAAAATCCGCATCAGCGTTTCCGGGATTGCTTCGCACGCGGCAAAAAACAGCAGCGAAATCAGCCCGCTGAAGCGCAGGATCAAATTGAACAGCGCCTGGATGGTTTTCCTGTCGCCCTTTCCGAAATACTGGGCGCCCAGAATGGCCCCTGCCGCCGTCACCGCCGCAATGAACATATTCTGCACGAACTGGATCTGAGTGGCCAGGGACACCGCCGTCATTTCCTCCTGGGCGATACGCCCCAGCATCAGCGCATCGCCGGCCGCCACCGCGGCCAGCATCAGGCTCTGAAAAGCGATGGGCAGCGCCAGGTCGACCAGCCGCCGGTAAAATACCTTGTTGTCAATGGGCTGTGTTTTCATATGTTTTCCTTTCAATCCAGCACGCGGAAGGAGCGTTCCTCCTCCGCCGGCGGAAGAGGGGTTTCTTCCACGGCATCCACGGCGATGTACGGGCTCCGGCCGATCCCCTCCAGGACCCAGGCCATCTGCTCCGCCGTTCCCTGCAGCTCCAGGGTGACGGAGCCGTCCGCTTCGTTCCGCACCCAGCCGGTAACGCCCGCGGCCTGCGCCGCGTGCACGGCGCGCCAGCGAAAGCCGACCCCCTGCACCGTGCCGCGAAAAACCAACCGCTTCCGGAGCTTCATCGTCCTCTCCCCTTCCGTACCGCTGATACTTTATCCCAGGCGAATCTCCCTGTCAAGTGTGCTTTTTCCGGCATCCGGGCGCGCTTTTCCCCTGCGAAGCGCGTCCTGCCGCATGAAATCCGCCAGCAAGAAATGATATGCGCCTTCTATTGTTGCGGAGTTATTACAAAACGAATGTTTTTCTGTCAAAAATATGAAAGAACTATATCATTTTCTCTTGTGTCCCATACGGAAAGTGTTGTATAATGCATCCGTAAAAATGTAAGTTTTACGGGTGGGGGTCTTTTACCCTTTTCCGATTCGACAATTACCCGAAAGGAAAGAACGTCCTCATGACGATTGAAATGGGAATGACAGCCGGCACGGGGCTGATGCTGATCGTAATGCTGGTCTCCGCGCGGCATCTGCACGTGCCGCCATGGAAAACCGCGATCCTGTCGGTTTTGCTTGCCTGCGCCGGCTACGCGGGCGCCAAGCTGATGTTTGCCATCGAATCAGGCGGCAGCCTGGCGGGACGGTCCTTTTTCGGTTCGCTGCTGTTTGTGCCGCCGCTGATGGCGCTGGCGGCGCTGGCGCTGCGGATGCCGCCGGAGGACGCGCTGGATCTGTGCGCCCCGGGCGAATGTGTGATGCTGGCGCTGCTGAAGGTGAAATGCCTGATGGACGGCTGCTGCGTCGGGGTGATCCTGCACACCGCAGAATCCGGTGGCGTCATCCGCTTTCCCAGCCAGATCGTCGAGGGGATCCATGCCCTGCTGCTGTGCGGCGCGCTGATGCTGCTGATCCGCAGGGGACGATGCCGCGGCCAGGTGTATGCCTGGTACATGATCCTGTACGGCGGCGGCCGGTTCATCCTGAACCTGCTGCGGGAAACGGAGCCCTTCATCTGGATCCTGCCTGCCGGAAACTTCTGGTCGCTGATAAGCGTGGCTATCGGAGCCATCTGGCTGCTGCTGAAACGGCAGCGAGCTCTGCCGCGGCCAACAGCCTGAAAAAACAAACTCCATATCATCGAAGGAGATACAATATATGAAGAAGTTCGCAAAAAAGCTGATTCCCTTCCTGGTGCTGGCCGCCCTGCTGCTCAGCGTTGTTTCCGGCGCGTCCGGCGCCACCATCAGCAGCCAAACCGGCAAAAAAACGGTGGGGGTTACGTGGTTTGACAACTACGAAGCGGACACGGGCAGCTACATCACCGTGGAAAACCTGGTGCCCGCCGAGGACGGCAAGGCCATCGAGGGCGGCACATATACCGGCCACGTCAAGGCGGCCATTCCCGCGTCAGAACTGTTCGGCTGGGCAGCCGGCCATTTGAATGACAGCATCGTTGGCACACAGCTGAAGAATTTCTACCCCCACGGAGACGGCAAAAACCTCATCGGCGGGGTTTTATTTGACGTAACCTTCCCCACCGGCACCACGATTGATTTTGACAGCATCACCGTCAATAAAGGCACCGGAGCCTTCAGCAAGGTGGAAAAATTCAAGGGCGCTTACAAGATCACAAACAACGCCTCCAGCGGCTGCTTAGGCACCACCTACACCAACAGCAAAAGCTACGATACAAGCATAAACGCGGTCACCTTCCTGTTCACTTTTACTGATTCAAACTTTGAGGGAATCTACGCGGCGTATGCTAAAAACCCCAGCGCCGTCATTTCCTTTGATATTCCTTATACCATGGAAATAGCCGCGGGCGCCAAGCTGGATTCCCTGGGGGAAATCACCGCCAAGGGCCAGACCTGGATGCACATTACCAGCAACCTGCAGCCGGCCTACGTTTACACCAACGTTTTCACGGACGGCGCGGCCCAGCCCGCCTACGCGGCCACTTATGAATTCACCTACATCGGCGAACCCTATGACGCGGTGCCGGAGGCCGTCACCAGCCAGCTGCCCGAGGACGGTGCCATTCCCGGCGGCGTCTTTACGCCCCCGGAAATCACCAACGTGAACGACCCGGATTCCGGCATATGGACGTTCCTGGGCTGGACGCCGCCCTCCTCCGAAGACGAATCCGTGCATTTCGTGGGCGAATGGGACCACGGTGCCCCCGCCTACCGCGCGGTGTACCAGTTTGTGAACGGCCTGGACGAAACAACGCCTGTGGCCGCCGCCCTGAACGACTTCCTGCCCGACGACAGCACCGTGGATGAAAACGGACAGAAAAAAATCAACAAGTACGACACGGTGGATGCTTTGAAAGCCGTCAACCCGCTGCCCATCGCAGGGGACGGCCTGACGGAAGAAAACGGCCTGATCACCTGGAAAGCGGACAGCGAAGGGCTGACCGTCTGGCAGACCAAGGGCTTTGTAGACGAGCCTGTTGTGGACGACGAAAACCTGACCGTCACCTACACTGCCAAGTGGTACCTGACGGACCTGACCAAGGGCTATTGGCACGTGAACGACGGCCCCTGGAAGCCCTACGAGGGCATGGACATGACCATCACCGGCGCCAACGCCAATTACTGGACCCAGTTCACCACCGCGCTGACGAAGATGACCGCCAATGACACCATGTACATCAACGGCACCCTGCCGGACGGCCAGCGCTTCACCGTTCCCCGGGGCAAGCTGGTGGTGGAAAGCGACGTCACCATGAGCGCTTCCTCCTACGTGGGCAATCCGGCCGTCACCCTGAGCGGCGGCACCGTGATGACCACCAACGAGGACGCCACCTTCAAGGCAACCAATTACCGCTACGGCGTGCAGGTCAACGCCAATTCCGCGCTGAGCGACGGAAATTATGACCTGAACGGCAACGAGCACGGCTTCTACCTGAACGGCACCGGCGCCCTGCGCGGCCTGACGGAAGACAGCCGGAACACCTTCAAAATCACACTGAACCGTTCGGATTCGAACCTGCCCTTTGTGATGGGCGGCTATACCTCGGTGATTGAAAACGTCACCCTGGAAGCGTCGGCCAGCGGCGTGTCCACCATGGGGCCCAACAACGGCCAGACAGACAAAACCGGCGCGCTCAAAACCAGCCCGGCGGTCAAAATCATCAATGCCGACGTCAGCCTCAAAAATATGTTCTTCCAGATGTACGGCTGGGACATGACGGACAGCCATTTCGTCTACGACGGCAGCGCCGGCTCGGCCGGTGCCTTTGGCCGCGGCGGCAACACCCCGCTGAACTTCTATTACGGCTGGGGCAGGACGTCTACTTGGACCAATTCCGACATTGAATTCAAGAACTGCAAATACAACATCGTCACCACCTCCAACCAGTACCTGAAAGTCAACGGCTGCACCATCACCGTGTCCGGCGGCAGCCCCACGGTGCTGTTCAACATCCGCCGGGAGGACGACAACGCCCAGTGGGCCTCCGTGGACGTGGTGGGCTCCACCATCAACGGCAACGTCACCTTCCAGTACCTGGTCGGCGGGATCGCGGATTATCCCGGCGCCGGCTCCTCCTTCAATTTCGGCGCCAACAGCGTGCTGAACACCGGTGCCAAAGCCAACGCCGACAACGCCGGCGGCGACGGGAACCTGCGCAAATTCACCGTTACCGGCGGCTCCCACAAAATCTATTACGCCCCCAGCTACAACAGCAGCTACGGCTCCATCCGGCCTATCAGCGGCTACGGCGCCGCCAGCGACCTGCTGAGCTACTTCAAGCTGGCCGACGCCAGCCTGGATACGCTCACCGTGGAATATGAAGACGGCGAGGTGCGGGATTACAAAGTGGCCAACGCGTCCAGCGACGGCAACAAATACGTCTGGACGCCGGCCTGCGCCGTGTACGTGCACGCGGTGGACGCGGACAATCAAACCGCCAACGCCAAGTTCAGCGACGGCAAGACCGTCACCGACGCCTACAACACCATCCGCGGCATGAAGATCAACGACGTGGTGCGCTACAACGCCACCACGGACAACCGCGCCGCCTTCCCGCAGTCCACCCTGGCGGGCATGACCGCCAACGGCAAGATCGTGGTGGGCTGGACGTACAAGGTGGACAACGGCGAGAAGCAGACCCTGATAGAGACCGGCACCCAGGAAATCAGCGCCGACGACGCCTTCACCGCCATCACCGGGCTGAACACCTCCGGCGCCCGGGTGGACATCTACCCCGTGTGGGCGGACCGGCCGGTGGAAATCAGCTACAGCTTCGTGTCCGACACCGCGGACGAATCGATCCCCGAGGAAATCGACGCTTATCTGGAGTCCGAGGACCTGATAAAAGCCGCCGTTTCCGGCACCGAAATCACGCTTCCTTCCTATGAGGATTATGAAATCGAGGACGAAGGCGTCTGGGCCTTCAAGGGCTGGAAGCAGGGTGAGGAAACCGTCACCGCCGTTACGGTGGGAACGGAGGATATCGCCCTGGTGGGCCATTGGGAATACACGCCGGAGCAGCACGAATACACCATCACCTTCGTGGACGAGGACGGCGAAACCGTACTGAGTCAGCAGACGGTGGAAAAAGGCGAAACGCCCGTCTACGCAGTCGATGAACCCACCAAGGAAGGCGACGCGGAGCACAGCTACACCTTCTCCGGCTGGGACCCCGCCATCGGCCCCGCTACCCGGGACATTACCTACAAAGCAACCTACGAAGAATCCGTCAACCAGTACGACGTCACCTATACCTTCGTCAACGGCACTGCGGACGGCCCCATGAAGGACGCCCCGCTGCCCAAGGAAGTCACAGACCAGAAGCCGGAGGACGGCCAGCAGGACTATGGCGCCGTCATCACCCCCGCTGCCCCCGAAAAGGTGAACGTGGAAAACGGCGCCTGGGTGTTCCGCGGCTGGGACCCCGAAAGCGTGACCCTGGACGAAAACGGCGCGGCCTTCACCGGCACCTGGGAATACCTGGAGCAAACGGTGGAATTGACGCTGCATGCCAATAACGGCACGGACGAAACGCAGCAGGTGACGCTGATCCCCGGCAGCACCCAGGAAAGCGACCGGAAGCTGCCGGCCAACCCCTTCACCTTCGACGGCCATACCTTCATCGGCTGGGCCGCCGCGGCGCAGCCTGCCGACAGCACCGACGTGATCGTGCTGTACCGGGACGGCGAAGCCTTCCGCTTCGATCAGCCCGGCATTTCCCTGCGCGATACCGCTTCGCTTGAAAAGCCCGGGCTGATGCGCGGCGCGCTGTCATGGTTCATTGCTTCCGCCCTGGCCGACGAAACCGGCGTGACCCAGTACGGCGACCTGTACGCCGTGTGGATGCCGGAAAACCCCGATGAATATACCGCCAAGCTGAACCTGGCCGGCGATCTGCTGGTAAACGGTGATACGGAGCACGACCAGGTGTATTCAGTGGCCACCGGCGACAAGGTGACCATCACCGCGCAGCTGGATGCCCAGGCGGTGAAAGAACAGATCGAAGGGATCTACGATCGGTTTGGCGGCAACAAGGAGATGCAGAAAATCGCCCTGAGCGATATGGCATGCACCTTCGTGGTGAAGCTGCACGCCGCCGGTGTTTCCCTGACGGATGCGCAGTATGCCCTCCGCTTCGCCGACAGCACCGACACCGGCGCGGCCTTTGAGATTGAGGGCGGCACCGCCGTGCCCGTGGAAGGCAGCGAGGGCGACTATATCGTGACGATCAAGCTGACCGGCGCGGATAAGCTGGACGATTTCAGCAAGCTGTATCAGCTGGTGCACGATGACATGCTGGCTACGATGGAGCTGAAGGCATCCGATGTGGAAATCACCCAGGCCGGCGGTTATGCCCGCGTGACCGGTACGGTGAGCGGCACCTTCCGTTCCCTGGCCACCTTCACCACTTACAATGACGAACAGGTGCCTGTCAGCTATCACAGCATCCTGTTCACCTTCCTGTGGACCGGTGTGCAGGACGAAGCCAAGAGCGACGCGGTGAACCCCGGCCCCATCTCCCTGACCATGCAGGTGAAGCCCGAAGTGGTGCTGCCCGGCGACTTGCTGGTGGCCCCTGCCGGCGGAACCGCCTGGAATACCGAGCATGCCGCCGTGTACACCACCAAGCCCGGCGTGAAGCTGGACTACCTGGCCACCCTGGACGTGTCCGAAATCAAGGATCAAATGACCGCCATCGAGGGCAATTATTCCTCGGCGGACGGCCGGTACGACGACATCACCTTCCCCGGCGGCATCAGCTGCACCTTTACCGTCACCCTGACCGCTCCGGAGGGCCTGGACCTGCCGACGGCCCAAAGCGCTTACAGCTTCCTGAACGTCGATAACTTCACCATCGCGTCCGTCAACGCCACCGCACGGAAGGCCACCCTGACCATCCGCTACAACGGCGACGACATCACCACTTATACCAAACTGCATGAGGACATTATCGACAAGACCGAGCAGGTGCTGAAGCTGCGCATCGCCGGCGTCCAGGTGGGCGGCAGCGACAGCGTGGGCGGCTCCTTCACTATGCACGGGGATGTGAAGGGCGATTTCAAAGCCACCGCCAAGCTGAACAGCAAGGAAGTGCCCTTTGAATTCACCTGGAAGGGCGAACAGACCCCCGACGGCGTGGACTATCTGCTTGCCTCCGCTTCGGAAGCGGAGCAGAAGCACATCCAGCTGACGGTGTCCACCGCGCCGGACGTGGTGCTGCCCGGCGATTTGCAGGTGAAGGAAAAGGAAGCCTCCTTCACCACCGAGCACGATCAGGTCTATACCACCAAGAGCGGCGCCAGCCTGACCTACGCCGCCGAGCAGATCACCGCCATCAAGGAATACTACGAAAAACAGGCCGAGAACAAGGACAAGGATCTGCCCCTGGACGAAATCCTTCTGTCCGAACTGAGCAGCGCCTTTACCGTCAAGCTGAGCACCGATGCGGGGCTGGAACTGCCCACGGCCAGCACCGGCTACAAGCTGGTCAACGGCGGCAACTTTGAAATCGCCTCCGTCAACGCCACGGCCCAGCAGGCCACCCTGACCATCCGCTACAAGGCGGACGGCATCGAAAACTTTGGGCAGCTGTTTGACGACATCACCGGCATGGACGACATGCTGGAAATGGACGTGGCCAACGTGAAGGTCACCGCCGCGGACACCCTGCTGTCCGGCGGTCTGGTGATGCGC
>CACYGB010000005.1 GCA_902773895.1 uncultured Eubacteriales bacterium
ATCCCGATCTATGAACTGATGGTACGGATTTGTTCAAATAAGCATTCCTGCTTTGAGTTTATTATACTTTAGATTCCGGAAATCATCAAGGGGTCTTTGGCCCAGCGGGTTTCATCCGCTTCCAGGGCGTGGTTACTATTGTACCTTGGCACGCGTCAGAACGCACGCCATCCGGTCCAATCCATGTCCTGTGCATCCTCCAATCAAAAAACCGCCCGAAGGCGGTTTATTGTTTAACACCTGTATTTTCCCATGGTTCATTTTTGATTTTTACGCCGGTTTTTATAGCGTTTTTCATCTGATCAATAGCCTCAGCGAGTGTTATGGTTTGCTCCCATGGGTTAATTCCATACGCTTCGCCAAACTTCTGGTGGTATTTATCGAACCAATTATCATACTCTATTTCTTCTGGTGTTTTTTGGGCTTTTTTACCCCAATCAATTTTCAACATCACTTCATCGCCCCCCAACATTCTCAAAAATCATCATAATCCCGCTTTCTTGCCCGGCTTGTTAATCCCGCTATTTCATATGCGGGTTTTTGATTCGTGGCGCGCAGGCAAGTCCGTTTCCCTGATTTTTACGCCGGCGCATTTTCCATCAGGGCGCACGGGAAAAATTTTTCCGGGAACAAGAAAAGCCGGCGGAGGAGGTCCGTCGGTTTTTAAGGTTTATTTCGTTTCAGGTTCCTTTGTGGCGGCGATGTAGACGATGTCGCCCACGCTGCGGCCGTTTTTGTAGGGGGTCGACACGATGCGGCCGTTGAACCACATCAGCGCCGACTGGCCGCCGTCCAGGTTGTAGGCCGCTTTGCAGCCGATCTTTTCCATGAACGCGGAAAGCTGCAGCAGGGTGAAGCCCTTGCTGCGCTTGCCGGCCTCCAGAACGCTTTTCACGCCCCGGCCGTCCACCTGCACCAGGCAGTAATGCCCCGGCTCATAATACCCGATGGCAGCCCGGGGATTTTCCGACGCCACCTGGGAGCGGATCTTTTTCAGGGCTTTTCCGTTTTCATCCAGCAGCGCCGGGCCGAACAGGAAGGTCTGCCACACGGCCTTTCCCGTTTTTTCCAGCTTCTTGATGGTGATTTCAGTGGATTTGTAGGTTTTCATTTCCCCGTCCGCAAACAATACGCACATCTGGCGCTTGGGGTTGGTTTTGCGGTGGCGTACACCGTTGACGTAGACGATGCCGGTGCTGAAATTGTGGGCGTTGTCGCCGGTCAGGGCCAGAATGGCGTTTTCCTGCAGCGCGATGTCCACCACCCGCTGCTGCTTCTGGTTGCGGCCGTTCCACGCGCCGCCGCCGAAGCCCCGGCGCAGGTCGCTCAGGTGCCGCAGGTAAATGTCCGCCACATACACGTCGGAATTCATTTCCCGGTAGGTTTTGATTTCGATGCTCACGTCCTGGCTGCGGTACGCCATGTCCTCCACCACGGGGGCTTCCCCTTCCTTGAGGAAACGGCCGGCGAACTGCTTGGAAAAATCGGCCGGGACAACGGCTGTTTCGGCGGTGTCCGCCCAGGCGGCGCCGCCCAGAAGCGTCAGCCCGACGCACAGCAGGGCTGCGAAACGTTTGATCATGCTTTCCTCCATCCGCGGCGGAAGCGCGCCGCCCTGCCATTATAGCAGGTATTGCGTTCTTCCTCAACCGATTCACGGATTTTTTACATTTCGGCGTCCGCGGGGCGCAGGGCCTTTTCCACCGCTTCCAGGATGGGAACGGCGGTTTTCAGCATCATTTCGGCGTCCAGGTTCTTATCCCGCAGCAGGATGGCCGGCTCCCGGGCGGCGGAAAACAGCAGCCGCCGGTCCGTGTCCGAAAGCGCCTGGTACAGCCGTTCGGGGTCGGGCACGGCGTTGGGGGCCAGCTTCAGGATCAGCGCGCTGCTGAAGTAGCTGACCCGCTGCACGCCCAGGCGGCCGCAGATGGCCCGCAGGTGCGCGATGTCGATCAGGTTCATCACTGCGTCCGGCACGTCGCCGAAGCGGTCGATCATCTCCTCGATCACGTCTTCCCGGTCTTCCCGGTTTTTGATCAGGGCGATACGCTTGAACACTTCCATCCGCTGGCTTTCGCCCTTCACGTAATCCGCCGGCAGGTAAGCGTCCACCTTGATTTCCACCCGGGTTTCCACCCGGAAGGGCACCTTTTCGCCCTGGGCGCCCCGGGCTTCCTGCACCGCCTCTTCGATCAGGCGGCAGTACATGTCGTAGCCTACCGCCGCCACGTTGCCCGATTGCTCGGGGCCGAAAATGTTGCCGGCGCCCCGGATCTCCAGATCCCGCATGGCGATGCGGAAGCCGGAGCCGAAGGCCGTGAATTCGCGGATGGCGGCCAGGCGCTTCTGGGCCGTTTCGGACAGCATCTTGTCCGGCCGCACGGTGAAATAGGCGTAGGCCACCCGGGTGGAGCGGCCCACGCGGCCCCGCAGCTGGTACAGCTGGCTCAGGCCGAAGCGGTCGGCGTCGAAAACGATGATGGTGTTGGCCCGGGGCACGTCCAGGCCGTTTTCAATGATGGTGGAGCACAGCAGCACGTCGAACCGGCCTTCGTAAAAGTCCAGCATCACGTCTTCCAGCAGGCTTTCCTTCATCTGCCCGTGGGCCACGGCGATGCGGGCCTCCGGCACCAGGGAACGCAGCCGGGCGGCGAACTGGTCGATATGCTGCACGTGGTTGTAGAGGAAATACACCTGGCCTTCCCGGCCGATTTCCCGCAGGATGGCGTCCCGGATCACCGCGTCGTTGTAATCCAGCACGTAGGTCTGCACGGGATAGCGCTCCTCCGGCGGCGTTTGCAAAAGACTCATGTCCCGCACGCCCACCATGGACATATGCAGCGTCCGGGGAATGGGCGTGGCGGACAGGGTGAGCACGTCCACGGTGCGTTTCAGGTTTTTGATGGCTTCCTTGTGCGCGACGCCGAAACGCTGCTCCTCGTCCACGATCAGCAGCCCCAGGTCCTTGAAACGCACGTCTTTGGACAGCAGCCGGTGGGTGCCCACCAGGATGTCCACTTTGCCCTCGGCGGCTTTGGCGATGGTTTCCTTCTGCAGCTTGACAGAACGGAAACGGGACAGCACGTCGATCGCCACGGGAAAATCGGCGAAGCGCTTGAGCATGGTGTAATAATGCTGCTGGGCCAGGATGGTGGTGGGCGCCAGCAACGCCACCTGCTTTCCGTCCATCACGGCCTTCATGGCGGCCCGCAGGGCCACTTCGGTTTTGCCGTAGCCCACGTCGCCGCACACCAGGCGGTCCATGTTGGTAGGGGCTTCCATGTCCTGCCGGATCTCGCTGACGGCTTTTTCCTGATCGGGGGTCAGCTCGTAGGGGAACGCGTCCTCAAACTGCCGCTGCCACGGGGTGTCCGGCCCGAAGGCGTGGCCCGGAATGGATTGCCGGTCGGCATAGAGCTTCACCAGGTCGAACGCCAGCTTTTTCAGGCCGGCCTTGACCTTGTTTTTCTGTTTTTCCCAGCTGGTGCCGCTCAGGGAATTCAGCGGCGGCGGATTATCCTGCCCTCCGATGAACTTCTGCACCCGGTCGAACTGCTCGGTGGGAACGTACAATTTGTCGCTGCCCTGATACTGGATCAGCAGGTAATCCCGGTAGGTGCCCTCGCTTTGCAGCCGCACGGTGCCGCGGAAAATGCCCACGCCGTGGGCTTCGTGGACGACGTAATCGCCTTCCTTCAGGTCGGTGAAGGCTTCGATGCGTTCCCCGGCGTTTTGCTGCCGCCGGGTTTTGCGGTAGCCGGCGCCGAACAGGTCGCTGTCGGCGATGACGGCCAGGCCGAAATCGGCCATGACGAAGCCGTGGCTCAGCGTCCGGGGCCAGATCACCGCGTCGCCGGCGCCGGCATCGGGCTTTTCCTCCCAGGAGGGAACGGCGGTTTCCATGTCCCGCAGCGCCGTTTGCAGCCGCTGCCCCCGGGCTTCCCCGCCGGACAGGAGCAGCGTCAGGTACCGCTGCTTTTTCCAGGCCGCCAGGTCGGAGGACAGATCCTTGAAACGGGACACGTATTTGGGGGCGTTAACGCCGGCGAAGCGGACGATGCGGCCCGGCCTGAAGCCGCCCATGCCCCGCAAAAGATCCTGCAAAAGGTGGATGTCCCGGCCGTCCATGGCGGCAAACGCGTCCTCCCAGGAGCGCAGCAGCGCGCCCTGCTCCGGCACGGCCTCCTGCCGCTCCAGCACCAGCTTGAAATCCTCGGCAAAGCCGCTGAGCCGGTCCTGGCAGCGGCTTTTGACCCGGTCCGGGTCCTCGATGACCAGGATGGGATCCTGCAGGTATTCCCACACGAAGGCGCAGGGAACATCCAGCGCGCCGGCCCACAGGGACAGGGTGGCGGGCTGCAGCCCGTTTTCCAGCTGGTCCGCGTCCCGGTACAGCCGGTTCACACCGGTATCGTACACATGGTAGGCAGTGCTTTCCGCTTCGCTGGGCGTTTCTTCGTCGTCCTCCTCGGGCAGGGGCGGCAGATCGGAATCCAGCGTCTGATCCGGCAGGCGGTTCACCTGCCGGCGGATCATTTCCCGCATGGCCGCGGCGCATTCCTGCGGCAGCAGCCATTCCACGGCGGGGCAGAACGCCGCTTCGTCCAGCCGCTCCAGGCTGCGCTGGCTGATGGGATCGAAGGCGCGGATGGAATCCACTTCGTCGTCGAAAAATTCGATGCGGGTGGCGCCGCTTTCCGCCGGGGAAAAGGCGTCCACAATGGCGCCGCGCAGGGCGCACTGCCCCTTGCCCTCCACCATGTCCACCCGCTCGTAGCCCATTTTCACCAGGCGGGCGATCAGCTCCGCCGGCTCCATGCGGCTGGAGCCGTCCAGGCGTACGGCGCAGGCTTCGTAGTCCGCCGGGGGCAGCATCCGGGTCAGCAGCGCGTCGGCGGATACGCACAGCACGCGCACGTCCCCGTGACGGGCCTTTTGAAGCACGGACAGGCGCTGGAACGCCGTTTCCCGGCTGGCCGTGCCCCGGGTGAAATTGGCTTCCTGCGCGGGCAGCACCGCGGCGGCGCCGCCCAGCCACTGGGCGCAGTCGTCCGCCGCCCGCATGGCCGCGCTGTCGCTGGGCGCGACGTAGAGCACCGGGCGGCCCGATTCCCTGGCCAGCAGGGCGGCGTACAGCGGCCGCTGGCCTTCCGCCATTTCATAGAGGGCGGAGATTCCTTTTGCCTGCGCGTCAAAAGCCTCCCGGAACGCAGGGGAGGTGTGCAGATACTTCGATACGTTATTCAGCATGGCGTTGATTGTAGCGGTTCATGGCCATGTCGATGCCGTGCTCCGCCCAGCACAGCGCCGCGTCGGCCGCGGTCATGTAAGCGTCAAAGGCGATTTTGCGCTGCTCGTCGTCTGCGAAGGTGCCCAGCACCCAGTCGGCCAGGTCCCACTGGGGCGGCGGTGTGCCCATGCCGATGCGCACCCGGGGAAAATCCCCCGTGCCGGTGCACTGCACGATGTGGCGCAGCCCGTTGTGGGTGCCCGGGCCTCCCTTGGGGCGGATGCGCACCTGGCCGAAAGGCAAATCAATATCATCCACGATCAGCAGAACCTGATGGGGCGTCAGCTTGTACCAGTTCATGGCTTCGCTGACGGTAAAGCCGCTCAGGTTCATGAACGTCTGCGGCTTGATCAGCGCCACCTTTTCCCTGCCGATCAGGGTTTCCCCGTAAACGGCCTGGAATTTCAGCTTTTTGATGGGCGTATCCAGCCGGGCCGACAGAATGTCGAGCACGTCAAACCCCGCGTTGTGCCGGGAATGGCGGTATTTTTCGCCTGGATTGCCCAGGCCGATGATGGCTAACATGATGGCTCCTTATGACAAAGAATAGGAAAAGAAGGGACCGGAGCCCCTTCCCGAAACGCAAAAAGGGAGAAAGCGGCGCTCAAGGTTCGATCCAGTCCGCCGGGCGGATGGTCAGCGGTTCGCCGTCCCGCATGTCGCTGAGCAGCATCAGGGATTTTTCCCCTTCGATCAGGCGTTTTTTGGGATTTTCCAGCGCCAGCACAAAGCAGATGCCCGCCACCGATACGTTGAATTCCTTCATCAGCTCCACCATGCCCCGGGCCGTGCCGCCGCCGCGCATGAAATCGTCCACGATCAGCGCCCGCTGGCCTTCCTTCACCGCTCTGCGGGACAGGGCCATGCTTTCGATGCCGCCGCTGCCCGATACGTAGGAAATATTCACCGCGCTGCCCTCATAGACCTTGGTGGCCCGGCGCGCGATGATCAGCGGCACCCGCAGGGCCTGGGCCGTCATCAGCGCCACGGGGATGCCCTTGGTTTCCATGGTGAGCACGAAATCGGCCCCGCAGTCATAGTACTGCCCGGCGATCAGCGTGCCCATACCCTGCACAGCCTCCGGCTCCGCCAGGATGTCGGAAAAATACAGATAGCCGCCGGGCAGCTGCCGCTGCGGCTCCATCAGCCGGCGGCAGATACCCTCCACAAACTGGCGGGAGGAGGCCCCCAGCCCGATGGGGCGGTAGCGCACGCCGCCTGCCGCGCCGGTCACTGTTTCCAGCTTTCCCAGGCGGAACTGCTTCATGGTTTCCTGCAGGATGGCTACGTCTTCGCTGACGGTGGATTTTGCCGTGGAAAACATCTCGCAAAAATAGGACAGCGTAAAAATCCGGTTGGGCGACGCGGTCAGAATGGACGTCATGGCCGCCAGCCGTTCGTTTCGTTTGATCTTCTCCATGGAAAATCTTTCCTCCTTCGCCGAATCAGGGCATTGACGAGCCATTATACCACAGAAAAACGAATATTAAAAGAGGCCGAAAAAAATAATGTTCGGAAATCATGCGGATTTCCGAACATCAGGCAGCCGTTTTGCCTTTTTCAAAGATCCGGCGGAACAGCCGGAGCAGCAGCAGGCCCAGCAGGATGCCCAGCAGCACGCCGCCGCTGTCAAACCCCACGTCGGTGATCATGCCGGCCCGGCCGCTGACCGCCGTTTGGTGGATCTCATCCGTGACGGCGTACAGCGTGCCGGTGATCCAGGCGATCAGCCCGGCCCAGCGCGCTTTCAGCCCGTGCACCAGCAGGAAGAGGAGGGCGCCCAGCAGCATGAATTCCAACACATGGGCCGTTTTGCGCACCGTGGGCTGGTATTGCCGCAGCAGCACGCGCTTTTGCTTTTTGGTCAGTTGATCATAGTCGGGATAGAACCGTTCCAGCAGCCGCTGCGTCACGATTTTGCTGGTGTCGCTGCTCTGATCCTTATCCTGGGCGGAAAAGAAAAAAATCATGGCGGCCACGGCCAGCACCAGGATCAGCAGGGCGATCAGCAGCCCGATCAGCGTTTGCTTCTTCAAAAGGAGCCTTCCTTTCATTCCGGCAACGGGGCCGCCGGAAGCGTTACCTTCTTTTGTTCGTTACAAATTTGTAATCTCCTGCCACAAAATTGTAAAATTTTTTCAGACTTTCCAGGCATGAAAAAGCCGCCGGAGAACCGGCGGCATGCTGTGCGGGAAGATTTATTTCTTTTCCCGCAGCACGATGTCCGTTTTGCTTTTGAAAATGTGGTCGGCGGGGATAACGCCGCGGACGCAGGACAGGGGATACACGCTGGCCCGCTTGCCGATGACGGTGCCGGGATTCAGCACGCTGTTGCAGCCCACTTCCACCTGGTCGCCCACCATGGCGCCGAATTTTTTCCGGCCGGTGGCAATCGCTTCCGAACCGTCCTTGACCACCACCAGGGTCTTGTCGCTTTTGACGTTGCTGGTGACGCTGCCGGCGCCCATGTGGCTTTTGTACCCCATCACGGAATCGCCCACGTAGTTGAAGTGGGGCACCTGCACGCCGTCGAACAGGATGGCGTTTTTGATTTCCACCGAATTGCCCACCACCGCGCCGTCGCCAATCAGCGCGCTGCCGCGGATGAAGGCGCAGTGGCGCACCTCGGTTTTGTGGCCGATGATGCAGGGGGCGCCCAAATGGGCGGAGGGGAACACGACTGCGTCCCTGGCGACCCACACCTGCGGCGCGATTTCGTCATATTCCTCCTTGGGCAGCGTGGGGCCCAGGGCCAGAATGAAGTCCTTGATGCCGTCCAGCGCTTCCCAGGGATATTCCGTTTTTTCCAGCAGCGGGGCGGCCAGGGTATGGCTCAGATCATACAGATCGGCGGTTTTCAGCATGTCAATAGCCCTCCTTCACCAGGCCGGCCTTGGTCATGGCCTCGATGATGCCGTCCACGCACTGGTTGCACAGGGCGGTATCCTGGGCTTCCACCATCACGCGGATCACGGGCTCGGTGCCGCTCTTGCGCAGCAGCACCCGGCCGTTGCCCTCCAGGGCCGCTTCGGCCGCCTTCAGGGCTTCCTGCACGGCGGGATGGCGCATCGCCTCGTCCTTGTCGGCCACGTGCACGTTCTTGAGCACCTGCGGATACAGCTGCACCGGCTCGGCCAGCTTGGACAGGGGCAGCTTCTGATCCAGCATGGCCTGCATCAGCTTGATGGCGGTCAGCAGACCGTCGCCGGTGGTGGCGTATTTGCTGAAAATGATGTGGCCGCTTTGCTCGCCGCCCAGCATATGGCCGCCCTGGCGCATGGCTTCGTATACGAAGCGGTCGCCTACCTGGGTCTGCAGCCAGTCGATGCCGGCGGCTTCCAGGGCCTTGGCGAAGCCGAAATTGCTCATCACCGTGGACACGATGGTGTTGGTGGTCAGTTTGTCCCGCTTCTTCATGTACATGCCGTAAATATAGAGAATCAGGTCGCCGTCGATCAGCTGGCCGTTTTCATCCACGGCCAGGCAGCGGTCGGCGTCGCCGTCAAAGGCGAAGCCCACGTCCAGGCCCTTTTCCTTCACAAACGCCTGCAGGAATTCGATGTGGGTGGAGCCGGCGTTTTTGTTGATGTTGGTGCCGTCGGGCTGGTTGTTGATCACGTAGGTTTCGGCGCCCAGGGCGTCGAACACCGATTTGGCGATCATCCAGGTGGAGCCGTTGGCGCAGTCCAGGCCGATCTTGATGCCCTTGTAGGAATGGGTGGCCAGGGAAATCAGGTAGCCGATATAGCGGTTGCGGCCGGCGGCGTAGTCGATGGTGCGGCCGATGTGGTCCCGGGTGGCGTAGGGCACCTCGGGCAGCAGGCCGTCGATGTATTTTTCGATCTGCTCCGTCACGTTGTCGGCCATCTTTTCGCCGTTGCCGTTGATCAGCTTGATGCCGTTGTCATAGTAAGGATTGTGGCTGGCGGAAATCATGATGCCGCAGTCAAAGTCCTCGCTGCGGATCACATAGGCCACAGAGGGCGTGGTGGTCACGTGCAGCAGGTACACGTCGGCGCCGGAGGCGGTCAGCCCGGCGGCCAGGGCATACTCAAACATATAGCTGCTCAGACGGGTGTCCTTGCCGATCACCACCCGGGCCTTGTGGCCGCGGCCGTAATAATACCCGACGTAGCGGCCCACCTTGAACGCGTGCTCCACGGTCAGGTTCACGTTGGCTTCGCCCCGGAAACCGTCCGTTCCGAAATACTTTCCCATGAATGGATCCTCCTTTAGCCGGCGCGGCAGCAAAAGCCGCCTGGTTGCTCAAAACAACGCCATTATAGTATCCCGGAATTTGAAAGTCAATAGATTCCGGGAAACCGTCATATCCCGACAAAATCCTGCACGGAAAAGGCGGCTATCCTTTCAAAACCAAGCGGAATCAGCCAAATAAGGGGAACCCGATCGCGGGAACGGCGCGGGCTGCAGCGGAAAACGCCTTTTTTCGGCCGCCGCTCCATATAATAGGATACCGGGTGAGAATATTTTCATGGCCGGAAGGGTAGTCACAGGCGAAAAGATATGGTATACTGTTTAATGGCGGGCTGTCTGTATGCCCGCTAATTCCAGAAAAGGAAACGACCGATGAAAGTGTCCAAACGCACAAGGAGCAACCTGCTCAATGCGCTGATCATTGTCTGCACCCTGGGGCTGGTGCTTTATTTGAGCGCCCGGGGCGGCGATATCGGCGACGCATGGAACACGCTGAAATCCGCCGACATCCGGTGGATCGGCGCGGCCGTGGGCTCCTGGGTCGTTTTTATGATGTTTGAGGCCATGGGCCTGCACGTGTTTTTCCACCAGCAGGGGGTCAGGATCAAGTACCGCACTTCGTTCCTGGTGGCGCTGATCGGCTCGTTCTATTCCAGCGTCACGCCGGCGGCCACCGGCGGCCAGCCCATGCAGGTGTTCGCCCTGAAAAAGCGCGGTGTGCCCACGGGCATTTCCTCCTCCGGCCTGGCGGTGAAGTTTTTCACCTTCCAGACCGCGCTGCTGACCCTGGGCGGCGCGCTGTGGCTGTTCAATCCCGGCATCGTGCAGACCTGCATCGACCAGGGACGCTGGATCGTGATCACGGGCTTCCTGCTCAACGGCCTGTCCGTGGCGGCGGTCATTTTGCTGGCCATCAACAAAAATATCGTCCGCGGCATCCTGACCCTGGCCATCCGCGTGGGCAAGGCGCTGCACCTGGTGAAGGATGTGGCGCGCACCGCCTCCCGGGCGGACGCCGCCATGAATGATTTCCACGCCAGCGTGGATATGCTCACCCATCACCCCATCCGCCTGTTCTACCTGTACCTGCTTTCCTGCATCCAGGTGCTGGGGCTGATGAGCATCGCGTACTTCGTTTACCGGGCGCTGGGGCTGGACGCCCTGGGCTATCCGGACATCCTGACGCTGCAGTTCCTGCTGTACATCGCCGCTTCCTTTACCCCGCTGCCCGGCGCTTCCGGCGCCCAGGAAGGCGGCTTCTACATCTTCTTTCAGAATGTGTTTCCTGCGGATAAGCTGGTGGGCGCCCTGCTGCTTTGGCGGTTCTTCACCTATTATTTTACGCTGATCGTGGGTATGGGCGGCATCATTATCGACAGCGCGTGGAGCATGCGCCATCCCAAAGGCGCGCCTATTCCCATGGAAGGGGGCGGTGTGTTTGCTCAGGATGATCCGCAATCCGCTGGACAGCCTGATTCCGGAGAGGAAGAAAACCAGTAAACGGCTGAAGGAAAAAATCCGGGAGGCTCTGTCCTCGGTGCTGCCGATTTCGCTGGTGGTGCTGGTGCTGGGCCTGTTTCTGGTGCCCATTCAGCTGGACACCATGGGCCTGTTTTTGCTGGGCGCCTGCCTGCTGATCGTGGGCATGGGCCTGTTTACGCTGGGCGCGGATATGGCCATGCTGCCCATGGGCTCCCACATCGGGGCCCGGCTGGCCAACAAACGCAACCTGCGTTTCCTGGTCATCGTGGCCTTTGCGCTGGGCACGCTGATCACCATGGCGGAGCCGGACCTGACCGTGCTGGCCAACCAGATCCAGGGCGTGCCCAACTGGGTGCTGATCGCCACGGTGTCTGTGGGCGTGGGCATTTTCCTGGTGGCGGCGCTGCTGCGCATCCTGTTCCAGTGGAAGCTGGCTTATATTCTGCTGGGGCTTTACGGCCTGGTGTTCCTGCTGGGGGCGCTGATCAAGCCGGAGTTCGTGCCCATGGCGTTTGACGCCGGGGGCGTTACCACCGGCCCCATGACGGTGCCCTTCATCCTGTCGCTGGGCGTGGGCGTCGCCAACGTGCGGGGCGGCCGCAGCGCGCGGGACGACTCCTTCGGCCTGGTGGCCCTGGGCTCCGTGGGGCCCGTGCTGGCCGTGATGATCATCAGCCTGTTTTTCCCGCATCTGACCAATGTGCCCAAGGAAACGGCCCAGACGGCCGCGGCCACCACGCAGGAACTGCTGGCGGTGTACCGGCAGGGGATGCCGGCGTATTTCCTGGAGGTGCTGCTGGCGCTGGCGCCCATCGTGGTGCTGTTTTCGGCGTTCCAGTTCCTGTCGCTGCACCTGCCGCGGCATGAAATCAAACGCCTGACGGTGGGCCTGGTGTATACCTATCTGGGCCTGGTGCTGTTCCTGACGGGGGTCAACATCGGCTTCCTGCCCATGGGCGAATACCTGGGCAAACAGCTGGGCAGCGGGCCGCTGAAGTGGCTGCTGCTGCCGCTGGGGATGCTGCTGGGCTATCTGGCGGTGAAGGCGGAGCCCGCGGTACACGTGCTCAACGAGCAGGTGGAGCAGGTCACATCCGGCGCCATCAGCAAAAAGGTGATGCTGCGGACGTTGTCCCTGGGCGTGTCCGTTTCCGTGGG
The DNA here is from genome assembly GCA_902773895.1 of uncultured Eubacteriales bacterium. Classification (GTDB taxonomy): domain Bacteria; phylum Bacillota; class Clostridia; order Christensenellales; family Aristaeellaceae; genus RUG563. Next base: position 12,146 of record CACYGB010000005.1, read on the forward strand.
CCTGGCCATGACCAGGGTGCTTACCGGGCTTTCGATCTGGTATTTTCTGGCGCCGGGGTACGCCGCGGCGCTGATCCTGACCTTTGTGACGGACCCCATCTTTACCGCCATCGCGTTTGACTCCGGCGGCGTGGCGTCCGGCCCCATGACGGCGGCCTTTATGCTGCCCCTGTTCATGGGCGCCTGCGGGGCCATGGGCGGCAACATCCTGGAGGATGCTTTCGGTATCGTGGCCATGGTGGCCATGACGCCGCTGATCGCCATCGAGGCCCTGGGCGTGGTGTACCGCCTGAAGAACCGCGGAAAGAAAGCGGCGCCCGTGCCGGCCGCGGCGGATGACGAAATCATTGATGTGTAAGGCCTGAAGGAGGAAACGAATGCCGAATGCTTCATTGAATTTGCTGATCACCATTGTGGACCGCGGCAAGGGCGAAACGGTGGCCCGGCTGCTGAACCAGGAGGGGGTGGCGGCCCAGTTCGCCGCCCTGGGCATCGGCACGGCCCACCAGGGCGTGCTGGCCCTGCTGGGGCTGAAGGATACAGCCAAGGACGTGGTGTGCTCTTTTTTGCCCGCCGTCCATTCCCGGGACGCCATGCGGCGGCTGAGCCGCGCGCTGGAAATGGATCTGCCGGGCCGGGGCATCGCCTTTGCCGTTCCGCTGTCCAGCGTGGGCGGCAGCCGGACGATGCAGTATTTCATGGGCAACAGCGAAGAAACTGCCCGGGAGGAGAAGGAAACCATGCAGTATGAGCAGGAATTGGTCGTGGCGATTGTGAACCGCGGCTTTACCGACCTGGTGATGGACGCCGCGCTGCCCGCGGGGGCCCGGGGCGGCACGGTGGTGCATGCCCGGGGCGCGGGCGCCCAGGAGGCGTCGCAGTTTTTGGGCATCACCATCCAGCCGGAAAAGGAAATGGTGCTGATCCTGGTGAACCGGGAACAGAAGATCCCGGTGATGCAGGCCATCACCCGCAGCGCCGGGCTGAACAGCGAAGGCCACGGCCTGGTGTTCAGCCTGCCGGTCAGCGACGTGATGGGCGTTTCCCGGATGACGGAGGATAAGCCGGAGGAGCAGGCATGAAACGATTCCTTTGCCTGGCGCTGGTGCTGGCCCTGCTGCCGCTGGGCGGCCTGGCGGCCAGTAAAAAAAGCGCCAAAGCCAAAAACGTGGACAATTTGCCCGAAACGCTGACGATGACGGCCGGCAAGTTCCTGTCCTTCAAGCTCACCTATACCGGCGAATGGGAAAACTCCGCGCCGGAGGTGGTGCACGTGGAAAAGGACGTGACCAGCAATGAAAAGCGCGTGCGCATCACGGCCTACGCGCCGGGGGAAGCCGTCCTGAAGTTCAAAACCACCAAGGCCAAAACGCCCAAAACGGCGGAGATCCGCGTGACGGTGGAGCCGGAGGCCGCTTACGACGGCGTGCCGGAAAAAATCCGCAAGGCCATTGATACCGGCATCGCCGAATGGCAGGCAGCCGGCGGAAAGGCCTTTTCCCAGGCGCCCAAAAACAATCCCTACACCAAATGGTGGGGCTACGCCTGCGGCTGGTGCGGCGCGTTCTGCGGCTATTGCCTGGCTTCCGCCGACGTGCCTATGGAACCCAGCGACACCTACAAAAAGGTTAAACCCACCAAAGACGGCGCGCCTCACTCCATCCGGGAGGCTGCGGTGCAGAAGCTGGATACCGGCTTTGGCAACATGCAGCGCACCACCCGTATTCCCCGGCCCGGCTACCTGGTCATTTACGGCCAGAAGGGCGGCTACGCCTTCAAGCATGTGGGCCTGGTGACGGACGTTTTGGACCGCGGCGACGGCAGCTACGTCATTTGCACGGTGGAGGGCAACCTGGGCAACCGGATCAAGCGGATCAGCTATGTGTACACCCTCACCGCGGCGGACAACCAGAACATGTCCGTTTTGCCCAAGGCGGAGCAGACGGACGCAAAAACCTTCCAATATACCCTGCAGCAGAAAAACTGGTACATCACGGAATTCTGCCAGACGTGGTACTGAAGATCGCGGCGTTTTCTGCCCGGGCGGACCGAAGCAAAAAAAGAAAACATTTTGTAAAATCAGCGAAAAATCTTGCGATAAAGGGTCCCGGCGTTGTATACTAGCCGTGGACCCTTTATCAATTGGATGACAAGGAAGAATACGGTTATGATGAAACGGTTGATTGCGTGGCTTTTATTGGGGATTCTGGCGCTGTCGCTGCTGCCGGCGGCCTCGGCGGAGGAAATCAGCTATACCGGCACGGTGAAGGAAAGCAGCCTGCACCTGCGCAAAACCCCTTCCGCCACCGGCAAAGTGATCAATTCCTATAAAAAGGGCACCAAGGTGGACGTATTGGAAAACGACGGCACCTGGTGCAAGGTGCAGATCGGAAAACGTACGGGCTACATGATGTCTGCCCATCTGGATATTCAGGCCAATTATCCCCACATCGGCTGGGGGAAAACCAAGGACGACGGCACGGTGCTGAACCTGCGCAAGGAGGCCAAGGCCTCCTCCGACGTGGTTTTCAAGGCCATGAGCGGCGGTACGTACGAGCTGATTTCGGAAAGCGGAAAATGGTATCGGGTGCGGGCCGGCAAGGTGTTCGGCTACCTGGAAAAAAGCGCGGTGACCCCCATCCAGGGCAATTTCACCCTGGGCTTTTCCTCCCAGGCGGACCGGGACAGCGTCACCGTGACCCAGCTGCGCACGGCGGCCCGGGAAATCGGCAACCCCATGACCCGCAGTCAGGAGAAGGGGGATTTCACGTATGAAATTTCCTATCCGGATCTGGGCAACGAGGCGGCCGACCAGAAAATCACCCAGTGGATCGACGGGCTGCAGACGCTGTTTGAAAAGGACCTGAAAAAGAACCATGCCGGCAGCAAGGGCCACCTGACGGTGGAGTACCAGGCGGTAAAGATCGGCACGCAGTATGAGAACGTGACGCTGATGGGGCTGTACACGGTGGGCGATTTCAGCACGGAAACCTTCCTGGTGCTGAATATCGACGCCAAAAGCGGCAAGATCCTGACCCCGGAAAAGCTGTTTGGCAAAAACCGTTCCTGGGCGCTGTTCTGCCTGGAAAGCGGCATTTCTTCCCTGATGACGACGCCCACCGACGGCTACACCGGCAAGCCCGAGCAGGACTGGCTCAAGTACGCGGCGATGACCAGCTACGGCGTGGAGGTATATCTGCCCGCCGGGCTGTACGTCCCCGCTTCCCTGGGCAGCCGGAAGGTGCTGCTGACGTATTACCAGCTGGCGGACTGCCTGGGCCTCAGCGACAGCTTCCTGGCCGCCTACAAACGGGTGATCGACCCCAGCAAGCCCATGCTGGCGCTGACGTTTGACGACGGGCCTTCCGAGGAAACGGACAAGATCGTGAAGGTGCTGGCTCAGTACAACGCCCGGGCCACCTTCTGCGTGATCGGCAACAAGGTGGAATCCTTCGCGGCGGTGCTCAAGCGCACCCTGGCCGGCGGCAACGAAATCGCCTGCCACACCTGGTCCCATCCCAAGCTGACCACCAAATCCCTGGGCGTGATCAAATCCCAGATCGTGAAAACCAACGAGGCGGTCAAGGAGGTGGCCGGGTACACCATCAAGGTGCTGCGTCCGCCTTACGGCGCCATCAACAAGAACGTGCGCAGCGCCTGCAAGGAAAACGATATGATCATCGCCACCTGGAACATCGACACCCTGGACTGGAAAAACCGCAACACCAACAAAACCTACCGCGCCGTGATCAAAGGGGCCAAGAACGGCAACATCATCCTGATGCACGATCTGTATTCCACCACGGCGGCCGCGGCGGAAAAGGCGATCCCGGAGCTGATCGAGAAAGGGTTCCAGCTGGTCACTGTTTCCGAATTGATGTCCTTCCACAAGGACGGCATCAAGCCCGGCAACGTGTACACCAGCCTGGATCCGAAAAATATGAAGTGAGCCGGAGAAAACGGCGCAAACAAAAAATACCCGAAAAATTTTTCGGGTATTTTTTCATTCTGTCAGCGGACAAACGCGTTTTGCTGCCTGTCGTAGTGATAGCCTGCCGTTTCCAGCGGTTCGGCAACGTCCTGAACGGCCACGTCCAGATCGTCGCACAGGGCGTCCAGGGAAGGGTAAAAATCCCGCAGCTTCATGTTCACCACGCTCAGCAGCATCATGGGATCCTTGGGCAGATACGCCATTGGCTTTCTCCTTTTGCCTTCCGTCGTCAGAACTGCTGCATGTCCTCGATGTACTGCTTCAGTTCCGCCACGGGGATGCGCTTTTGTTCCATGGTGTCGCGGTCGCGCACGGTGACGGTGCCGGTTTCCTCGGTTTCGAAATCCACGGTGATGCACACGGGGGTGCCCACTTCGTCCTGCCGGCGGTAACGCTTGCCGATGGAGCCGGTTTCATCATAATCCACCATGAAATACTTGCTCAGTTCTTCGTGGATCTGGCTGGCCAGGCCGCCCAGCTTGTTTTTCTGCAGGGGCAGCACGGCGGCTTTGAAGGGCGCCAGCGCGGGGTGCAGATGCAGCACGGTGCGCACGTCGCCGCCTTCCAGTTCTTCCTCTTCGTAGGCGTTGCACAGGAAGGCCAGCGTCACGCGGTCGGCGCCCAGGGACGGCTCGATCACGTAGGGGATGTAGCGCTCGTTGGTGACGGGGTCAATGTATTCCATGGATTCGCCGGAGGTATTCTGATGCTGGGTCAGGTCGTAATCCGTACGGTCGGCGATGCCCCACAGTTCACCCCAGCCGAAGGGGAACAGGTATTCAAAGTCGGTGGTAGCTTTGGAATAGAAGGCCAGCTCTTCCTTGCTGTGGTCCCGCAGGCGCAGGGCTTCTTCTTTGATACCCAGCTTCAGCAGCCAGTCCCGGCAGAAGGAACGCCAGTAATCGAACCATTCCAGGTCGGTGCCTGGCTTGCAGAAGAATTCCAGCTCCATCTGCTCAAATTCCCGGATGCGGAAAATAAAGTTGCCGGGGGTGATTTCGTTGCGGAAGGATTTGCCCACCTGGGCCACGCCCATGGGCAGCTTCCGCCGGGTGGAACGCACGATGTTTTTGAAGTTCACGAAAATGCCCTGGGCCGTTTCGGGGCGCAGGTAAATTTCGTTGGCGCTGTCCTCCGTCACGCCCTGATGGGTTTTGAACATCAGGTTGAATTTGCGGATACCGGTGAAATCCTTTTTCCCGCAGGTGGGGCACACGATGTCATGCTCGGCGATAAAGGATTCATACTGTTCGTTGGTCCAGCCGTCGGCCTGGATTTCCTGGCCGTTCTGCTTGCCCCAGTCTTCGATCAGCTTGTCCGCCCGGAAGCGGGCCTTGCAGGCGCGGCAGTCCATCAGGGGGTCGTTGAAGGTGCCCACGTGGCCGCTGGCCACCCACACCATCCGGTTCATCAGGATGGCGCTGTCCAGGCCCACGTTGGTTTTGCTTTCCTGCACGAATTTTTTCAGCCAGGCCTTTTTCACATTGTTTTTGAATTCCACGCCCAGGGGGCCGTAATCCCAGCTGTTGGCCAGGCCGCCGTAAATTTCGCTGCCCGGAAAAATAAAGCCCCGCACCTTGCACAGGGCCACCAGCTTGTCCATTGTCAACTGCGCCATGGTTTCCACACACCTTTCCAAGATTATCCGCTTCATTATCGCTGTTTCGCAGGCATTTGTCAAGGAAAAATCATTCAAAAGCCGCCATGCCCAGCCGCCGCTGCAGCGCCGGGTCTGCCTGATCCCCCGGCGGCAGGCCCAGGGCCTGCCGGACGGCGCGCACGGCCTGCCGGGTAGCGGGGCCGAAAACGCCGTCGGCGTTCCCCAGCAGGCCGCGCTGCATCAGCCGGCGCTGCAGTTCATACACGTCGGCGCCCCGGTCGCCTTCCCGCAGCGGACGCAGCCCCCAGTTCAGGGGGCCGAAGGGGCCGCCCTCGATGACCACCCGCGTGCCGTTGGGAATCAGGCGGTACAGCGTTTCGGCGTTCCTGACCGACAGCCGGATGCAGCCGTGGGAGGCGTTTTGCCTGATGGAAGCGGTCTTGCTGGTGCCGTGGATGCCGTATTGTCCCCGGGACACGTTCAGCCCCAGGAACCGGGTGCCAAAGCCGGATGATTCCGTTTCAAACCGGCTGACCACGCGGAACACCCCCAGGGGCGAAGGCGTATCCGCCGCGCCGGAAGCGATAGGAAACACGAGGGCGGCGCGCTGATCTTCGTACACGGTCAGGGGTTTCCGGTCCGTTTCGATCCAAATCATCCTTTCCGGGGTCCGGGACGACGCCGGCGCGGCGCTGCCTGCGGACAGCATAACGGGAATCAGCGCGGCCAGCAGAAGCAGCCATCCCTTCCGCACGCAAACCACCTCCGCAGCATGGTATGCCGCGCGGGAGCGGAACATGCCTTCCCGGCCGGGACGGCGCTTTTTGCTTCCATTTTCCTTCCGGAACCGGGAGACGGCTTTTCCTGCCTTGCTCTGGTCTTTTTTTTCGGCGCTTTCTTCACGGTTTGTTCACGATTTGGCCTGATTTTTTCAGTTTCATTTAAGCGAGGTGTTTTACACTGTTCCCGCAAAGGAGAAAAGGAGGAGAACCATGAAGCGGCATTCTGTTCTGAAAAATATCGCGCTGGATCTGCTTTGCGCGGCGCTGGCGCTGGTGGTTTTTGCTTTGTTTCATCACGTGCTGCCCCGGCAGCAGCAAAGTCTGGGGATCGTGATCAGCAATCCGTATCAGCAGGAAACGGACGGCTCTGCCATGCCCCGGCCGGATGGCCTGCTGCTGGCCGCGGCGGGGGCCAGCGACTTGCCCCAGGGGTCGCTTTTTGCGGCCAAGGGCGGCCGGAATAACGGCCGGGGCGGCGGCCAGAGCGGCATGAGCAGCAAGGGCGGCAGCGCCCTGACGGACGGCAGCGCCGACGATACGGAAAGCGCCGACGATACGCCCCTTGCCGAGAAATTTTCCGACCGTTACACCGATACCGTGGTAATGACGGACAGCAGCTATACCAGCCCGGACATCGCCATCACCGTTACGGAAGAAACGCTGGGCCGCGTCACTTATTACCTGGCGGACATTTACGTGCGGGACATCACCTGCTTCCAATCCGCCCTGGCCCGGAACACCTACGGCTCCGGTTACCGGGACAGTATTGCGGACATGGCCGGCCTGAACAACGCGCTGCTGGCCGTCAACGGTGATTATTACGGCAACACCAACGAAGGCGTGGTGATCCGCAACGGGGTCATTTACCGGGCCAATCCCACCAACTGCGATGTGTGCGTGCTTTACTACGACGGCACCATGCGGGTGATGCCCGGCTCGGCCTTCACCGTGGAGGACGCCGTCCGGGACGGCGCCTGGCAGGCCTGGACCTTCGGGCCGGCGCTGCTGGACAACGACGGCGGCGTACTGACCTCCTTTGCCAGCACGGGCCGCATTATCTCGGCCAATCCCCGCACGGCCATCGGGTATTACGAGCCGGGGCACTACTGCATGGTGGTGGTGGACGGCCGGGGCGAATCGGCGGGCCTGTCCCTGCCGGATCTGAGCCAATTGTTTTACGATTTGGGCTGCAGGGCAGCCTATAACCTGGACGGCGGCAATTCCTCCATTATGGTCTGGAACGACGAAATCATCAACCAGCCTTCCGGCGGCGGCCGGGAGAGCAGCGACGCGCTGCTGATTGCGGAGGTGAAGGCTTATGAATGAGAAGCTGCATGCGGTGCTGTGCCACACCACGGTGATCCTGGGGCTGATGTTCCTGGTGTTCCTGGTGCTGGACCAGTTCAATCCCCTGATGAATTTTGTGGATAACGGCATTTCCCGCGTGCTGCTGGCGGCGCTGTGCCTCAGCGGCGGCGTGCAAAGCATTGCGTATTGGAAAATGAAGGAGGCGGAATCCCATGAAAAATAAACCGGTATGGATGATGCTGCTGGCGCTGGCCATTCTGCTTTTCTCCCTGTCGCTGCATGCGGTGGCGGAGGAGCAGCTGGACGTGACGGCGCTGTACAAAACCAAGGACACCGACGCGTCCTGGAGCGCCGAAACGGCGGAAGTGATTGATTTGAGCGCCCTGGACGGCAACTTGCTGACCATCAGCGGGAAAGGCGATTATGTGCTCACCGGCACCTTCAACGGTCAGGTGGCGGTGGAGGTATCCGAGGAGGAAAAGGTGCGCCTGATCCTGAACGGCGTGACCATCACCAGCTCCCAGGGCCCCGCGATTTACGAAAAGCAGGCGGATAAGCTGATCATCACCCTGGCGGAGGGCACCGAGAACCGTCTGACCGACGGCGCGGCGCTGCAGGACGGGGACGACACCATTGGCGCGACGCTGTACGCGGAGGACGATCTGTCCATCAACGGCACCGGCAGCCTGATCGTGAACGGCACCCAGAAGCACGGCCTGCAAAGCAAGGCTGACCTGATCATCGCCGGCGGGAAAATCGCCGTCATCGCCGTCACTGATGGCATCCGGGGCCGCAATTCGGTGCTGGTGCTGGACGGCGAAATCAGCGTCGCGGCCGGGGGCGACGGCATCGTATCGACCCGAACCGATGCGGAAGGCAAAGGCTGGGTGGTGCTGGCCGGCGGCCTGGTGACGGTGAAAACCGGCGACGGCGCCGGGACTGTGCGCGCCTCCGGCAAAGGCGGTTTCGGCGGCAAGGGCGGCGGCCGGGGCGGCTGGAACACCACGGTTTCCACGTCTTCCGACGGCGTTTCCCAGAAAGCGGTCAAGGCGGCCACCGACCTGACGGTACTGGGCGGCACGTATTCCTTCGACTGTGCGGATGACGGGCTGCACGGCGTCAATGTGACCGTGAACGGCGGCAGCTTCTCGATCCTCACCGGGGACGACGGTATGCATGCCGACAGCGATCTGACGGTGAACGGCGGCGGCATCCTGATCGCCCAGTGCTACGAGGGCCTGGAAGGCACCAACGTAACGGTGAACGGCGGCGACATCCGCATCACCGCGTCGGATGACGGCGTAAACGCTTCCGGTGGCAAGGATCAGTCGGGCTTTGGCGGCGGCTGGGGGAACGACCGGTTCTCCGGCTCCGGCGCCATGCTGACGGTGAACGGCGGCGTTTTGCAGGTGGATGCCGGCGGCGACGCCCTGGACAGCAACGGCAGCATCCGCATCACAGGCGGCGTCGTGGGCGTCTGGGCGGTCACCACCACCGGGGAAGGCGCCATTGATTTCAACGGCACCGGCACTGTTTCCGGCGGCACCCTGATCGTGGCCAGCACCGGCGGCGTTATGCGCGATACGTCGGCCCTGACCGGCCAGAGCATGATGGCCCTGTCTGTTTCCGGCAGCCAGGGCGCGGAAATCCAGCTGCTGGACGCCCAGGGAAATGTGCTGGGCTCTTTCACCCCGTTAAACGCTTACGACACCGTGCTGGTATCCTCTGATCAATTGCAGTCCGGCGACACCTTCACCCTGCTCAGCGGCGGAAAAACGGCCTACGCCGGCACGCTGAGCGCCGGAAGCGTCACCGCCCAGCAGGACGGCTGGGGCTTTGGCGGCGGCCGCGGCGGCAGGAGAGGACGATAAGGCTTCCCCGGAAGCAGGGAAGCTCCGCCGCAGGCGGTGATGGAAGATGCGCATCCTTCCTTTTCTCAGGGAGCTACAAAAAAGCCATCGGTTGAACCGATGGCTTTCGTTTTGCCGTTTACAGCACCCGCAGCGGCACCCAGCGCCGGAAATCGCCGGAAACCAGGCTGTAGCGGACGCCGTTTTTCATGCCCAGGATGCTGTCGTGAAACCGGCTTTCCCCGTGGCAGTGGGCGTAAATCACCTGCTCGGCGCCGTATTCCTCCGCCAGGCGGGTGAAAACGCTGTCCTTTTCCAGGATGCTGGTAGGCGGGTAATGCAGGAACAGGATCATCTTCCGGTAGCCGTCCGTCCGGGCGGCCTCCAGGGACAGGCGCAGGCGCTGGGCTTCCCGCTCCACGATTTTGCGGGCGTGCTCCGCCGCCTCCTCGTCCCAGCCCACGATGCGCCGCCGGGCGTCCAGGTAAAACGGGCCTTCGAAGCAGTAGCCCTTGGTGCCGGTCAGGGCGTAGTCCCGGTAAGAAAAATAATTGTTTTGCAGAAAATGCAGCGATCCCGCGAACTGCCGGTTCAGGGCCGCTGTTTTTTTCGCGTCCCAGAACATATCGTGGTTGCCCCGCAGCAGGATCTTCCGCCCCGGCAGCGCGGAAATGTAGTCCAGGTCCTGCCGGCATTCCGCCAGGTTCCGTCCCCAGCTGTGATCCCCGGCCAGCACCAGGGTGTCCTCCGGCCGCAGGAGAGAAAGGCACTGCCGGCGGAAAACCTGCTCGTGGCCGGCCCAAAGGGGGTCGGTCTGCTGCGCCTTTGCTTTCACGTCCGTTTGAAAGTGCAGGTGCAGATCCCCGATGGCGTACAGGCGGCTCATAGCGGGCTCCTTTCTGTTCTCTTCGTTCACGGAAAAGGCCCTTCGCCCGGTCTGTGCGGAGGAAGGGCCTTCTTGGCTCAAGCAAGCGCGGCTGTTATCTGCCCCATTCGCCGCACAGGAAATCGTACCGGTCGGTCAGGAATTTGCGGATGTAGGTGATGTTCTTGTCCAGGCCGGTGCCGGTATTGGCTACGCTGGAGGGGTTGGACCGCCGGGGCCAGCGGATGTCGTTCATTTTCACGGAATCCCGCACGGACGCGGCGTACTCGTCCAGGGAGCGCAGGGGACAGTTTTTCGGCGCTTTGGTTTTGCCCAGCAGGATCTCCACCGCGGGCTTCAGTTCCGCCTTCCAGGTCTTTTTGACCGCGGCCAGGAAATCCTTTTGCTTGTACAGCGCCGGCCACCACAAGGTGCCGCCGCTGGCCGTGGCGATCCACAGGCCCTGGCCGCTCAGCACCTTGGCGGCGTTGTGCTCCTGGGCGTAGGAGCCGAAGGTGCTGTCGTAATCCCATACGGGGCCGGCATAGAAAAGGGGGCTGACGCTGTCCGCCGGCTTGTAGAAGTACTGGCTGCTGGAATTGCCGTCGTAATTCTTGCTGTATTCCTCGATCAGGTATTTGTGCACCAGGGAACTGAGGTCCACGATTTCCGTGTAGTGCAGCCCGGTGTCCGGGTCCTTTCCGTCCTTGGCGAAAATGGCGTTTTCAAAGGCCTGCAGCTTTTGGGACACGTACTCCATCTGGTTCACGCTGGCGTATTCCGGGCTTTTCATCACCAGCACGTTGCCTTTTTTGGTGGTGTACGCGCTGGCTTCCTGCTTGTAACGGACGGAATAGCTTTCGAATTCCACCAGGTATCCGCCGGTCAGGTCCTCCGGCTCGTTGGGAATTTTATAGGCCTTGTATTTCCCCTTCACCGACGTTTTGCTGCCCGACACGGCGTACTTGCTCAGGGCCTTGCTGTTCAGCTTTTCCGTGGCTTCCTCCAGGTCGGCAATGTCCACCCGGTCGTCGTCGATCATCACTTTTTCGGAGAACAGGTACAGGCCCTGGTATTCATTGTTGATATACACCTCGGCGGAGATGTGTTCCGGGGTGTAGGGCATGTTCATGTACAGGGCCGTGTCGTACACGATCTGGTTGCGCAGCAGCGTCTTGTCCCGGTAATTGCCGGTCAGGATCCACTTTTTGCTTTTGCCCATGCCCATCAGGCTGGCGCCTGTTTTCAGCTTGATCTGATAGCTTTTTTTCACGAACGTCATGGAGGAGTTGCCCCGGCACTTGATGTGCTCCAGGGCACCGTCATACTGCACCTTGCCGTCCGGGCCCACAAACACCAGATACCCCGGCTCCTTGACGGTCTTTTTCTTCTGGATGGCGTCCAGCGTGCCGCTTTGGGTGGTGATAAACAGGGCCGGGAAGCCTGCGGAGCCCTTCATGACGTGCAGGGTTTTCTTTTTGCCGTCCAGGGTGACGGCGTAGTCCCCGGCCTTCAGAAAATCGGCGCTGTCGCCGGCGCTCACCGTTTTTTTCTCCTTGGTGAACGTCAGCTTTTTTACGCCGGTGAAGCCGAATTTCAGCGTTTTCACATCCAGGCTGCCGGGCAGGAACAGGTAATAGCTGCCGCCGGATACGTACCATCCCAGGGCGTCGGTCGTTTTCTTTCCCGTGGGCGACACCCATATTTCCACCGCGGATGCGGCGTCCGCCTGCCGCGGCGCGGGGCCCAGCGGCAGCAGCAGCACGGCCGCCAGCAGAATCGCGAATGCCCGTTTCATCATGGTTCCTCCTTGATGCCGATCAGGCCGGTGATGTAGCGGATGTCCTTGGCGGCGGTGTTCACCGGCCGGTTGATCATATCGCCCAGAAAGATCAGGCAGGTGGTGTTGCCGCCGTCCAGGTTCAGCGCCTCCACACAGCCCAGGTCATACATTTTCTGCGCCATCCAGCCGATGTTGACGCCCTTGGCGTCGGTGCGGCGGCCCAGCACGTCCACCACCACGATGGTGCCGTCCGCCTTCACGCCCCAGGCCAGCCGCGGCGCCCGCTTGACGCCCCATTTGGCCGCGTCCTTGTTCAGCTTGCCGTCCCGCACCAGGATGGGGCCGAAGGCGTAGGTGTCCCGGACGCCCATCCGGACGTATTCCTGGGCGGTGTGCTCGTCGGACGCGAAGGTTTTCATGGTGCCGTCCTCAAAAACGGCCATCAGGTCCAGCGGGGGAAACACCTTGCTGGTGGCTTTCTTGGGGTCGTCGTACAGCACGGCGCCGTTGCGCACGATCACGCCGATCTTGCCGCCGTAGCGCACGCGGTAGCCGAAGAAATCGTCGTTGAACGCCAGGATCACGCCGCTGTTTTCGCTCAGGATGGTTTTGGGCTGCACCAGCACGGTGCCGGGCTTTTTGCCGGAGCTGAGCATGGAGGTCAGCCGGGTGGGGTCCTTCAGGCGGATGGTGGCTTCCAGCCACAGGTTGGCGCCGAATTCGCTTTTGCCGGTATACTGCCGGATCTCGATGTGGGTCTGGTCGCTGATGTAGGTCCACACGCCGCTTTTGCGGTCGGCGTAGGTGAAGGGTTTTTCTCCGGCGGGCAGAAAGCCGTCGGCGTCCGTTGCCGGGGCTTTGGGCGCGGCAGGCGTGGCCGTCGGCTGCTTTTTGCTTTTCGTGGCCTTGGGCTGGGGTGTGGCCGTGGGGGCGGATTTGGGCAGGCATTCGTCGGAAAAAATGAAAGCCTGCACCTCCGGCGTGGCGATGCCGTCGGCCTTCAGGCCGTTCTTTTTCTGCAGCTCCATCAGCCGGTCCCGGGTGGTTTCGTTAAAGGACGGCGCAAATTTGGAGGAGCTGAAATAGCCCAGCGTGTACATCCGCTGCTTCAGCGCCATCACGTCGTCGCCGGTATCGCCCAGCTGCAGCGTGCGGTATTCCGCCGCGCAGCAGACGCTTCCAAAGATCATCAGCATCAGCCCCAGCAGCGCCAGGACGCGGATCGTTGCTTTCATGTGGTTTCCTTCCTCGGGAAAGATTCGGGGCCGGACCCCGTTCCGAATTTTTATTATATCATAACGTCATTTCGATGGCAATTGTGCTTTCCGTTTTTTTACAATCCGCTTTGGGCGGAGGGCAAGCGGCACAAAGCCTGTCACTTTCCCTGCCCTTGTCCGCACGGCCCCGTTTGGACGCGCCGTGCCGGGGATCCCTCTGCGCTGCTTGGACGCTGGCTCAAAGGAAAAAACGGGAGAAGCCGATTCGGTTTCTTCCGTTTTTGTTGATGGACACGGTTTTCTGGTTTTACAAAAGGACGTCAGGCCTGCCGGTCCGTGCGGCGGAGGATGACGATTTCCCGTTCAGCCGGTTCACCCATGGCGTAGTCCGCCTTGTCCGTCCGGTTCAGCAGGTCATAGCGCACGGCGCGGTTCATCTGTTTGGGAAAGCCCGTCACCACCCGGCGCCCCGCTTCCCGGAAATCCGGGTCCTCGGCGTAGGGGTCAAACAGGCCGATCTCCCCGTGGGGCAGCACCGCCGTCAGCAGCACGTAGTGGGGAATTTCTCCGGCGTAGCACCGCATCACGGCGCAGCCGCCCTCTTCCAGCGCGGCCCAGACCCTGTTGCCCGGAGCGACCGCCGCGTCCCCGTCGCAGAGAAATTCCGCGTCCACCGGAAAGCGGCAGTTCCGGCCGTATTCCCGCAGCCAGTCCGCCATATACCGCATGGAGGCCCGGGAGGTGCCGCGGCAGCCCGGGCCGCCCTTCTCGCAGCAGGTGTCGTTGCCCATGATCCAGATGCGCTGGAGCATGCCGGGCTGGATTTCCTCCCGTTCGTACAGGAAACGGAGGGCGTTCACCAGGCAGGTGGGGCCGCAGTCGTATTCCGAGGACTGATGGATCAGGTCGTTTTTCATGGTCGGTTCCTTCTTCGCGGTTTATTCATTCCGGGGGTCGAAGGCGTCCCGCAGGGCGTCGCCTACAAAATTGATGCACACCACCAGCAGGATGATCACCGCGCCGGCAGGCACCCACAGCCAGGGCTTTCCCGTCAGCACCGACAGGGATTCGGCACCGTTGAGCAAATTGCCCAGGGACGGCGTGGGCGGCTGCACGCCCATGCCCAGGAAGGACAGGGCCGCCTCGTCCAGAATGGACAGGGCGAACACGCTGGTGGCGTATACCAGCACAGGCGCCACGGTGTTGGGCAGGATCTCGGAAAACAGGATATAGCGCCGGGGCATGCCGGCGGTGACGTCGCTTTTGACGAAGTTGGTTTCCCGCAGGCTCAGCACGTTGCCCCGCACCAGCCGGGTGACGCCGGGCCAGTCCACAAAACCCAGGATCAGGATGATGGATTCCATGCCGGGCTGGAAAATGGCGGCGGCCACCAGCACCAGCAGGATGTAGGGGAAGGACATCACCATATCGGTAAAGCTCATGATGGCCTTGTCCAGCGGGCCGCCGAAATAACCGCTGACCAGGCCCAGGATGACGCCGATGGCGGTGGAAATCAGCGTGGCCAGAAAGCCCACCAGCAGGCTGACGCGCATGGCGTACAGGATGCGGCTGAGCATATCCCGGCCGATTTTGTCGGTGCCCAGCCAGTGCTCCGCCGAGGGAGGCTGGGAAAATTTGCCCGTGGGTTTTGTGGGGGAGTAGGGGGAAATCCAGGGCGCCAGCACGGCCAGCAGGATCAGCACCGCCAGCACCGCCAGGCAGGCCACGGCCATTTTGTGCCGGGAAAAACGCCGGATGATCAGCTTCGTTTGTCCTTTCAAGCGCGGCGCCTCCTCAGTATTTGATGGTGGGATCCACCAGGGCGTACAGCAGGTCGGTCAGCAGGTTGGCCGCCAGCACCACCACGGCGGAAAGCAGGCACACGCCCATGATCACCGGGTAGTCCCGGCTCATGACGGCGCTCATGGTCACCAGCCCCAGCCCCGGCCAGGAAAACAGCTGCTCCACGATCACCGCGCCGCCAAAAAGCGTGGGGATCTGCATACCGATCACCGTCACGATGGGCAGCAGGGCGTTGCGCAGCGCATGCTTGCGGATCACGATTTTCTGCCCCATGCCCTTGGCCCGGGCGGTGCGCAGGTAATCCATTTCCAGGATTTCCAGCACGGCGGACCGGATGTAGCGGATGTTGCCGCCGGCAACGCCTACCGCCAGCACCAGCGACGGCATGATCAGATGCCGGATCACGTCCATGGCGTCGCCGCCGGTGCCGGGGGTGTACATGCCGGAGGAGGGCAGCCAGCCCAGCCGCACGGTGAAGAAATAAATCAGGATCAGGGACAGAAAGAAGCCCGGCACGCTGGAAAACAGGAAGGAGGCGGACACCACGGCGTAGTCCCGTTTCTGATACCGGTGCACGGCGCTGTAAATGCCGGCGGGAATGGCGATGAGCAGGCCCAGGACCATGGAAACGCCCATCAGCAGCAGGGTCGGCCCCAGGTGGCTGCCGATCAGATCCGCCACCGGCTGATAGCTTTTGTAGGAATAGCCCAGGTTGCCGCGCAGCAATTCCATCAGCCAGTTCCAGTACTGTACGTAAATGGGCTGATCCAGCCCCCATTGCGCGGCCCGGGAGGCCAGTGCCGCTTCGCTGACCCGGGGGCCCACCATCATGTCCAGAGGGCTGCCCGCCAGGCTCATGATGGCGTAATCGATGATGGTGATGCCCAGCAGCACCGGCAGGGCCAGCAGCAGTTTTTTTAACGCGTATTTCCACATGCCGTTATCCCTCCCACGCCCTGGTGCACACGGAAAAATGCTCCGGCGCCACGGGCTGCATGTCATCCTGAAAGCGCAGGCATTCCGCGTTTGCCCGGGGGCAGCGGTGATACAGCGGGCAGGCGCCCTCCGGCGCTTTCTCCTCAATTTCGCCCTTCAGCACATCCCGGGGACGGTACCGGTCCTCCGCGTCGGCGGCAGGCGCGGCGTCCAGCAAGGCCTTGGTGTAGGGATGGGCCGGATGGTCGAACAATTCCTCCGACGGGCCGATTTCCACGATCCTGCCCCGGTACATCACCGCGATGCGGTGGCTGATGTAGTGCACCGCGCCAAGGCCGTGGCCGATGAACACGTATGTCAGCCCCAGCCGTTCCTGCAGGTCCCGGAGCAGGTTCAGAATCTGCGCCTGCACCGACACGTCCAGCGCCGATACGGGCTCGTCCAGCACCACCACGTCGGGGTTCAGGCTCAGCGCCCGGGCGATGCAGATGCGCTGGCGCTGGCCGCCGGAAAATTCGTGGGGATAGCGGTTTTTCATTTCCGCCGGCAGCCCCACCATGGACAAAAGCGTTTCCAGCCGCGCTTCGGGCTGGCTGTCCGCCCGGTGGTACCGCATGGGCTCCAGCAGGATGTCCCGCACCTGTTTGCGGGGGTTCAGGGAGGAGCCGCTGTCCTGAAACACCATCTGGAATCGGGGCCGCAGCTTCCGCCGCTCCTTTTCCGGCAAGGTGTCCACCCGCTGTCCCCGGAAGTACACTTCGCCCTGCGTGGGCTTTTCCAGGCACATCAGCAGCCGGGCCACGGTGGATTTGCCGCAGCCCGATTCCCCCACGATGCCGAAGGTTTCGCCGGGACGTACGGAAAAGGACACGTCCTCCACGGCGCGGAATGTTTTTTTGCTCAGGCTGTTTTCCCCGGCTAAGCGGTACGCCTTCGATAGGTGCCGGCATTCCAGCACCGGTTCGTTACCCGTCATCGCGCGCCTCCTTTCACCAGGCACCGGGAATAATGGCCTGGGCTCACTTCCTGCATCGCAGCCTGCTCCCGGTACGGGCAATCCGCCTTCATGGGGCAGCGGGGGGCGAAGCGGCAGCCCGTCATGGCGCCGTATTCCTGGGGAACGCGGCCGGGGATGGCGTACAGCAGGCGGCTGCGGTCGTCGTGCAGCCCCGGCACGGCCTGCATCAGCGCTTTCGTGTACGCGTGGGCGGGATGGGTCAGCAATTCCTTCAGGGGCGCTTCCTCCACGCACTGGCCGGCGTACATCACCACCACCCGGTCGGCCATTTCGGCCACCACGCCGATGTCGTGGGTGATCAGCAGGATGGACATACCTGTTTCATCCCGCAGGGAACGCAGCAGCTCTATGATTTGGTACTGGATGGTCACATCCAGCGCCGTGGTGGGTTCGTCGGCAATCAGCAGCTTGGGCCGGCAGCTCAGCGCCATGGCGATCATCACCCGCTGGCGCATGCCGCCGGACAGCATGTGCGGGTATTTTTTCATGACCTGGGCTGCGTCCTGGATGCCGGTGCGCTCCAGCAGGGACACGGCTTCCCTCCAGGCTTCCTCCCGGCCCAGGCCCCGGTGGCGGCGCATGCCTTCGGTCATTTGCGTGCCGATGGTGAATACCGGGTTCAGGCTGTACATGATGTCCTGAAAGATCATGGCGATGTCCACGCCCCGGATGCTGTCCAGATCCCGCTCGGGCAGTGTCAGCAAATCCTTCCCTTCAAACAGGATCTTTCCGCCGGTGACCTTGCCCTGGCGGCTCAGCAGGCCCAGAACGGACAGGGCGGTGATGCTTTTTCCGCTGCCGCTTTCGCCTACCACGCACAGGATTTCCCCGGGCATCACGTGAAAGGATACGCCGGAGGCAGCGGCGGAAAAGCCCTTTCCCTGGCGGAAAGCGATGTTCAGATCCTGGATGGAAAGCAAAGGCTCCATGCTGTCGGCCTCCTGTTCAGGGCAGCGCCTGCCCCGCATGAAAACCGCACCGGGAGCGATTCCCCCGGTGCGGCGGAAAATGTTACTGAATATCCCAGTCCTGCACGTTGAGGAAGGTGCCGAACACGTCGGGATGGGCGTTGACCAGGCGGTTGCTAACCGCGCCCAGCTTGCCGATCACCCAGCCGGAAATCACGGGGGCGTCCTGCTGCATGGCGCGGTTCACGATCAGGTACTGCTCCGTGATGGCCGCGCTGTCGGTCAGGCTCTGGCTCAGGGCCAGGGCGTCGTCGGTGGCGGGGCTGGTGTAGCCGGTCCACAGGCTCTGGCCGCCGATCAGCCACGCGATGTCGGTGTAGGGATCGGCGGGCATCAGGGTGTATTCCACGCTCAGGATGTCGTGCTGGCCTTCGTCCACCACAGCCATCAGGTTGGCCAGGTCCACGGTGCGGATGTTGATCTTCAGGCCGATTTCCTCAAACATGGCGGCGAAATACTGCACCGCGTTGCCCCACACGCTTTCCTCGGCGCTGACGTACCAGGTCAGCTCGGTGGAGGCGCCGTCGGCCTTGGCCTGGGCAATCAGCTGCGCGGCCTTTTCGGGATCATAGGCGGTGACGCCCAGATCCTGGCTGAAATACGGGGAAGCGGGCACCAGGAAACCGTCCACCACCGTGCCAAAGTCGCCCAGCAGGTTTTCCTGCATGCCGACACGGTCCATGCCGTACAGCAGGGCCTGGCGGATGCGGACGTCGGTCACCTTGGCCACGTTGACGAAGATCAGTTCGTTGGTCACGGGGGTGCTGGGCACGGCCAGCACGTTGGGCAGCGCTTTCACGGCGTCATAGTCCTCCACGGGCACGGCGCCGGTGGTCTGCTGGATCAGGTCGATTTCCCCGCTCTGCAGCCCGGACAGCATCTGGGAAGGCGCCACCACGTTCAGGTTCAGGTACTTGATTTTGGGCGCGCCCAGGAAATAATGTTCGTTGGCTTCGTAATGCACGTAGTGCTGCAAATCAAAATCATGGATGAAATAAGGGCCGGAGATCACATCGGGATGGTTGAACCATTCGTTGGTCAGCAGGGTGTCCCGGGCCACATCCTTGAGCACATGCTTGGGCAGGATCAGGGCATAGCGGCCGAAATTGTTTTCAAAGGTGGACAGCGCGGTGGGATACTTGGTTTCCACGGTCAGGGTCTTGTCGTCCACCACCCGGATGCCTTCGATGGCTTCGGCGTTGGGCTCAATGACGCCCTCGTCGCTGACGCCCACGATGGAGTACATGGCCAGGGAAATGTTGGCGCACTGGGGGTCGGCGCCCAGCACCAGGGTGAATTCCACATCCTGGGCGGTGATGGGGGTGCCGTCGCTCCACACGGCGTCGTCCCTCACCTTGATGGTGAAGTGCTGGTTATCCTCCGTGGTGATGGATTCGGCGATCACCGGCACAAAATTCAGCTGGCTGTCGGCCTCCACCAGGGACTGGAACACCAGGGACGTGGCGTACTTGACGATTTCGGTGGCGTCCATGGCCAGGGGATTCAGGGTGGCGATGGTGCTGGTGATGCCCACGTTGACGGATTTTTCGTCCTCTGCGGCGGCAAAAAGGGATCCGCTCAGCAGCAGGGCGGCCGCCAGGACCAGGGAAAGCAGTTTCTTCATGGTCATTCTCCTTTTTTATTTTGATCCTGCCCTTTCCAGGGCCAGTTCAGCAAAGAAACGGGCTGCGCCCGGCAGCGCCGCGGGGTCCGCGGTGAAGCGCGGATGATGGTTGGGGAAGCCCCCGCCTGTGCCGATGCGGATGAACGCGCCCGGCGCGTAGGCCAGGTATTCGCTGAAATCCTCGCCGCCCATGGTGTTGTCCTGCCGGTCCACCCGGAAGCCCAGCCGAAGGGCGGTTTCCCGGGCGGCGGCGCACAGGGCGGCGTCGTTGATCACCGGAGGCGGCCCCACAGTGAAGGAAACCAGGGCCTGGCAGCCGTGGGCCTGGGCGATGGAATGAGCCATGGCTTCCAGCTGCTGCCGCAGGCGGAGGCGCAGATCCTCCCGCAGGGTGCGCAGGGTGCCTTCCAGCAGCGCTTCCTCCGGCACCACGTTCCATGTGGTGCCTGCCTGCAGGTGGGTAACGGACAGCACGGCCGGCTCAAAGGCGTCCTTGTTCCGGGTGATGAGGGTTTGAAGGGACAGCGTCAGGGTCGCGGCGGCAGGAATGGGGTCGATTCCCAGGTGGGGGTTGCCGGCGTGGGCGCCTTTGCCCAGGATGCGCACGGTAAAGGTGTCCGGCGCGGCCATCACGGGGCCTTCCTTGATGCCCAGCGTTCCCGCAGGAAAGCCGGGATAGGTGTGGCCGGCGTAGTATTCCTGCACGTCGGCAAGCGCCGGGGACGCGGCCAGGAATTTTCCGCCGCCGCCGTCGGAAAGCTCCTCGCCCGGCTGGAACACGATTTTCACCGTGCCGGCCAATTCGTTTTCCCGTTCCTTCAGCAGCAGGGCGGCGCCCAGCATGCAGGTGGTATGGAAATCGTGGCCGCAGGCGTGCATTTTGCCTTTCTCCTCCGAGGCGTAGGGCAGGCCCGTTTCCTCCTGTACCGGCAGAGCGTCCATGTCCGCGCGGAGCCCGATGGTTTTTCCGGGTTTCTTTCCGCGGATCACGGCGATCAGCCCGGTGCGCAGGCCGGAGGGCAGCAGGTCAATGCCGGCCTGTTCCAGCGCCTGGCGCACCTTCTGCGTGGTGCGCGTTTCTTCGTATCCCAGCTCCGGATGCCGGTGCAAATCCTGGAAGAAGGCAATCAGCTGCTGCTCAGTCACCGCGAATCCTCCTGTAACAAAAAAAGCATCCCTGTGCGGATGCCTCCTGATTCGGATCAGAGGAGCCTGATATTCAGGCCCGGCAGGCGCACCCGAAACAAGGCTGCATCATGCAGCCGCGCATACACATTTCATGCAGCATGGGGTGCACCTCCCCTTCAAAAAATCGCTTGCATGATACCATGAATTTCCCATCCCGTCAATAGGTTCATTGTATTTTGGGTGTTCTTGCCGGATGCCGGAAAACGAAGCGGAATAAAGAAAGGAAATCTTTCCTTGCGCATCCGGCGCCGGGGCGATATAATGAAGGCTCAAAAGGAGGAGGCCTATGGATTCTTTTTCCCGAACGGAGCTGCTTGTGGGCCGGGAGGCCATGGAACGGCTGCGCCGGTGCCGCGTAGCGGTGTTCGGCATCGGCGGCGTGGGCGGCAGCGCGGCGGAAGCGCTGGCGCGCTGCGGCGTAGGCGCCATCGACCTGTTTGACAGCGACCGGGTGAGCCTGACCAATTTGAACCGCCAGGTGATCGCCCTGCACTCCACCCTGGGCCGATTGAAGGTGGACGTCATGGCGGAAAGGCTGCTGGACATCCATCCCGATCTGCGCGTGGAAAAACACGCGCTGTTTTACCTGCCGGAAAATGCCGATACGGTGGACCTGACCCCGTTTGACTATGTTGTGGACGCCGTGGACACGGTGGCCGCCAAGCTGGAATTGATCCAGCGCTGCCAGCGCCTGGGCGTTCCCATTCTCAGCGCCATGGGCGCCGGCAACCGGCTGGATCCCGGCCGGCTGAAAATCGGCGATGTGTACGAAACCAGCGTGTGCCGCCTGGCCCGGGTGATGCGGCGGGAACTGCGCAAGCGGGGCGTCACGCGCCTGACGGTGGCCTATTCCACGGAAGAACCGCTGGAAATTCCCCCGGAACGCGCCGCCGCCCTGGCGGAGGAAGGGAACACCCGCCGCGCCGTGCCCGGCAGCGTCGCCTTTGTGCCGCCGGCCATGGGCATGCTGATGGCGTCCAGGGTGATCCGGGATCTGATCGCCCGGTAAGCACGCCCTTCGCCCTTTCGCATAGCATGATAGGGAGGAGTATCCCTCCTGCCATCAGCGGCGGCCGCCGCCTGTCGGCAGCCGCCGGCGGAGCGTGAGCGGAAAATGAAACGCGGCGAGGTCTGCTACGCGACGCTGGACCCGGTGATCGGCTCCGAGCAGGGCGGCATCCGCCCGGTGCTGATCATTCAGAACGACCTGGGCAACCGCTTCAGCCCCACGGTGATCGTGCTGCCCCTGACCAGCCGTCGGGGAAAAGCGCCGCTGCCCACCCACGTGCTGCTGCCGCCCCAGGGCGGCGTGACGAAGCCCTCCGTCATTCTGTGCGGACAGGTGAGCACCCTGGAAAAATCCCGGCTGCTGCGCCGCCTGGGCGTTTTGAATAAACACAGGATGGCCCTGGTGGAAAAGGCGCTGGCCGCCGCCGTGGGCGTGCTGGGGAAGGCGGAGGAGGAAAGCAATACGCCAGAAGAAATTTTATTAGCACTCGTTTTTGTTGAGTGCTAATTTTCTGTTGCATTTTCCTTCCGGCCGTGTTATAATGCTTCTGCACATGAAGATTACCCGTCAGGAGGTGCATTTTTATGGAAACGAAAGGCAATATTTCCATTCATGCGCAGAATATTATGCCGGTGATCAAGCGCTGGCTCTATTCCGATAAGGATATTTTCATCCGCGAGATGGTTTCCAACGGCTGCGACGCCATCACCAAGTACCGGATGCTCAAGGGCGACACGGGCGAGGATCTGCGGGTCACCGTGACGGTGGACAAGCAGGCCGGGGAACTGCGCTTCACCGATAACGGCATCGGCATGACGGCGGAGGAAGTGGAAAAGTACATCAACCAGGTGGCCTTTTCCAGCGCCGAGGAATTCCTGAAAAACTACACCGGCGACGACAAGGGCGGCATCATCGGCCATTTCGGCCTGGGCTTTTATTCCGCCTTTATGGCCGCCGACAAGGTGACGATCGACACCCTGTCCTGGCAGGAGGGCGCGGAGCCCGTGCTGTGGGAAAGCGAGGACGGCATGGCCTTTTCCATGCGCACCGGCGGCCGCAGGGAACGGGGCACCACCATCACGCTGCATATCCTGGAGGATGAAAAGGAATTCCTGGACGGCTACCGGGTGCGGGAAGTGCTGGACCGTTACTGCGGCTACATGGCCGTGCCCATTTACCTGGAAACCGTGGGCGAGGAAGCGCCCAAGGAAGAAGACCATGTGACGGGCACCGAGGAAGAGGAAAAGAAGGAAGCCGAAAAGCCCATCAACGACGTGCATCCCCTGTGGCTGAAAAACCCCAAGGAATGTACGGAGGAAGAATACAAGGAAACCTACCGCAAGCTGTTTCACACCTTTGAGGAGCCCCTGTTCTGGGTGCATCTGAACGTGGACCACCCCTTCAACCTGAAGGGCATCCTGTATTTCCCCCGGATCAAAAAGGATTTCGGCGGCCAGGAAGGCGAAATCAAGCTGTTCAACCGGCAGGTGTTCGTGGCCGACAACATCAAGGAGGTCATTCCCGAATTCCTGATGCTGCTCAAGGGCGTCATCGACTGCCCGGATCTGCCCCTGAACGTCAGCCGCTCCTTCCTGCAGAACGACGGGTACGTGAAAAAGCTGTCGGCCCACATCACCAAAAAGGTGGCGGACAAGCTCAACGGCCTGTTCAACACCGAGCGCAAGCAGTATGAAACCTACTGGGACGACATCCATCCCTTCGTGAAATACGGCTGCGTGCGGGATCAGAAATTCTATGACATGGTGAAGGACAGCCTGCTGTTCAAAACCACCGCCGGCGATTACCTGACCCTGGAGGAATACAAGGCCCGCAACGAGGGCAAGGCCCAGGGCAAGGTGTACTACACCACCGAAGCCAGCCGGCAGGCGGCCGCCGTGGCCCTGTACACCGAAAAGGGCATCGACGTGGCGGTGATGGACACCCTGATCGACATGAATTTCATGAGCTTCCTGGAATACGGCGGCGGCAACAAGGATTTGCAGTTCGTGCGGGTGGACGCCGACGTGGCCGGCCTGACCGAAGAAAGCGAAGAAGGCAGGGATATCGACCAGGGCATCATGGAAAAATTGTTCCGGGATGCCCTCAATGACCAGGAGCTGACGGTGAAGATCGAGGCGCTGTCCGATCATAACCTGCCGGTGATGCTCACCGAGGATGAGCAGGTGCGCCGTTACAAGGAAATGAGCGCCATCTACGGCCAGGATTTCGCCTTCCCCAGCAAGTATACCCTGGTGCTCAACCGCCTGTGCCCCACGGTGCGCGCCCTGGCCGCCATGGAGGATCAGGACACGGCCAAGCTGCTGTGCCGCCAATTGTTTGACCTGGCCCGGCTGTCCGGCCGTCCCCTGGAAGCGGAGGACCTGAAAAACTTTATTTCCCGCAGCAACGAGCTGGTGGCCAAACTGGCCGAAAAGGCGTAAGGCACGAGAAAAACGAAACGAAAGCAAGGGAAAACCATTCTTTGTGGCCAAAGAACGGTTTTCCCCTGCACCTCTTTCCAAGAAAGCCATGGAATGAGAAGCAAAAGTATGAAAACAGCGCTGGTTTTACGTCCTGATACAGGGCGGTAAAAATGATTACTGAACATGCGCGCATGCACCCACTGCACACGCGCGAAAGGAGTCTAACGTGAGCGAAAACTGCACCCATGACTGCTCTTCCTGCGGGGCCAACTGCCCCAGCCGGAACGCGCAGAGCCTGCTGGAAAAGCCGCATGCCGGAACCACGATCAAAAAGGTGATCGCGGTCATGAGCGGCAAAGGCGGCGTGGGCAAATCCATGACCACCGCCATGCTGGCCGTGATGGCCCAGCGGCTGGGCTACAAAACCGCCATCCTGGACGCCGACGTCACCGGCCCTTCCATCCCCAAGGCCTTCGGCATCACCGAAAAGGCCATGGGCAACGAGGAAGGCATCCTGCCGGTGGTCAGCAAAACCGGCATCAAAATGATGAGCGTGAACCTGCTGCTGGAGGAAGAAAACACTCCCGTGGTGTGGCGCGGCCCGGTCATCGCCGGCACCGTGAAGCAATTCTGGACCGACGTGCTCTGGGGCGACATCGACGTAATGTTCATTGATATGCCCCCGGGAACCGGCGACGTGCCGCTGACGGTGTTCCAATCCATTCCGGTGGACGCCGCCGTGGTGGTCACCACGCCCCAGGCGCTGGTGGGCATGATCGTGGAAAAGGCCATGAACATGGCTGGCATGATGAACGTGCCCGTGGCCGGCCTGATCGAAAACATGAGCTACGCCGTCTGCCCCGACTGCGGAAAACACGTGCCGGTGTTCGGCGAAAGCCACGTGGGCGAAACGGCGGAGCGCTTCGGCACCCAGGTGCTGGCCCAGGTGCCCATCAACGGCAAGCTGGCCGCCGCCTGCGACGCCGGCCTGATCGAGCTGTTCGAGGGCGATTGGCTGGACGACGCCGTGCGGAAGATCCTGAGCTGAGCCTTCCATCCTGAATACCAAAAGAAACAGGCAGAAATGCGAAAGCGTTTCTGCCTGTTTTTTCGGGAAAGGCTTTTTTCGCGGTCCTCAGGCGCGGAGGTATTTCGTTTCGCCCCGGACGATGGTGCGCAGCACGCGGCAGTTTTCGTCCAGCAGGGTGATGTCGGCATCCTTGCCCGCTTCCAGGGAGCCTTTGCTTTTCTCCAGCCCGGCGCTTTCCGCGGCGTTCAGGGACGCGGCGCGGACGGCGGTGTGCATCGGCACGCCGCCAAAGTCCCGGTAATTGCGCACTGCCTCGTTCAGCTTCAGCACGCTGCCTGCGATGGTGCCGTCCGCCATCCGGCATTCGATGCCCTTCAGCGTGAATTCCTGGCCGCCCAGGGTGTATTTCCCGTCGGGCATGCCCGTGGCGCGCACGGAATCGGTAATCAGCACCAGGCGGTTTCCTTTGGCTTTGCGCATCAGGGGGAACAGGCCCTTATTTACGTGGAACGTGTCGGCAATCAGCTCGGCATACACGTCGCTGCTCAGCGCGGCGCCCACCACGCCGGGGTCCCGGTGGTGCAGCGGCGTCATGGCGTTAAAGGTATGGGTGGTGCGGCTGGCGCCCAGGGCGATGGCCGCCATGGCCTGGTCAAAATTCGCGCCGGTGTGGCCGATGGACAGGCGGATGTCCGTTTTCTCTTTCAGGGTGCGGATGAACGCTTCGCCGCCCGGCATTTCCGGCGCGAAGGTAATGACCCGGATCACGTCCTTCCAGGGCAGGATCTTCCCGGCGTCCGGCGGCAGGATGGCGCTCTCCGCCTGGGCGCCTTTTTTGCCGGGGTTGATGAAGGGGCCCTCGGCATGGCAGCCCAGGATTTCCGCGCCGGGGAAATCCCCGCGGCGGCTTTCCGGCATCAATTCGCGGATCTGGCCGAACACTGTTTCCAGCGTGTCCCAGGCCACGGTCATGGTGGTGGGCAGGAAAGCGGTGACGCCGTTTTGCAAAAAGCCTTTGGCCATGTTCCGGATGCCGTCCTTGTCCGCGTCGGACACATCGGCCCCCTGGTAGCCGTGGGTATGCACGTCGATCAGGCCCGGCGATACGTAGGCCCCGGCGGCGTCGATGATTTCCGCGCCGGCGGCGTCGTCTGCGATGCCGATGATCGTTTCGTCAAACAGCAGGGCTTTCCCCGCAATTTCCGCATCGGGCAGCAGGATGCGCCCGTTGATGATGGCTTTTTTCATGGCTGATCCCTCCTGGCCCTTATTATAAAAGACTTTGCCGGCAATTACAACCAAAATGTGGCGGCGAATTGACAAGGGGTCGCGCCGGTGCTACCATGAACGGGAAAACGAAAGGCAGGGGAAGCCTATGATGCGCGGCGGGCCCATGGGCCGTGGTTATCTGACGGAAGAAGAAAAAGCCAACCGTCCCCGGGTGACGGGGAAGCTGCTGAAACGGATTTTCGCCTATCTGAAACCCTACTGGAAGCAAATGATCCTGATCCTGGCGGCCATTGCGTTCAGCTCGCTCCTGGCGCTGTATCCGTCCATCCTGACGGGACGCATCGTGGACGCCCTGGCGGAAAGGAAGCCGCTGAATCTGCTGATCCGGCTGATCCTGCTGTCCCTGGGCGTGACGGTGGCCTCCAACCTGATCGGCGTTGGCCAGAATTACCTGAACACCTGGATCGCCCAGCACATCACCTTCGACATGCGCAACAAAATGTACGAACATTTGCAGCGCATGAGCCAGCGCTTTTTTACCAGCAACAACCAGGGCGACATCATCACCCGCATGACCAGCGACATCGACGGGGTGCAGCGGGTCATTTCCAGCACCTTCACGTCCATCCTGTCCAACGTCATCACCCTGACGGCGGCGCTGGTGACTATGTATTCCCGCTCCTGGGTGCTGGCCACGCTGGGCGTGCTGATCATTCCGCTGTTTGTGATCCCGACCCGGCGCGCCGGAAAAACCCGCTGGGACCTGACGAGGGAATCCCAGGCGTGCAACGACGAAATCAACGGGATCCTGAACGAAACCCTGTCCGTCAGCGGGCAGACGCTGGTGAAGCTGTTCGGCAAGGAGCCCTACGAATACGACCGCTACAAAGCCGCCAACAGCAAAATGATCCGCCTGAACATCCGGGAAAGCATGGCCGGCCGGTGGTTTTTCATGATCATGACCACCTTCTCCTCCATCGGCCCCATGCTGCTGTACCTGGTGGGCGGCGTGCTGATGATGCGGTACGACCAGGCCCTGACGGTGGGCGACATTACCGTTATGGTGGCCCTGCTGTCCCGGCTGTACGGCCCGGTCAATTCCCTGCTGAACATCCAGGTGGAGTGGATCCGCTCCATGGCGCTGTTCACCCGGATCTTTGACTATTTCGATCTGCCGGTGGAAATCGAAAACGCGCCGGACGCCGTGACGCCCGCCGCCACCGACGGCAGCGTGGCCTTTTCCCACGTGGATTTTTCCTACGAGCCGGAGCGGCAGATCCTGCATGACGTGAGCTTTGAACTGCAAGCCGGGAAAAGCATCGCCATTGTGGGGCCGTCCGGCAGCGGGAAAAGCACCATTATCAACCTGATCCCCCGGCTTTACGATGCCCAGGGGGGCACCATCACCTTTGGCGGCATCGACGTGAAAAAGCTGGATCTGGCGTTCCTGCGCCGGAACGTGGGCATCGTCAGCCAGGAAACGTACCTGTTCAACGGCACCATCCGGGAAAACCTGCTTTACGCCAAGCCGGACGCCACGGAGGCGGAGCTGATCGCCGCCTGCAGGAAGGCCAATATTCTGGACTTTGTGGAAAGCCAGGAAACGGGGCTGGATACCCTGGTGGGCAACCGGGGCTTGAAGCTGTCCGGCGGGGAAAAGCAGCGGCTGTCTATTGCCCGGGTGCTGCTGAAAAACCCGGCCCTGCTGATCTTTGACGAAGCCACCTCGGCCCTGGATTCCATTTCCGAAGCCCGCATCCAGGAAGCCATCGAGCCCATTATCCAGGAGCGCACCAGCATCCTGATCGCCCATCGGCTGTCCACCATTCTGGCTGCCGACGAGATCCTGGTGGTGAAGGAAGGCCGCATCGTGGAACGGGGCCAGCACGCCGAACTGGTGAAGCAGGGCGGCGTATATACCGAGCTGTACGAAACCCAGTTCAAAAAAGCCATCGCCGCGGTGGAAAGCGCCGAAAACGGCGAAAGCAGGTAAAGCGTTCCGCCCGTACCGGTGGCCCGAACGCGCCGAGGGAAAACGGAGGTCCTCCGGACCCGGCTGTATACAGCAGAAACCTTGAAAAGCAAAAAGCCGAGGGGAGAAAGCGCCCTTTCTCCCCTCGGCTTTTGTTTTGCCCGGCAGGCTTCCGCCCGGTATTTTTCCTGTTCCTGCCGCATACCCTGCACCGAAGGGAGGCAGGAGTCATGCTGCAATCCATCGAGGAAAGGTGCGTGCTGCTGGGGCGGTATATCCTGCGCACCGGCGCCACCGTGCGGCAGACGGCCGCCCGGTTCGGCATGAGCAAAAGCTTGGTGCACAAGGATGTGCATGAACGGCTGCGCACGGTGCACCCCGGGCTCTACGGCGAAGTGCAGCAGATGCTGTCTTACCATCAGGCCGTGCGCCACATCCGGGGCGGCCTGGCCACCCGGCAGCGCTGGCGGCGCATCAAGGCGCGGGAATGATGCTCAGGGCTCCCGGGCCTGCTTTTCGCAGCTTTTGTACACATGGTTGGGCTTCAGGGGGATGCCGTAATAGGAGAACAGCTCCTCCACCGTCACGCACTGGAAGCCCCAGCGGTCCAGGGAACTGAGGAAGGTTTCCGTATAAATGGGGGACTTTGGATGGGCGTCGTGCATCAGGATCACCGCGCCGTCCCGGGCGTTATCCAGCAGATGGCTCAGGATCTGCCCGGCCGGCGTTCCGCCGCCGGGCGCGTCGCCGCTGACCACGCTCCAGTGGATCAGCGGCAAGCCGCAGTTCGCCTTCACGAAATAGCTGGACAGCCCGCCGGGAGCCCGCATGATGCCGGCGCGGCGGCCGATGAGGGCGTTGACCCGCTTGTCCCAGGCCGCGCGCCATTTGGCCACGTTTTCCCTGGTCTGGTTGGAATAGGTGTGGTAATAGTTGTGGCTGGCCACGGTGTGGCCCGCGTCGTGCTCCCGGCAGACCACGTCGTCGTTGTTTTGCAGGTTGGTGCCCACCAGGAAGAAGGTGGCGTTGGCGCCGTATTGGCGCAGATTGTCCATCACCTTCAGGGAGCGGTTCCGCGCCGGGCCGTCGTCGAAGGTCAGGGCGATCAGGCGGTAGCTGCTGTTATCGGTGATTTTCCTGCCCTTTTCGGTCATGTGCTGCCGGATCTGGCGGTAGTACACGTCCACATGCATCAGCGTGGTTTTTCCCTTGTACAGGGTGTTGGCCCGGTAATGCAGCGTCATTTTGGCCGGGCTCAGGGTAAAGGCGGCCTTTTCCAGATTGGCCCGGGCGCACAGGGCGTTCAGCCGTTTGGCGTCGGCCCGGGTGCCCTGGAAATAGGCGTTCAGCTGCCTGCGCACTTCCCGGGCCAGGATGTTCCAGGCCTTGCTGTTGGCGGCAAACAGATCGGTCATTTTCAGCTGCGCGCCGGTTTTCATATCATAGACCCGGGCATCAAAATCCACGTACCGCTGCTTCTTGACCGATACGATGCGGCCCACGGTGAGAAAGCTCATCCACTGGGAGCCGGTGCGGTACACGTTGGCGCCCACGTCCAGATAAGCGTCCCGCTTGGGCACCCGGGGCTTGCCTTTTTTGACCATGGCGTCGATCAGCGCTTTCATTTCGCGGTTCACGGTCTTGTTGGCGGTTTCCGGGTACAGCCGCCGCACAAAGGCATTGACGCCCAGGGGCTCCTTTTGAACGGTTTGGGTGAAGCGCAGCACTTCCGGAAAGGACCTGCGCTTGGCCTGGGCCGCGGGCATGCCGCCTGCCAGCAGGATGAGCAGCAGGGCCAGGGCCGTTATTGTTTTTTTAACCATCGTTTTTTCTCCTGTGTTTCATGAAAAACAGCCGCAGGGATGTCCTGCGGCTGATTTTTTTCCAGCGTTACTGCAGCTTGGCTGTATCCCGGAAATGCGCCACCACGTTCATGTAGCTTTCGTTGTACCAGCCCGGGCAGTTCATGTGCAGCGTAATGATGCGGTTGCTGTCCAGCAGCGCCACCATCACGCGGCCGCGCACCACCGTGCCGTCGTAGTAAACGCCGCGGTAATTGGCGTAGAAGCCGTCCTTTTTCAGCAGCGTCCGGGCGCTCAGGTCGGTGGCGTGCCATTCCGTGTAATTGTACTGGCCGATTTCCTTGAGCTTATCCCGCACGGTGTTTTTCACGTCCGCCAGCTTGTATCCGCTGGTGACGCTGGTGATGCTGATGGTCATGGTGGCCTGCACCCCGTCGTAGGTGTTGGGGTCGGTGATCACCACGGTGTCGGTGGAGGGGGTGGCGGCCTGCCAGCCCGCCGGGGCCTCAAAGGACAGCTTCTGGTTGTTCAGCGTCAGCTCCACCGGGCCGTAGGCGAAGGTCAGGTTGGGCCGCGGGGTGGCGGTGGGCATGTCGATGGGGTCCAGGGGAATGGGCGTGGCGCCGGCATAGACGTTCTGCCCCAGCTCGTTGTAAACAGCGCCTTCCGTAAAGGATTCGCCGCTGTCCTCCTCCGATTCGGGGTCATACTCGTCCCAGTTGAAGCCGTCGTCCTCCGAAGAATCGGAATCATCGGCGTATTCGTCGTCCTCGCTCTGGGAATAAACGCTCATGGGGTCCCGCTGCATCGCCGTATCCGCTTCAGGGAACTGGTTGTTGTCCTGGGCGGCGCAGCCGGCCAGCAGCAGCACGCACAGCAGCATGGCCAGAAGCAGAATTGCTTTTTTCATCCGAAAGAAACCTCCTTGGCCCTCTTTCTTTTCCGAAAGCAACCGAAATAAGGCCGGTTGTTTATATTATTGTAACAGTTTCTTCATCTTTCGTCAAGCATATTCTGCATTTAATTTGATAAATTCGTAAGAATTTTATGGTTTTTACAGCAGCCCGTCGTAAGAATCCCGTTCCGGGGCGGCGTTTTCCTCATCCGGGGCGCCGTCCGCGGCGGCGCGGGTGCGGGGATGGTACAGCCGCCGGTCCAGGGACCAGATCTTTTCCGAGAAAGCGCCGACGGGAGTGCGGCGCATGATGCCCTCCATCTCGTTCATCTTGGCGTCCATATCGTCCAGCAGGTGCAGCATTTCCGCTTCCGGGAACATGGGCGGCCGGGGGCTGCCGTGATCCGGCTGGCCGTGATGGGAAATCACCATATGGGAAAGCAGCAGCACGTATTCCCCGCTGACGCCGGCGCGCCGGGCCGCCTCCTGCACCTGGGCCACGCCGTGCACCAGGTGGCCCAGCAGCTGGCCTTCCGCGGAGTAATCCGACACGTTGCCGGCTTCGTCGCTGACGAATTCCACCGTTTTGCTCAGGTCATGGGCAATACACCCGGCCCGCAGCAGGTCGCCGTCCAGGAAGGGGTACAGGGGAAGCAGCGCTTCCGCGGCGCGCAGCACGCCCAGGGTGTGGTGCAGCAGGCCGCTGCGCTCGGCGTGGTGCACCCGCTGGGCGGCGGGAAAATACATCAGTTTGTCCCCGCACATGGCCAGCATTTCCCGCAGGATCCCCTGCAGCTCCGGCGTGGCCATGCTGTCGATGGCGCGGTGGATTTCCGCCAGCATGCTTTCCGGTTTTTCCGGGGCGCAGGGCATCAGCTGGGACGCGTCCACGTCGTCCTCCGGCCCGGGCTGGCGAAGGCGCTCGATGCGCATCTGCAGCCGGCCGTTGTATTCCTGCACGGTGCCGCGCACCTTCACGATGCTGCCCTGCCTGGGCGGCGGCACGGTGCCGTCCCACATTTTGCAGTTGATGTCGCCGGAGGTGTCGCACAGCGTCATATCCAGGTATTTCCCGCCGTTGGAGGAGGTGCGCTGGTCGCCGGTGCGGACCAGCAAAAAGCCTTCAAATTTCATATTGGGGCGCAGGGACGCCACCGTAGGCTGCTGCATAGTTGTATTCTCCTTCCCGATGATCAAAAATCACAAATGGCCCCTAAAAAGAGGCCATTTGCGCTGGAAAGATGCCGTTTTATTCCGCCGTGGCCAGGAATTCGTTCAGCTGGTGCACCAGCTCATCCACGTTGGAGCCGTGCACGGCGCAGGCGTCCGCCAGGGATTCCATCTGGGAATGGGGGCAGCCCAGGCAATGCATGCCGAATTCCATCAAAATACGGGCGGTACCCCGGTGAATATTCAGCACCTGACCGATGCTCATGTCTTTGCTGACGGTATTGTCCATGGTTCAAGATCTCCTTTCAGGCATTTCATGCCAAAATCATGATACCCCATTCCGCTGCCCTTGTCAACGACGGGAAAACAGAAAATTCCGAGGACAAAGGCAGAAAAACACTTGCGGCGGAAACCAATCCGCCGTAAGATAGACGGAAAGGAGGAAAAGGGATGCAGTACGAAGTCAGGGTGGTGCGCAGCAGGCGGAAAACGCTGGCGGTGCAGATCGAAAACAGCGGGACAGTTACCGTGCGCGCGCCGCTGCGGCTGCCGCAGGCGGCCATCGACACGTTTTTGCGGGAGCATCAGGACTGGATCGCCCTGCACCTGCAAAAGGCGGCCCTGCGGGAAAAACAGCCGCCTTTTTCCCCGGAGGAGATCCGGGCCCTGGCCGCCCGGGCAACCCGGGAGCTGCCGCCGCTGTGCGCCCGGTACGCCGGGCAGATGGGCGTCCGCTACAGCCGCGTCACGATCCGCGCCCAGCATACCCGCTGGGGCAGCTGCTCCCGGAAGGGAAACCTGAACTTTAACTGCCTGCTGATGCTTTGCCCTTTGGAGGTCCGGGAATACGTGGTGGTGCATGAACTATGCCACCTGAAGGAAATGAACCATTCTCCCCGGTTCTGGCAGGAAGTGAAAAACGTGCTGCCGGGATATGAAGCGGCCCGGCGCTGGCTGAAAACCGAGGGACAGCGGCTGATCGAACGGCTGCCGGAATAAAATAGAAAAGGGGAACGGAAAGCCGTTCCCTTTTCCAGGGGCCGCAGAAGAAAAAAGAGGGAGAAACACTCCCTCTTTTCCGTTGGTCAGGCCTTGTCCCCGTCTTCAGGGTTTTCAATCTGCGCGTCGCTTTCTTCCGCCGGCGCGTCTTTCTGTTCCCCGGCCTTGGCGGTCAGGCTGTCCAGCGCGGCGCGGATCTTGTTCAGTTCATCGGAAGAAAACTTCTGCAGGTTGTTGACGAATTCGTCCACCTGGGGCTTGGCCTGGTCGTTGATGGCCTGCTTGGCCTTGCCCACCGCGTCGGTGACGGCCTGCTTGGCCTGCTCGTAGATGGGTTCGCCCTTTTTGGACAGATCCTCGATGGCGTCCTGCGCCTTTTCCAGCCCGGTGGCAACGGCGCCGATGCCGGCCTGCAGCACCTTTTTCAGGTCATTTCCCAATTGATCCATCTTGCATTCCTCCTTTGGCTTGATTGCGATGATAGTATGGCACATTTTCCGCTTTTTGTCCCGCAAACCTGTTCAAAAAGCGGGATTTGGGCGTTGAAATGACGGAATCCGCTTACGAATCCTCGTCGCCGTCCCAGAAATCCTGCTGTTCGGGGGCGGAATCTGCTTCCTCCTCCGCGTTCAGGTACCGCACCGCGTCCCCGGGGTCGATGGCCTCCACCTGGCGCAGCTTCCGCTCAATGGTGCGGGTTTTTTTGCTGGCGGATTCAATGGATTCGGCGGCGGCATGGAGCTTTTTCTGGGTGGAATCCAGCAGCTGGGAGAATTTGCCGAATTCGGTTTTCACCGCGCTGAGCAGCTGCCACACTTCGCCGGTGCGCTGCTCGATGGCCAGGGTGCGGAAGCCCACCTGCAGGCTGGTCAGCAGCGCGTTCAGCGTGGTGGGTCCGGCCACCACCACCCGCTGCTTTTCCTGCAGCTCTTCCGTCAGCCCAGGCACCCGCAGGGCCTCGGCGTAGAGCCCTTCGATGGGCAGGAACATAATGGCAAAATCGGTGGTGTAGGGCGGCTCGATGTATTTGCCGGCGATGCGCTTGGCCTCCACCTTCAGGGCCGTTTGCAGGGCCCCGGCGGCAGCATTGACCACGGCGGGATCGCCGATGTCGTAGGCGGCCAGAAGCCGCTCGTAATCCTCGATGGGAAATTTGGAGTCGATGGGCAGGTACACCGTGTGGTCCCCCTGGCCGGGCAGCTTCACCGCGTATTCCACCCGCTGGGCGGAGGAGGGCACCACGGCCACGTTTTCGTCATACTGGCTGGGAGACAGCACCTGGGACAGCAGGGCCCCCAGCTGCATTTCGCCCCAGACGCCCCGGGTTTTTACGTTGGTGAGCACCTTTTTCAGGTCGCCCACGCCGCTGGCCAGGGTCTGCATTTCGCCCAGGCCCCTGTATACCTGTTCCAGCCGCTCGTTGACCAGGGAAAAGCTCTCGCCCAGGCGCTTGTCCAGCGTGGCGTGCAGCTTTTCATCCACGGTCTGGCGCATTTCTTCCAGCTTTTTGGCGTTGTCCTCCTGCATTTTGGAAACGCTCTGGCTCAGGGCAGTGCGCATGGTCTCCATGCGGTTTTCGTTCTGGGTCAGCTTTTCGTCCAGCGTGGCGGTGACCCGGTGCAGCCGCTGGTCCTGGCTGTCGCCGAAGGCGTCCAGGCGGTCGGACAGCTGGTTCAGCCGGATGGCCTCGTCCCGGCTGCGTTCCTCCATGGTCTGCATCAACCGGGCGGACTGGATCTCGCTGAGGCTGGTGTAATCGGCGCGGTTCAGCATGCTCCGGCTGATTTCTTCCAGCTGCCTTGCCTGGGTTTCGCTCCGGCGGCCGGCGCGGCGGTCGGCCCGCTTTTGCCGGGCGGTGAGGACGATCATAAAGATTACCGCTGCCAGGGACAAAAGTACCGCCAGCAGCCCGTCATGCGCGTTCAGCCATTCAGCCATGGGATTTTCCCTCCCGCCAGTGCCGGTAGCACAGCCCGATGTAGCGGATTTCATCCTGGTTGTCGATCAGCACCTGTTCTCCCTGCTTGATCACGTTGCCCTTGCCGTCCACCCGGGTGTTCATGGTGGCCTTCCGGCCGCACCAGCACAGGGAACCCGGTACCTCCTGCACATCCTCCGCCCAGCGCAGCAGCGCCGCCGAGCCGGGAAAGAAATTGCCCATGAAATCGGTTTTCAGGCCGTAGCAGAAAATTTCCAGGTCGTCGGCCATGTCGGCCATTTCCAGCACCTGCGCCTCGGTGAGAAACTGGGCCTCATCCACAAACACATACTGAAAATCGGAATGAGCGTGCTGCACCGCCAGCCAGTTCAGCTGCTCCCGGATGCTGTGGCCCTTTTCCAGCACGATTTCGGCCTGGGCCTGCAGCCCGACCCGGGAATAAACGGTGTTCACGGAGATGCGGGTGTCGATGGCGGGCTTTACCAGCGCCACCTTCAGGCCCAGCTGCATGTAGTTGTAGCGCTGCATCAGCAGCATGG
This sequence comes from uncultured Eubacteriales bacterium, assembly GCA_902773895.1. Classification (GTDB taxonomy): domain Bacteria; phylum Bacillota; class Clostridia; order Christensenellales; family Aristaeellaceae; genus RUG563. The sequence continues at coordinate 48,087 of CACYGB010000005.1, forward strand.
CGGTTTTGCTGGAGCCCATGACCCCGTAGTAAAAATGCAGCATGGCGATGCTTCCTTCAATCGTATTGATGAGCCGCGGATCACAGTTCCCGTCTGCCCTCCATGGCTTTGGCCAGGGTGACCTCGTCCGCGTATTCCAGGTCGCTGCCCACCGGCACGCCGTAGGAAATGCGGCTGACGGTGATGCCCAGGGGCTTGATGAGCCGGGCGATGTAGGCGGCGGTGGCCTCGCCCTCGATGTCGGGGTTGGTGGCCAGGATCACTTCCTTCACGTCCTCCGTGCTCAGCCGCTGCAGCAGCTCCTTGATGCGGATGTCCTCCGGCCCTACGCCGTTCATGGGGGACAGGGTGCCGCCCAGCACGTGGTACAGGCCCTTGAAATCCCGCATCCGTTCCATGGCGGCCACGTCCCGGGCGTCCCGCACCACGCAGATCTGGCCGTTGTAACGATCCTCGTTGGCGCATATGGGGCAGTATTCTTCCTGGGAATAATTGCCGCAGCGGGCGCAGAAACGCAGGGCCTTGCGCCCCTGCCACAGGGCAGCGGCCAGGTCCTTCACCTGATCCAGCGGCATGGCCGCAATATGATAAGCCAGGCGTTGGGCACTTTTCTGCCCAATGCCCGGCAGCCGGGACAGCTGCAGCGCCATCCTGGCGATGGGATCGATATTTTCCGTCATATCAGAACAGGCCGCCCATGCCGGCCGGGGCCATCTTGCCCATGGTGTCTTCCCGGTTCTTTTCGCCTTCGCGCAGCGCTTCGTTCACCGCGGCCAGGATCAGGTCCTGCAGCATTTCCACGTCGTCGGGGTCCACCGCTTCGGGCTTGATGGTCAATTCCAGCAGCTCCCGCTTGCCGCTGACCTTGCAGGTTACCATGCCGCCGCCGGCGCTGGCTTCGTAGACTTTTTCGTCCAGTTCCTCCTGGGCCTTCTGCATCTGCTCCTGCATTTTCTGGGCCTGGCGCATAAGCTGCTGAATGTTGGGGCCGCCGCCAAAGCCGGCAAACTGATTCCGTGCCATGAATGGTTTCCTCCTCCATGCCCGGAAAGCCGCGCCTTCCGGATCCATTTTTTCAGATTATTATATCATATTTTCTTTCTTTCTGTAAAGGGACAGAAACGCCGCCGGCCCATGCGCCGGGCGTCTGGATTTTTTTGCCATAATTAACCCTTGGTTTTTCAGCGGCGGCGGATAGATTTTTTAAAATATAAAATTGACATTTTTTCCATCTGCATGTATAATATGGAATAGTAAAATCTTCCATGGTACAGAAAGGAATAATCGGTATGAAGATGATCAAACGCGGCGCGGCATTCCTGTTGGTACTGATCCTTCTTTCCTCTCTGCTCCCCGCGGCGCTGGCGGAAGACTATGTGGATTGTCGTACTACTTACTCCATCGCGCCCAAATCCTCCGTGTGGAAAACCTACAAGGCCAACCTGCATTACTATTACAATCAGCTGACTGAAAAAGAAAAGCGTGCTTTTTCCTGCCGCTATGACAGCATTGCCCTGGGCAAGCCCGAATTGTGGGTGTTAAGCGGCTTTGATTTGTCGTATCGGGAAAACGATCGGGTAATGTATGCGCTGGTTTTCGACTGCCCCGAACTAATGCTAGGCGATACCCAATACAGTAAAATCCAGCCCGACATTGACGTATATACTTTCTGGGCTACAAATTCTAAAAAGATGATTATTAACAACGCTTCCAGTCTGATCGCTCATTCCAAAAAAATCAGCAACTGGATCAAACAATCCAAGGCCGTGCTGAATAAGATCAAGAAGCGCAAAGACTGGGGAAAAACTGCTTTTGACCACCAGCTGGCTTATGACCGGTATATCGTCAATAACTGCTCGTATAAGCTGGATATCAAAAATTCCAATTCCAAGCCGAATTACAATCTCCGCGGCGCCTTTTCCGTGTTTGTTACCAAGAAAGCCGTATGCGAGGGCTATGCCCGTTCCACCATGTTCGCCATGCGCTGCTTCGGCATCCCCTGCATCTACGTATACGGCTGGGGCGGCGGTGAACCCCACGCATGGAATATGGTCAAGATTGGCAAGTACTGGTTCCATTATGATCCCACCTGGCAGGATGCCGACAGTAAAAACTTCTTTGCCGATTGGCTGCCTTACTTCGACGTGACCGATACGCTGATCAAGCGCTCCCATACCCTGAATATGGAAGCCAAATCCAAGGGCTTCACCTTCCCCAGCGCAAAATCTAACGCCTCTGATTACTATAAGAAAAAGGGGAAGTATTTGGGTGCCGACTGGAAAAAAAAATTGGCCTCTCTGATTGCCAGCGCTAAGAAAAACGGCAAAAAAGCCATCGGCATCCGCTTTTCCAATGTGAAGTATTACAATGCTGCTTACTCATATATCACCTCCCGTCCCCCCAGAAACCTGTGGCAGGAGCTGTACAACAAACACAGGAGTAAAGGCTTCAACTCCAACTTTATCACTAAAAAGTTGAAATGTTACCCTTATCCAAAGGGCCTGATCCTGTATTTTTCCTGGAAGTAATGAGAAAAAGAGCCGCCCTGACGGGGGTCTTCCATAAAACAGTATTAGCCAGAAATTCAGAAAAGGCATCTGCGTGCCGGATTGGTCAATACTGAATTATGGAGGAAAACACAATGAAATCTCTGTTTGAAGAGCTTGGCGGCACCTATACCCTGGGCAAAGACGGGATGTACTATCCGAACCTGATATTTGAGGAAGCTGATCAGCGTCCCATTGGAAAATGGGGACGGATGCACAGGGAATACCTGAAGGAGCAGCACCCGAGCCTTTATCATCGACTCATTCTAAACGGAACTATGGGCAGACATCTTGCCTATGCAAACGAAGGAGCGACAGCGACGCTTGAAAGCTTGATAACACAGATGGTTAAGCAAGAAGGCGTCACGGAACAACTCAAGGCAGAACAGCCCATGGAATGGGTGGGCAGGATGAACAGTATTCGTAGTCGAGCCGAAGAGATCGTCATGGAAGAAGTCATCAA
>CACYGB010000006.1 GCA_902773895.1 uncultured Eubacteriales bacterium
CCCTGGAGCCATTTTGCACTGCTGATGCCAGACAACATGCCCATACTCTTGAAATGCCGATTCGGCGTCGTAAATGTCTGGGCTGCATGGAATGAGCCAGCTGGCCATAATCTCGACCTCTTTTGTGCATAGGTTATGCAGCTTCCGGTGCGATAACATCATGGAACATTTTCACAATGCTCAACAATGCGCCGGTTTTCTCGTTGAAATTGTCAGGGTTATATGTTGTCCGGAAAGGGTCCCTGCTGATCAGATCCATCGGAACAATGTCTCCATTCTGACGGACAAAGCTGACGATTTCACGAATGAACTCTTGCTGAATCGAATTGAACCGGTACGCATGCTCCCACTCGGCCAGTTTTTCGTTGATCGTCTTATTGTCCAGTCCAACCAACTGCCGGATGAAGGCTGCGGGAGTCATCCCTTTGGCATATTTCGTGAAGTCCTCTTCTGTGCCCAGACCGTTCAGGATCTGTTCCAGGTGCTTGAGTTCAAAAGTGGTAATCGGCTGAAGTGTTTTAATCTTTTCGATTGTCGAATCATCACTGTTTTGAAGCAGATAATCCAGGACCTTTTGCTTGTAGTTCCTGAAGTCGGGAGAGACAGGCACATGGCCGCCCTTTTTCTCGATGACGCTGTCCTCAAACTTTGTCAGCAAGTCGATGACCGGCCCATGTACTCCATTTGCTAAGCGGACTCTCATGATATTGTTGCTATAATTCGCCCTATTGTCTTCACCTAAATATACTGATACACGACCCAAGCTACTATCAGAGGTGTAGTATCGACCTATTTTCGTGATGGATTGGCTGAAAGAGTGGAAAAAGGAACAGGCTGTTCAGCGGCTATCCCTGGGGGATAAATGGGGAGATGAATTTGACGGGCTTGTGTTTACTGATGAAATGGGAAAACACATGAAGAACACCACCTTAACCCATGAGGCTACCATGCTTGGAAAGAAAATCGGAAAAGAAGGTTTCCGTTTCCATGATCTGAGGCATAGTTACGCCGTTGCTGCTATCCGTGCTGGGGATGATATGAAAACCGTTTCAAGCAACCTGGGCCACACTACAATCAGCATCACGATGGATATTTACGCCAGCTTCACCGATGACATGGCAACGGCATCTGCAAACCGCATGAACGCCTATATCAGCGCCAATTTCTAAGCTGGTGTGGGTAAAAGTGTGGGTAAAAGCAATTTTTTAAGCAAAGAAAAAGCCCTGAAACGCTTATGTTTCAAGGCTTTTCTTGTGGCAGGGGAAGAAGGATTCGAACCCTCAACAAAGGTTTTGGAGACCCACGTGTTACCATTACACCATTCCCCTGTGCAACGGGTGTATTATACCGCAGGAGCTGAAAATTGTCAACCACATTTTTCGGGAAAAAGGTTTGCTCCGGCGGGCCGCAGGCGGGAAGGGTTTTCCTGCGGTTTTCAGGCGGGCTTTCGTCATTGTTTCAGGATTGTTTTTTGTGCCGATGGCCTCTTGACAGGCGTTTTTTCCGGCGCTATAATGCAGCCATTCAAAGGCCATTCCCGGAAAACGTGCTGCGATGGAACGCCTTGCAGAGAGCCCCTGGCGCTGGAAACGGGGCAGGCGATGCGCAGGAATTCCTTCCGGGAGCTGCAGCCTGAAGGGCGCATTGCCTGGTAGGGCCCGCCGGAATCCCGCCGTTATCGGGAAGGGCAATGATAGTTGCCCGTGAAGGCTTCCCAGGGAAGCAAATTGAGGTGGTACCGCGGATGATATTCATTCGCCCTCAGCGTTGCGGAGGGCGGATTTTTTATTACCCGGCATCCTTTCCGGATCGAATCCGGTGATGGATATATTTTTTTATTAAGGAGGACACAACCATGAAGAAAATCGCTGCTTTGATCCTGTCGCTGATCCTTGGTGTTTCCTGCTTTTCCGCCGTGGCGGAGGATAAGCCGGTGATTGGCATCATCCAGCTGATGGAGCACGTGGCCCTGAGCGCCGCGCGGGAAGGCTTTATCGACGCGCTGAAGGCCAATGGCTATGAAGACGGCGTAAACATCACCATTGATTATCAGAACGGCCAGGGCGAAACGACCAACCTGTCCACCATCGCCGACCGCTTTGTGGGCGAAAAGGCGGACCTGGTGCTGGCGATCGCGACCCCGGCGGCCCAGATGATGGCCAGCAAAACGGAAACCATTCCGATCCTGGGAACGGCCATTACGGATTACGTGGAAGCGCTGCTGGCGGAAAGCAATGAAAAGCCCGGCTACAACATCACCGGCACCTCCGACATGAACCCCATTGCCGACCAGATCGCCCTGCTGAAGGAGCTGGTGCCGGATGCGAAGACGGTGGGCGTGCTGTACACCTCCTCCGAAACCAATTCCGTGCTGCAGGCCAAAATCGCCCGGGAAGCCATTGAAAAGCTGGGCATGACCTACACCGAGGTCACCGTTACCGGCACCAACGACGTGCAGCAGGCCACCCAGCGCATCGTGGGCCAGTGCGATGCCATTTACATCCCCACGGACAACGTGTTTGCCTCCTCCATGGCCATCGTGTTCGGCGTGACGGGCGAAAGCAAGACCCCCGTGATCTGCGGTGAAGAGGGCATGACCATGGCCGGCGGCCTGGCCACCCTGGGCATCAGCTATTATGACCTGGGATACCAGACCGGCGTGATGGCCGTGCAGGTGCTGCAGGGCGCCAGCGTGTCCGATATGCCCATTCAGTTTGCCACCGGGTTTGAATACCGCGTGAACCAGACCGTGGCGGACGAAATCGGCTTCCAGATCCCGGAAAAATACCAGCCGTACGCGGTGAAAATGGATCTGGCGGAATAAAACAAGAGAAACAGAAGCGCGCTCCGGCGGAGATTTCTCCGCCGGAGACTGCGCGTAAAAAAGCAAGAGGGAATCGAGTATGACGCAAGTATTGTTGGGGGCTGTGTCGCTGGGACTGCTGTGGTCCATTATGACCATCGGCGTCTATATTACGTACCGGATTCTGGATGTGGCCGACCTGTCGGTGGAGGGCTCGCTGCCCCTGGGGGCCGCGGTGGCCTGCGCGCTGATCGTAAAAAAGACCGATCCGTATCTGGCGTCGCTGTGCGCCATGGGGTGCGGCTGCCTGGCCGGCCTGTGCACGGGTCTTTTGCATACCAAACTGAAAATCCCGGCGCTGCTGTCCGGCATCCTGACCATGATCGCCCTGTATTCTGTCAACCTGCGGATCATGGGCGCCCCCAACGTTTCCATCCTGCGGATGAACACGGTGTTCCGCCCCCTGATCCGGCTGGGCATGAGCAGCAGCGCCGCCATCATCGTTGTGGGCGGCGGCTGCGCGGTGCTGCTGATTACGGTGCTGTACTGGTTCTTCGGCACGGAGCTGGGCAGCGCCATCCGCGCTACCGGCAACAACCAGCGCATGGTGCGCGCCCAGGGCATCAACACCGACACCATGAAGATCCTGGGCCTGGTGATCAGCAACGGCCTGGTGGCCCTCAGCGGGGCGTTCATCGCGCAGAGCCAGAACTTTGCCGACGTGCAGATGGGCACCGGCAGCATCGTGATCGGCCTGGCGTCCCTGATCATCGGCGAAGTGCTCTTTGGCGGCAAGAATTTTTACCGCCGGCTGGTGGCACTGATCCTGGGCGCGGTGGTGTACCGCATGATCATCGCCCTGGTGCTGGAAATGGGCATGAATCCCAACGACCTGAAGCTCTTCACCGCCATCACCGTGGCGCTGGCGCTGTGGCTGCCCCAGGGGAAGGAACTGCTGCGCACCGTGAAAAAATCAGCCGGAAGGGAGCGTGCCTGACATGCTGGAAGTGCAAAACCTGACCAAGGTATTCAACCGGGGAACGGTGAATGAAAAGGTGGCCCTGTCCCAGGTGAGCCTGAAGCTGGAAGCCGGGGATTTTGTGACCGTCATCGGCGGCAACGGCGCAGGAAAATCCACCCTGCTCAACAGCGTGGCCGGCGTGTTTCCCGCTGACGGCGGCAGGATCCTGCTGGATCAAAAGGATGTGACCCGGCTTTCGGAGCACCGGCGCGCCCAGTATCTGGGCCGCGTGTTCCAGGACCCCATGATGGGAACGGCATCGGATATGAACATTGAGGAAAACCTGGCCCTGGCGTACCGGCGCGGAAAGCGGCGTACCCTGAAATGGGGCGTCACCGGCGCGGAACGGGCCCGGTACCGGGATCTGCTGCGGGAGCTGGACCTGGGCCTGGAAAACCGGCTGACCGATAAGGTGGGCCTGCTGTCCGGGGGACAAAGGCAGGCGCTGACGCTGCTGATGGCCACGCTGCAGGCGCCCCGGCTGCTGCTGCTGGACGAGCATACCGCCGCGCTGGACCCCAAAACGGCGGCCAAGGTGCTGGCCCTGACGCAGAAACTGGTGGAAGAAAACCATTTGACCACGCTGATGGTGACCCACAATATGCACGACGCCATCCGGCTGGGCAACCGGCTGATTATGATGAACGAAGGGAAAATCGCCCTGGAAATCGCGGGACAGCAAAAGCAGTCCCTGCACAAGGCGGACCTGATCGCCCTGTTTGAAAAATCCGGCGGTTCCCTGGAAAGCGACCGAATGCTGCTTTCCTGACCCTTTCAAACGGCAAGGAACGGTTTGGACCTTGCCGTTTTTCCTTTTTCGTGGTAGGATAGGCACGACAAACTTCTGGAACGGAGGAAAAAAGATGGAACGGAAAAACGCATGGACAACGTATGATGAAAATACGATGGCGCAGGTGGAAGAAGCGGCGAAGCGGTACCGCGCCTTTCTGGATCAGGGGAAAACGGAGCGGGAATGCGCCGCGCAGGCCGTCGAAATCGCTGAATCGGCGGGATATGAAAACCTGGAGGACGTGATCCGGCAGGGCAAAACAGTGAAGCCCGGGGATAAACTGTATCTTTCCCAGATGAAAAAGGCCGTGATGCTGTTTCACGTGGGGGAAAAGCCCATCGAACAGGGCATGAACATCGTGGGCGCCCACATCGATTCCCCCCGGATCGACGTGAAGCAGAATCCCTTCTATGAGGATACCGACGTCGCTTATGCCGACACCCATTACTACGGCGGCATCAAAAAGTACCAGTGGGTGGCCCGTGCCCTGGCGCTCCATGGCGTAGCGGCCAAAAAGGATGGCTCGGTGGTGGAAATCGTCATCGGTGAGGATGAAAATGACCCCGTGGTGGGGATTTCGGACCTTTTGATCCACCTGAGCCAGGAGCAGATGGTGAAGAAGGCCAGCGAAGTGATCACCGGCGAAGGCCTGGACATCATGCTGGCCGGCCGGCCCCTGGAAGGTGCGGAAAAGGAACCCGTGAAGGCGCTGCTGCTGAAGATCCTGCAGGAAAAATACGGCCTGGAGGAGGAAGACATGCTGTCCGCCGAAATCGAGGCGGTGCCTGCCGGCAGGAGCCGGGATTACGGCCTGGACCGCAGCATGATCCTGGGCTACGGCCATGACGACCGGGTGTGCGCCTATGCGGAATTGGAAGCCATGCTGAAGCTGCCTGCGGTGCCCGCGTACACCTGCTGCTGCCTGCTGGCAGATAAAGAAGAAATTGGCTCTGTGGGCGCTACGGGCATGCAGGCGAAGTATTTTGAAAACGCCGTGGCGGAACTGCTGTACCTGACCACCGGCAAAGAAAGCGACTTGACGCTGCGCCGGGCGCTGGCCAACAGCCGGATGCTGTCCTGCGACGTCAGCGCGGGGTATGATCCGCTGTACGCGTCCGCCTTTGAAAAGAAAAACGCCGCTTTCCTGGGCCGCGGTGTGTGCTACAACAAATTTACCGGTTCCCGGGGCAAGTCCGGCTCCAACGACGCCAACGCCGAATTCCTGGGCCGGCTGCGCAAGGTGATGGACGATCACCAGGTGAACTGGCAAACCGCCGAACTGGGCAAGGTGGATCTGGGCGGCGGCGGCACCATCGCCTATATTTGCGCCCTGTACGGCATGGAAGTGGTGGACAGCGGCGTGCCGGTGCTGTCCATGCACGCGCCCCAGGAAATTATCAGCAAGGCCGACCTGTACGAAGCCATCCGGGCGTACACGGTGTTCATGACCGACATCGGCCCTCAAAAGGATTGAAACAATTCTTCTTTGCGCTCCGTCTTTTGGGGACGGAGCGTTTTTTCTCTTTCTTCTTTCGCGGAATTTTGCTATAATAGAAAAGAAATGAGCTGCGAAAAGCAAGGGCCGGGGAATCCCGGCCGGAAGGAGGACGGCCATGAACCGGGCGGAAACGCTGAAAGAAAGGTATCATCTGCTGCGCCATCCGGAGGGCGGCTGGTTTGCGGAGGTGTATACGTCGCCGTCATCGCCCGGGGTGCGGCCGGCGGCCGGCAGCATTTATTTTCTGCTGGATGAAGCGGAAATTTCCCATTTCCACCGCATCGACTGTGACGAAATCTGGTACTATCACGAAGGCTGCGGCCTGAAAATCACCGTGCTGGAAAACGGCGGAATGGAAGAGATCCTGCTGGGCATGGAGACGGGCCAGCGGGCCATGGCGCTGATCCGGCAGGGCGCGCTGTTCGCCGCGGAAAATTTGCAAAAGGACGGGTATACCTTCCTGTCCTGCGCCACCACGCCGGCCTTCCGTTACGAGGGGTTCCATCTGGCAAGCCAGCGGGAAATCCGCGCGCTGTATCCTGACGCCGCGGAAAAGGTGCTGGCGCTGGCGTATGAAAACACGGAAAACCCGTGACCGTTTTTCCGCCGGGAGGAAACCGGCGGAACCTTAAAATAAGATGATTCCAAACAGGAAAGAGGGTTTGAACCATGCAGGGAAAGCGTCCTATGAACCGGAAAAAGAATGTGACGGGCCAGGCGTCCCAGGACAGCATGAACACCCACGGCGCCGGACGGCAGGATGGCCCGGTGGGCGGCGATCAGGGCCGCAATCACGCGCTGGACGCGCTGCGCAGCGGGCTGAACCGCGTATCTCACCCCATGAACCGGCCCAAAAATCCCAACGGGCAGGCCTCCCAGGGCAGCATGAACACCTACGGCGCTCCGCAGGGCGGCTCCCAGCAGCAGCAAAGGCCCGCTTCCCAGCGGCCGCAGCAGACGCCCACGTTCCAGCAGACCGGCGGCTCCTCTTCCGGGCGTACCACCCGGGGCGGCGGCAGCCCGCTGCTGCTGATCATCATCGCGGCCGTGCTGCTGCTGGGTGGTGGCGGAGGCCTCAGCGGGCTTTTTGGCGGCGGGGATTCCTCCTCCGTCAGCGGCAGTTCCTCTTCTTCCGCTGCCGGCGATCTGCTCGGCACGCTGCTGGGCGGCTCCACGAATGAATCCGCCGGCACCCAGAGCAGCACGTACGGCAGCAGCCAGGGCAGCTCCTACGGCAGTACCCAGAGCGGCACGCAAGGCAGTTCCTACGGCGGCAGCCAGAGCGCGTCGTCCTCCACCGCTTCCTCCATCCTCAGCCAGATGCTGGGCGGCGGCTGGTATGCCAGCCAGACGGGGGCTTCCTCGGCGTCCCAGTCCGCGCAGACGGGCAGCGCCGGCGCGTCCGCCAATTATGCCAAGGTGGACCGCACCGTGGCCAAGGGCAGCCGCAGCAAATACACCGCCATCAAGGGCGACGGCAAGGATACCTTCACCGTGATGGTGTACATGTGCGGCGCTGACCTGGAATCCCGCTCCGCCATGGGCACCCGGGATCTGCAGGAAATGGTGAACGCCAAATTCGGCAGCAAGGTGCGCCTGATCGTGTACACCGGCGGCTCCACCCGGTGGCAGAATAACCTGGTGTCCAACCAGGTGAACCAGATCTGGCAGGTGAAGGACGGCAGCCTGATCTGCCTGGAGAAAAATGCCGGCACCGCGGCCATGACCGATCCGGCCACGCTGGCCTCCTTCATTCAGTACTGCGCCAAAAATTTCAGCGCTAACCGCTATGCCCTGATCCTGTGGGATCACGGCTCCGGCTCCGTCAGCGGCTACGGCTACGACGAAAAGAATCCCCGCGCCGGGTCCATGAGCCTGGCAGGGCTGAACACCGCGTTCCAGCGGGGCGGCGTGAAGTTTGACTTCATCGGCTTTGACGCCTGCCTGATGGCCACGGTGGAAAACGCCCTGATGGCCAGCAAATACGCCGATTACATGATCGCCAGCGAAGAAACCGAGCCGGGCATCGGCTGGTACTATACCAACTGGCTCACCGCTCTGGGGCAGAATTCCTCCATGGCCACGCTGGATGTGGGCAAGCAGATCATCGACGATTTTGTATCCACCTGCTCCAGCCAGTGCCGGGGCCAGCAGACCACCCTGTCCATTGTGGACCTGGCGGAACTGGAGCGCACTGTGCCGTCCAGCCTGACCGCTTTCTCCCAGTCGGTGACGGATCTGATCGCCAACCAGGAATACAAGGCCGTTTCCAACGCCCGCAACGGCTGCCGGGAATTTGCCTCCTCCACCCGCATTGACCAGATCGACCTGAGCGACCTGTGCGATAAATTGGGCACCGATGAAAGCGCGGCGCTGGCCAAGACGCTGCGCAGCGCGGTGAAATACAACCGCATCAACAATATTTCCAACGCCTACGGCCTGTCCGTTTACTTTCCCTATCAGCGGGTGAACAAGGTGGACCAGGCGGTGAGCACCTATGAAGCCATCGGCATGGACAGCAGCTACGCCGACGCCATCCGCGCCTTTGCCAGCGTGGAGGCCAGCGGCCAGGCGGTGTCCGGCGGAGGCAGCGTGATCCCGTCGCTGTTCGGCGGTTACGGAGGATCCTCTTCTTCCTCTTCCTCGGCGGATATGATCAGCGATTTGCTCAACGCCTTCCTGGGCGGCGGCTCCGGACTGGATTTCCTTTCCGGCCGCAACCTGACCGATGCGCAGCTGCAAACCTATCTGGCAGCCAATTACCTGGATGAAAGCCAGCTGAAATTCCGGCAGGAAAACGGAAACTGGGTGCTGTCCCTGCCCAAGGAGCAGTGGGAGCTGGTCACCGGGGCAGACCTGAACGTTTTCTACGACAACGGCAAGGGCTATGTGGATCTGGGCCTGGACAACGTGTTTGAATTCGACGATCAGGGCCGCATGGTGGCTGACGTCAGCGGCACCTGGCTGGCTGTCAACAATCAGCCGGTGGCTTATTACCGGGAAGACAGCGTCTACGAGAGCGAAACCAGCTGGCGCATTTCGGGCAGGGTGCCGGCGCTGCTGAACGGAAACCGGGTGGATTTGCTGCTGGTGTTCGACGCGGATCACGAAAACGGCTATGTGGCCGGCGCCCGCAGTGTGTACCTGAACGGGGAAACAGACACCGTGGCCAAGGAAATGACGGAAATCCAGGCCGGCGACACCCTGGTGTTCCTGGCGGATCTGTATGATTACAGCCAGCAGTACCAGGCCAATTACCCGCTGGGCAATCAGGTCACCGTGGGGAAAGGCGGCCTGACGGTCAGCGACGTGTACCTGCCTGACGCCAGCAAGGCGGTTTTCACCTACCGCTTCACGGATCTGTACCAGCAGCCCCATTGGGTGCCTGTCCGGTAAAAAGGAGGAGCTATGAACTATTGGAAACGGATGGCAGCCGCATGGGCGGCGGGGCTGATGCTGATTCCCGCAGCCTGCGCGGAGGGCACCGTGACGGAAAGGATGAAACACATGACGCTGCGGGAAAAGGTAGGCCAGCTGTTTGTGATCCGGCCGGACGCCCTGGAGGGGCGCTTCGGCCCGGCAGAGCTGGAGGACAACAGCATCACCGGCACCACCGTGGTGACCGACGAAATGCGGGCGGTCTACGCCCAGTATCCCTGCGGGGGCTTTGCGCTGTTTCGGAAAAATATCCTGTCGCCCAGCCAGCTGACGCGATTGACCGAAAGCCTGCATGCCATCGGCGGGGGCGTTGTGCCGCTGCTGGCCATTGACGAGGAAGGCGGAAGAGTGGCGCGGATCGCCAATCACCCCACGTCCTTCGGCGTGGAAAAATTTGAACCCATGGGAAAAATCGCCGCTGCAGGGGATGCGCAGCGGGCCTACCAGGTAGGCAGCGTCATCGGCGCGTACCTGAAAGCCTACGGCATCGACGTGGATTTTGCCCCGGTGGCCGATGTGAACACCAACCCCCGGAACCCCGTGATCGGCGACCGCGCTTTCGGCGACGATCCGGTGCTGGCCGCCCAAATGGTGCGGCAGGTGGTGCAGGGCCTGCGGGACAGCGGAACGGCTGGCTGCCTGAAGCATTTTCCGGGCCACGGCGACACCGCCACCGACACCCACACCGGCTACGCGGAAACCCTGAAAACCTGGGACCAGATCAGGGATTGCGAAATGGTGCCCTTCCGCGCCGGGATGGAAGCGGGGGCCGAACTGATCATGACGGCCCATATCGCCGCCCCCAACGTGACCGGCAGCGACGAACCGGCCACCATGAGCCGCGTTTTGCTGACAGAGAAGCTGCGCGGGGAAATGGGTTATCAGGGGCTGATCATCACGGACGCCCTGTCCATGGGCGCCATCACGCAAAAATTCTCATCCTCCCAGGCGTGCATCCAGTGCATCCTGGCAGGAGCCGATCTGCTGCTGATGCCCTACGATTATTATGAAGCCTTCGACGGCGTGGTGCAGGCGGTGCAGGACGGGGTGATCCCCGAAAGCCGCATCGACGAAAGCCTGCGCCGCGTGCTGGAATTCAAGCAGCGGCACGGGGGAGCGGAAGGCCTATGAGGAGCCGCCTGCAGCGTGAAATCGAGGATCTGACGGAGCGGTACCGGCAGGCGGGATATTTTCCTTCCGCCTGCGTGCGGGTGTTCAACGACCGGGAAACGCTGGCACAGTGCAGCGTGGGGGGCATATCGGAGCACGCGGTGTTTGACGTGGCCAGTCTGACCAAGATTGCCACGGCGACCCAGATCCTTTTTCTGGTGAACCGGGGGAAACTGCGCCTGGAGGACACGGTTCCGGCGCTGTTTCCGGAAATCGCGGCGGACGAATATCTGGCCCGGCGCATGGAGGGCGTGACGCTGTACCGGCTGCTGACCCATACCTCTACCCTGACGGCGTGGTATCCCTTTTACAGCCGCCGGGGCCAGGTTTTCTTTGCCGTGCTGAAATACGCCCTGCAGCACACGGAGCCAACCCGGGGTATGGTGTATTCCGATCTGAACTTTATGCTGCTGGGCAAACTGCTGGAAAAGATCCAGGGCAGGAGCCTGGACGCATGCCTGGAGCAGGATCTGGCGCAGCCGCTGGCATTGGGCGTCATGACCTATCACCCGGACCCGTTGCTGCCTATTGTGCCGTCCTGCTTCGGCAACGAGATCGAGCGCGGGATGTGCCGGGACCGGGGCATTTCCTTTGACGGCTTCCGCCCCGAGGGCATGGCGGTGCGGGGCACGGCCAACGACGGCAACGCCCACTATTACTTTGGGGATGCCGCGGGCCACGCGGGCATTTTCGCGGAAGCGGAGGCCTATGAACGGCTGTGCCGGTTCTACATGCGCACGGAGGACCCGCTTCTGATCCAGGCCCAGCAGGAGCAGGAAACGGCGCCGGGCCGGGGCATCGGCTTCGAGCGCGGCACCGCCTATCCCCACGGCTGCGGGCACACGGGCTTTACCGGCACGGGCATCTATTTTTCCCGGGAGAAACGCATTGGCGTGGTGTCGTTTACCAACCGCCTGTATTATCCGCAGAAAAACGAGCACGGAACGGGCGAATTCCGCCGGGCGCTGCACGAAGCGGCGTTTGCCCTGGCGGCGGAATGAAATACCGTTTTCTTTTCAGCCTCCGGTATTTTCCGGGGGCTCTTTTCTGTTTTTTGGGCCGAAGCGGCAGCGAAAAGCAAAGATCAGAACAGGTTTTTGCCTGCCGGGGGCTTGAAGGATCGCGGCAATTCCGTTATAATAGAGTGTGCGCCAAACAGGACGCGCGAAAGGAGTTTTATTTCAATGAGCAAGCAGATGACGGCCCTCATTATTATGGATGGTTTCGGAATCAACCCGGCGGTGGAAGGCAACGCGGTGGTGGCGGCCGGCACGCCCAACCTGGACGCGCTGAAGGCCAAATACCCCTACACCCAGCTGGGCGCCAGCGGCATGGACGTGGGCCTGCCGGACGGCCAGATGGGCAACAGCGAGGTGGGCCACCTGAATATGGGCGCCGGCCGCATCGTGTACCAGGAGCTGACCCGCATCACCAAGGACATCCAGGACGGCGTGTTCTTTGAAAAGGAACCCCTGATCTGGGCCATGGACAGCGTGAAGAACAACGGCGGCAACCTGCACCTGATGGGCCTTTTGTCCGACGGCGGCGTGCACAGCCACATCACCCATCTTTATGCCCTGCTGGAAATGGCGAAAAAGCGCGGGCTGAAAAACGTGTTCGTGCACTGCCTGATGGACGGCCGCGATGTGCCGCCGACCTCCGGCATCGATTACGTGCGCCAGCTGGTGGACAAGATGAAGGAAATCGGCGTGGGCCGGATCGCCACCATCCAGGGCCGTTTCTGGGGCATGGACCGCGACAACATCTGGGACCGGGTGGAAAAGGGCTACGACGCCATCGTGCTGGGCGAAGGCGTGAAGGAAACCGATCCGGTCGAAGCCATGCAGCACAGCTATGACAACGGCAAGACCGATGAATTTGTGGTGCCGGTGGTGATCGAAGAAAACGGCAAGCCCCTGGCCACCGTCAACCCCGGGGACAGCGTGATCTTTTTCAACTTCCGTCCGGACCGCGCCCGGCAGATCACCCGCTCCTTTATCATGAAGGACTTCCAGGGCTTTGAGCGCAAAAAGGGCTTCATCCCCGTGCAGTTCGTTTCCATGACCCAATACGACGTGACCTTCAACGATTTCCTGAAGGTGGTCAATCCGCCCGAATCCCTGGACAATACCCTGGGCGAATACCTGGCCAAGCTGAATATGACCCAGGCGCACATCGCCGAAACCCAGAAATACGCCCACGTCACCTTCTTCTTCAACGGCGGCGTGGAGGCCCCCAATGCCGGGGAAGACCGCTTCCTGATTGATTCCCCCAAGGTGGCCACCTTCGATATGAAGCCCGAAATGAGCGCGCCCGAAGTGACGGAAAAGGCGCTGGAGCTGATCGACAGCGGCAAGTACGACGTGATGATCCTGAACTATGCCAACTGCGACATGGTGGGTCACACCGGCGTGCTGCCGGCCGCCATCGAAGCCGTGAAGGAAATCGACAAGGACGTGGGCATCCTGGCCCGGGAGATCCTGAAGCTGGGCGGCCGGTGCTTCATCACCGCCGACCACGGCAACTGCGACCAGATGATCGACCCCGTGACCAAGGAACCCTTTACCGCCCATACCACCAACCCCGTGCCCTTCATCGCCTGCGACGACGCCCTGGTCGGCAAGACGCTGCGCTCCGGCGGCCGCCTGGCCGACATCGCGCCGACCATGCTCACCAGCATGGGTGTGCCGGTGCCCAAGGAAATGACCGGAAAGAGCCTGATTGAAGAATGATCTATTCCTATTGTAAACGCTGCAAGCTGGAAAGCCCCGGGGACGTGTGCCGCTCCTGCGGCAAACGCGCCACAGCCAACGCCCAGCGGGACGTGTGGAGCATCGCCTCCGTTCCGCTGGCCGACGGCCGCACCTGGAAAGGGGTCTTCTACACCCTGCTGACGGTGGCGGCGCTGCTGCTGGCGGTGGTGTTCGGCCTGGAATCGCTGACCAGCGACGGCGGAAAGGTGGCCCAGCTGTGGAACAGCGCCGTGCCGCGCATGATCATCCTGATCCTGCCTATGGGCATGCTGGTGGCGTTCCTGTTCCTGCTGGCCCAGGGCCGGGAAGTGATCGTGTACGTGCTGGACCCCCAGGGCGCCCATTTGCAGACCTGGCACCAGCCTTCCAGGATCAAAAGCTGGGCGCGGCTGCAAAGCGCCGATCCCCGGCAGAATATCCCGCAGCAGGACGGATCGGTGATGCACCTGAGCCAGGAACGCCACATGATCTGGAACGACGTGCAGTCCGTGCGCTACAAACCCCGGAACGCCGCCATCCTGATTTATCACACGCCGTACCTGGCCCCCATGGTGCTGAAGCTGCCGCCGGACGAGTACGAAATGGCGGCGGCCTACGTGGGCAAGTACTGCAAAGGCAAGTAACAACAAAGCGGATGACAAACAGAAAGAAGGATCACAATGGCCATCACACTGAAGGATATTGCCAAGATGCTGGATCATTCCACCCTGCAGCCCTTCCTGACGGATGACGATATCCGCAAAGGCTGCGACGTGGCGCTGCAGTACGACACCGCCACCGTGTGCGCCCGCCCCGGGGATATGCCTATTGTGGTGAAGGCGCTGGAAGGCAGCGATGTGAAGCCCTGCACGGTGATCGGCTTCCCGCACGGCGCGCATCACACCTCCGTGAAGGTATTCGAGGCGGAACGCGCCCTGGACGACGGCTGCCAGGAACTGGACATGGTGCTGAATATCGGCAAAATGCTGTCCGGCGACACGGGCTATGTGCAGGATGAAATTGCGCAGCTGGCGGCGGCGGCCCATGCCCGGAACGCCCTGCTGAAGGTGATCCTGGAAACCTGCTATCTCAGCGACGAGCAAAAGGAAATCGCCTGCCGGCTGTCTGAAAAAGCGGGGGCCGATTTTGTGAAGACCTCCACCGGCTACGGCTCCGCCGGCGCCACGGTGGCGGACGTGAAATTGATGCGCGCCGCCGTCAGCGAAAACGTGCGGGTCAAGGCCTCCGGCGGCATCCGAACGCTGGATATGGTGCTTTCCTGCCGCCAGGCGGGGGCCAGCCGCTGCGGCGTCAGCGCCACCGCGAAAATCATGGAGGAAGCCAAGGCGCGCCTGGCCCAGGGCACATTGACCGAAGCGCCTGCCGCGCCTGTGGAAAACACTGCCGGCGGCGCTTACTGAGCGGCGGATTCGCAGGGAATTTGGCTTGACCAAAGCCCTCTGCCGTGCTATAATGCCTCTATCGGCGATGAAGGGGAACAAAGCCTCGTCAGCGCGTGCTTCACAAGAGAAGGGATGGCCGCAGGCTGGAAGCCGCCCGAAGCAGCGGAGGAAATTCGCCCCGGAGCCGCAATGCCCAAATGCCCAAGAGTAAGCATTGCCGTTGCCCGCGTTAAGGGACAAGAGGGCCGTTTCGGCGGCTGAAATTGGGTGGTACAGCGTGCGCCTATCACGCCCCATGGCATTTTGCTGCCAGGGGCGTTTTTCATTTGATGAGGAGGAATCAGCAACCATGGATATCCGGGAAAACCTTGCCCAGATCGGGGAAGAACTGAAACAGGAACTGGCCCAGACCGACGCGTCCCAGGCGCTGGAAGCGCTGCGGGTGAAGGTGCTGGGCAAAAAGGGCAGCCTGACGGCCCTGCTGCGCGGCATGGGCCAGCTGAGCCCTGAGGAACGGCCGAAAATGGGCCAGATGATCAACGAAGCCCGGGAGAAGCTGACCGCCCTGCTGGATGAAAAGCAGGCGCAGCTGGCCGCCCGGGAAAAAGAGATGCGCCTGGCAGCGGAAGCCATTGATATTACCGAGCCCCGGGATCTGCCGCCCATCGGCGCGGAGCATCCCATTCAGCTGGTGCTGAACGAAGTGCTTTCCTGCTTTGAAGGCCTGGGCTTCCAGGTGGCGGAAGGCCCCGAGGTGGAGTTGGATAAATTCAATTTCGAACTGCTGAACCTGCCCAAGAATCATCCGGCCCGGGACGCGCAGGATACCTTCTATATCGACGACAACATCGTGCTGCGCACCCATACCAGCCCGGTGCAGGCCCGCACCATGCTGACGAAGAAGCCGCCCATCCGCATCGTGTGCCCCGGCCGCGTGTTCCGCGCGGACGAGGTGGACGCCACCCACAGCCCCGTGTTCCATCAGATCGAGGGCCTGGTGATCGACAAGGACGTGACCATGGCCGACCTGAAGGGCACGCTGGACGCCTTTGCCAAGCGGCTGTACGGCAGCGACATCGACGTGCGCTTCCGTCCTTCCTTCTTCCCGTTCACGGAGCCCAGCGCCGAAGTGGACCTGACCTGCTTCAACTGCCACGGTCAGGGCTGCCGCGTGTGCAAGGGCACCGGCTGGATCGAAGTGCTGGGCTGCGGCATGGTGAACCCCAAGGTGCTGGAAATGTGCGGCATCGACTCCAGCGTATATTCCGGCTTTGCCTTCGGCATCGGCCTGGAGCGCATCACCATGCTGCGCTACGGCATCAAGGATATGCGCCTGCTGTACGAAG
Source organism: uncultured Eubacteriales bacterium (assembly GCA_902773895.1). GTDB lineage: Bacteria > Bacillota > Clostridia > Christensenellales > Aristaeellaceae > RUG563. The sequence continues at coordinate 16,202 of CACYGB010000006.1, forward strand.
GCGACCTTCGCTTCCTCAAGCAGTTCAGGTAAGCAGTGCGAAAACACAGTGGGAAAGCAGGGCCTTTGCTGGAGCAGATTATTGACGCAAAAGTACCCTCCCGCTCCTTCCTGAAAAACACTTGGAGAGGATCCGGAAATAATTTGTTTTTGCAGCACGGGGAAACGCTGGAAAGCGGCGAAAAAGCGCATCCCGAAGAGGTTTTCGGAAGGGGCGCTGGAGAACCGCTTTTGACGCAAAAGCGGTTCCCCCGTCTATAGGAGGAAGATAAAAATGAAAGTATCCATGAAATGGCTGAAGCAATATGCCGATATTCCCATGACGCCGGCGGAATATGAAAGCCGCATGATCATGACGGGCACCGGGGTGGAGGGCATTGAACCCCTGGGCGAAATCGAAAACGTGGTGGTGGGCCGGGTGCTCACCTGCCGGGATCACGAAAACAGCGACCACCTGCACGTATGCACGGTGGACGTGGGCGAAGCGGAGCCTTTGCAGATCGTCTGCGGCGCGCCCAATGTGAAGGAAGGCATTCTGGTGCCGGTGGCCAAAATCGGCGCCAGGCTGCCCGGCGGTGTCGTGATCAAGAAAGGCAAGCTGCGGGGCGTGGAAAGCCAGGGCATGCTGTGCTCCGGCCCCGAAATCGGCGTGCCGGTGGAGCTGTACCCTTCTGTGGGCACCGCCGGGCTGCTGATCTTCCAGGAGGAATATCCCCTGGGCGCCGACGTGCGGCCCATCTTCGGCCTGGACGACACGGTGATCGACTTTGAGATCCTGGCCAATCGGCCGGACTGCCTGAGCGTTTGGGGCGTGGCCCGGGAAACCGCCGCCGCCATGGGCACCGAATTGAAGCTGCCCGAAATCAAGGTGCAGGAAGTGGGCGGCGACATCCATGACTTTGCCAGGGTGGATGTGCTGGAGAGCGAGCTGTGCCCCCGGTACGCCGCCAAAGTGGTGAAAAACGTGCGCATCGGGCCGTCGCCTGCCTGGCTGCGCCAGTATCTGTATGCCGCCGGAATGCGCTCCATCAACAATGTGGTGGATATTACCAACTTCATTATGCTGGAAACGGGCCATCCCATGCACGCCTTTGACCTGAGCAAAGTGCGCGGGAAGCACATCATCGTGCGCAAGGCGGAAAGCGGCGAAAAGCTGACCACCCTGGACGGCAAGGAATATGCGCTGAACGGCACCGAGCTGATGATCTGCGACGAAATGGGCCCCACAGGCCTGGCCGGCATCATGGGCGGCGAAGAAAGCGAAATCACCGAAAGCACGAAGGAAGTGCTGTTTGAATGCGCGTCCTTCGACCGCGCTTCCATCCGTATTACCGCCCGGGCCCTGGGCATCCGCACCGAATCCAGCGGACGGTTTGAACGCGGCGTGTCCCCGGCTACGGTGATGGACGCGCTGAACCGCGCCTGCCAGATGGTGAACGAGCTGGACGCCGGCGATGTGGTCAGCGGCGTTATCGACCTGTATCCCCAGCCGGTGCAGCCTGCCACGCTGACGGTGTCCTGCGTCCGGATGGCCCGCCGGGCCGGCGTGGATATTGCGCCGGAGGAAATGGAAAAGATCCTGAAAAAGCTGCTGTTCCAGGTGGAACGCAGCGGCGATCAGATGGTGATCACCGCGCCTGCCTTCCGCCAGGATGTGGACCAGGAAGCGGACATCTGCGAGGAAGTGCTGCGCTACGCCGGGTACGACCGCATCCCGATCACCCATCTGCGGGGCGAAACGCCCATGGGCGGCAACAACGACAAGGGCACGCGGCAGCAACTGATCCGCCGCCAGCTGACCGGAATGGGCTTCTATGAGTCCATGACCTTCTCCTTTATTTCCTCCAAGGCCATCGCCCAGCTGGGCCTGCCCAAGGAGGATGAACGCAACAAGCCCCTGATGGTGCGCAACCCCCTGGGCGAGGATACCGCCTGCATGCGCACCACGCTGCTGCCCGGCCTGCTGAAAACGCTGGCCACCAACATCAAGAACGGCAACGAAAACGGCCGGATCTACGAAATGGGCACCATCTTTGACGCCCAGCACCGTACGGCGGACGGCCTGCCCACGGAGCTGCCCGGCCTGGCCCTGGGCATGTACGGGAATGTTGACTTTTACGCCATCCGCGGCGTGGTGGAGGCCCTGTGCCAGCAGGCGGGTATTTCCTGCACCATCGCATCCTGTGACGAACCGTACCTGCATCCCGGCCGCCGGGCCGCCCTGAAAGTGAATGATCAGGTGCTGGCTGTGGTAGGCGAAATGCACCCGGATGCCGCGGCACGGTTTGATCTGTCCGGCCGCTGCTATGTGGCCCAGGTGAACCTGCCGGTGTTCTTCGCCGCTTCCCGGCCTATGGGCACGGTGAACTCCATCGCCCGCTTCCCGGCCGTGAACCGCGATCTGGCGCTGGTGATGAAGGAAAGCCAGCAGGTGGGCCCGCTGATGGATGCCATCCGGCACGGCTGCGGCGCGCTGCTGGAGGATATCCGGATGTTCGACGTGTTCCGCGGCATCCAGATCGGCGCGGGCAATAAGTCCGTGGCCTTCTCGCTGACTTACCGCGCGGCCGACCATACCCTGACCGAGGAAGAAATCAACCGCCAGACGGAAAAAGCGCTGAAGATCGCCAAAGAGCAGTTCGGCGCCGTGCTGCGGGCGTAACGGAGGGAACGCCGGGGCGTTGCTCCAAGCCTGCAGGGGAAACGCTGGGACGCTGCCCCAGGCCCCGCCGGGGAGGATGATCCTCCCCGGACCCAATCCGTTGCGGATGCTGCATGACTTTCTTATCAAGCAATGCTCCGCAGCTGCGGAGGAAACGAAAACCTGCCGCTCCCGGGCAGGCCGGCTTTGCCGGCCAGCCTGTGCGCAAGCGCACAGGGAAAAGGCTGGGGATTTTCCGAAAAACAAGCAAGCTTGTTTTCTCGGAAATCCCCAGCCTTTTCAGTTGCCCGGGAGCTCTCTTGTCGACACAGAAAGTTCCAGGCGCATACTGTTTGTTTTTTAGTTTGCCATATCGCCAAGGCGGGTCCAGGGACGAACCGCAGGCAACCGCCTGTGGCGGATGTTTTGCCTGCGGTGAGATCAACCGAAACAAGCAATCTCCCCTGTGGGGAGTTGCGCCGATTGAGGCTGCGGACCAATGTCCCTGGTTCGGGGGTTCGGAGGCTGAAGAAGCCCAGCGTCTCTATTGCCCGGGAGTTCTCTTGTCGTCCTGAAAGCAGCAGGCACATATTGCCTGTTTTTTTCCAGGTGTGCCATATTGCCAAAGTGGGTCCAGGGACCGATGGTCCCTGGTTCGGGGGTTTGGGGGCTGAAGAAGCCCCCAATGCTCCCCTCGCGCGCTGCGCAATTGCGTTAAACCTGCACGATGTCGAAGGCAGCAGCGCGGGCCATGCGGTTCATGACGGCCAGGCCTTCGCCAACCGCCTCCCAGCCCTGGGCCAGGATCAGGCTGCAGCCGGTTTCATCCATTTCCCGCAGGCGCTGGAAAAGGCAGTGGGCGGTGGCCAGCGGCGTATCGCCCAACGGGTATACGCGACGGCTGCCGAACCGGGACAGCAAGGAATCATGGGCCAGGATCACGGCGTTTTCTGCCGCGTCGTACCGGCGGATCAGCTCGGATACTACTGCGTCGTCGCCGCCCACAACGACGGTCATCTTGGCTTTGGGGGCGTAGTGGCGGTGTTTCATGCCGGGGGAAGGGGCGGTTTCGCCCTCTTTCAGCGGCCGCATCACGCTGGGAGCCACGGTGCATTGTCCGGCTACGGCGGCAATATCTTCCGGGGTAACGGCGCCGGGCCGCAGCACGCAGGGGATGGGGCCGGTCAGATCCACCACCGTGGATTCCACGCCCACCTGACAGGCGCCGCCATCCAGGATCAGGGGAATGCGGCCCTGCATATCCTCATACACATGCCGGGCTGTGGTGGGGCTGGGACGGCCGGAGCGGTTGGCGCTGGGGGCGGCAATTGGCAGGCCGCACGCATCCAGCAGGGCCAGGGCTACGGGATGACGGGGACAGCGCACGGCCACGGAGGGCAGCCCGGCTGTGGTGACATCCGGCACGGCGTTTGTCTTCCGCAGCAGCATGGTCATGGGCCCGGGCCAGTAGGCAGCCATCAGTTTCCGGGCGGTACCGGTGACTTCGCAAAGCCCTTCCAGCTGTTCCGAATGGGCCACATGGACGATCAGCGGGTTATCCGCCGGCCGTTCCTTGGCGGCAAATATGGCGCGCACCGCCTGCTCGTCCAGGGCGTTGGCGCCCAGTCCGTACACCGTTTCTGTGGGGAAAGCTACCACCTGGCCCTGGCGGAAAAGTTCAGCTGCCTGCCGGACGGCGGCTTCATCGGCAGGCAGACACAGTGTGTTCATGAATGGAAGGCTCCTTTCCGATGCCGGCTTCGGGAAGCCGGCTTGCCGGATCATGATAGACGCTTGCGCGGTTTTTGTCAAGTGAATCGTCAAAAATACAGAATATTGGCCGGGATGCTTGTGTTTTTTTTATGAATATGATATGATAATTATGCAGAACGGAGGAATGAAATGAAGCCTGCCTTCTTTTTCTATGCCAATCCCTATCAGACCCGCAGCGTGGAGGCTGCCCGCAGCCTGGCAGCGTGCCTGCGGCAGCACGGCGCCGCTGTTTACACGGAAAAATGGCTGACAGCGCTGGGCATCGGCGAATGCGCCGAGCTGGAGAAGATGCCGTCCGGCGTAAAGGCCCTGATTGCTTTCGGAGGCGACGGAACGCTGCTGAGGGCGGCGGCCAGCGCCGCGCAGCAGCAGGTGCCCTTGTTTGGCGTGCATGCGGGCACGGTGGGTTTTTTAATGGACGGCGATGCCGACCAGCCGGCGGAAACGGCGGCGCTGCTGCTGAAAGAAGAATACCGGCTGGAAGTGTGCCCCATGCTGGAAGTGAATTTTTCCGGGAAGCGCTATCTGGCGCTGAACGACCTGTCGCTGACCCGGGGTGAGCATCCCGGCGTCATCGAAACCACCGTCCTGGCGGACGGGGAACGGGTGATGGGCGCCCACGGGGACGGCATCGTGGTGGCCACGCCCCTGGGCTCCACGGCGTATGCCCTGTCCTCCGGCGGGCCCATTGTGCGGCCCGACGTACAGTGCCTGACGGTGACGGCCATCGCGGCCAGGGAACTGCTGCTGCGGCCGGTGCTGCTGCCATTGACGGCCCGGGTGACGCTGATCGCCCACGGGCGGGACAGGCGGCGGCTGCAATTGGCCATTGACGGCCAGACGCTGCTGCCGGTGACGGACGAAATCCGGGTGGAGATGTGCCTGGCCCCGGAGGAGGCGCTGCTGATCCGTCCCCGGAATCATCAGTTTTTTTCCACCCTGCGCAGGAAGCAGAGAATCTGGAACCAAGACGAAGAACAGGAGTGAAGTGAGACATGAAAAACGCACGGCAGACGGCGATCCTGAGCCTGATCGAGCAATACGATATCGAAACGCAGGAGGAGCTGGCCGCGAAGCTGCGGGAGCAGGGCATCGTGGTGACCCAGGCCACGGTATCCCGGGATATCAAGGAACTGCGGCTGCTGAAGGTGCTGTCCTCCAAGGGCGGCTATAAATACGCTACGGCGGACAAGGCGGAGCGCGGGCTCAGCGACCGTTTCGTGCGCATGTTCAAGGATTCGGTGCTCAGCATCAGCTATGCCAGCAACATCATCGTGATCAAAACCCTGCCGGGCAGCGCCAACGCCGCCGCGGAGGCCATCGACTCCATGCGGCTGCCGGAGATCCTGGGCACCATGGCCGGAGACAACACCATCCTGGCCGTCGCCACCAAGGAAGAGGAAGCCGCCAAGGCCGCCGACGCCTTCCGGGATCTGCTGAAGTAAATCGAGGAATCAATATGCTGCTTTCCTTATCGATCCGAAATATTGCGCTGATGGATCAGATGCAGGTGGAATTTTCCACCGGCTTTCACGTGCTGACCGGCGAAACGGGCGCGGGCAAGTCCATCCTGGTGGACGCGGTGGCGCTGCTGCTGGGCGGCCGGGCGCAGAAGGAGCTGATCCGAAAAGGCGAGGAAAAGGCCCGGGTGGAGGGCCTTTTTGACGTGAGCGACTGCCCGCCTGTCCGGGAAATGCTGAAAGAGCAGGAACTGGAGGAGGGCAGCGAACTGATCCTGAGCCGGGAAATCACGGCACAGGGCCGCTCCTCCTGCCGGGTCAACGGCACGCTGATGCCGCTTTCCCAGTACCAGCAGTTCACGTCGCTGCTGATGGATATTCACGGCCAGCACGAGCATCAGTCCCTGATGGACGAAAAACGCCACCTGGGGATGCTGGACGCCACCGGGGATGAAAAACACCGGCAGCTGATGGATGCCGTGCAGCAGGATTACGCCGCCTGGCGGGAGGTCCGTCGGCGGCTGGATCAATTGCAGAAGCAAAGCGCCCAGGCCAGCGAGCGGATGGAGCTGCTTCGGATCCGGCAGAAGGAACTGAAGGGCGCCCGCCTGACGGCCGGGGAAGAGGAGGAGCTGGCGAGGGAACGGGACCGCTTCCGCCATGCCGAAAAAATCGAGGAGGGCCTTCGGGAAGCGTATGAAAGCGTCTATGACGGCGCCGCCCCGGCGGCGGAAGCCCTGCGTACCGCCGTCAACGCCCTTTCGCCCATTGAACAATTGGATGACGCCTACGCTTCCCTGCGCGCCCGGATCGACGGGCTGTATTACGAGGCGGAGGACATCGGGCTGACGCTGCGGGATCTGCTGTCCCATCTGGACAGCGACCCGGACCGGCTGGAGCAGGTGCAGGCGCGGCTGGATCTGATTCGGCGGCTGAGCCGCAAGTACGGCGGCGCGTCCACCGGGGAAATGATCGAAAAACTGAAGGAGATCCAGCAGGAGCTGGCCGGCTTTGAAAGCCTGGATGACGATATGGACGAGGCGGCGAAGCAGGAAAAGGCGCTGCATGCCCGGTATGAGCAGTCGGCCCAGGCGCTGACCGCTTCGCGAAAGGCGCTGGCCCGGAAATTTGAAAAGGATATGGAGCAGCAGCTCAACGACCTGAACATGGCCGGCACCCGTTTTTCGGTGCGCCTGACGCCGTGCCCGCCCGGCAGCCTGGGCAGCGAAACGGCGGCGTTCCTGATCGCGCCCAACAAAGGGGAGGACCTGCAGCCGCTGTCCCGGATCGCGTCCGGCGGCGAACTGTCCCGGCTGATGCTGGCCATCAAATCGGTGGCGGCCCGGCGGGAAGGCGTTCCCAGCATGATTTTTGATGAAATCGACACCGGCATTTCCGGCCGGGCAGCCCAGGTGGTGGGGGAAAAAATGGCGGCCATCGCCCGGGAACATCAGGTGCTGTGCGTCACCCACCTGCAGCAGATCGCCGCGCTGGCCGATCACCACTACCTGGTGGAAAAATATGACGACGGCGAACGTACCCACACCCGTCTGACGCCCCTGGAAGGGGAAGCGCGGGTGAACGAAATTGCCAGGATGCTGGGCGGCGACGAGGAAAGCGCCCGGAAGCACGCCCGGGAAATGCTGCGGAAATAAGCATAAAAAGAGCCTTAGCGGTTGCTAAGGCTCTTTTTTACGCGTCATTCGCCCAGAGCTTCCTGCAGGACGGCCAGGTTTTTGCGCATCACGTCCTGGTAGGCGGTTTTTGCGCCGTCCCCGGTCACCAGGGGGTCCAGTTCGTACACCGGGGCGCCGGTTTCCTGGGCTACGGCCTTCAGGGCGGCATTCTCGTACTGCGGCTCCGAAAACAGCGGCGGATTGCCGGCGGCCCTGACCGCGGCCACCACCTCCGCCAGCATTTTGGGGGAGAGGGGTTCGTCCGGCTCCAGGGCCACCACGGCAGCCACTTCCAGGCCGTAAGCCCTGGCAAAATAGGGAAACGCTTCGTGGAAGGTAACGATCTGCCTGTGGGGAAGCTGGCTGACGGCGTCGCGCAATTCCGCGTCCAGGTCCGTCAGGACGGCCGTGTATTCTTCCGCGTTGGCGCGGATGCGGTCGGCCTGGCCGGGCAGCAGCTCCGCCAGCGCGGCAGCCATGTTCCGCACCATCTGGATCGCGTTTTGGGGATCCAGCCAGATATGGGGGTTGAATTCCCCGTGATCATGTTCTTCTTCTTCGTCGTGATCCGCTTCTTCCAGCAGCGATACGCCCTGGGAGCAATCCACGATGGGCAGGCTTTTGAATTGACCGGTCACGTCGTCCAGGAAGCTTTCCATGCCCGCGCCGTTGATCAGCAGCACCTGGGCCGTGGCCAGCGCCCGCATGTCCCGGGGCAGCAATTGATAATCGTGCAGGCACCCGGTGGAAGGCGGCGTCATGGACAGCAGCTGCACCTGCTCCACGCCGTCCAGCACGTTCTGGGCCAGGATGTAGAGCGGGTAAAAGGTGGTCATCACGGTGAAGGTTTCCTGCTGGGCGGCACAGCCGGACAAAGGAAGCAGCAGCAGGATCAGCAGCATAGCCAGGATTTTTTTCATGAGGTTTCCTTTCTGACGGGGTTTTGGGGTTCCGCAGCAATCAGTATACCTGGTTTTTGGGATTTGTAAAGCTTTTTCTGCCGGGCAGCGTGCGCATGTTTTTCAGGTCGTACTGGCGGATGAACGGCTCCAGGGGCAGCCCGCGCTGCCGGTACTGCAGCAGCAATTGGGCGCAGGCCAGGCTGTCGCTGTCGGCCTGGTGGTGGTTCAGGGGGATGGACAGAGCCTGGCACAGGGTGTTCAGCTTATGGTCCGGCAGATTCGGAAAGCAGCGCCTGCCCATCTGCACCGTGCAGGCGTAAGGCAGGCAGGCGGGCGATGGCAGGCCGTAGTCCATCAGGCAGCAGGCCAGCACCCGCATGTCAAAGGGCGCGTTGTGGGCCAGCAGGAGACCGGACTGCATGAACGCGCCGATGCGCTGCCACAGCTGGGGAAACGTGGGCGCGGAACGCACCATCTCCGGGGTGATGCCGGTCAGGGCGATGTTGAATGCGTCAAAATGGGTTTCCGGGTTGATCAGGGTATGGAACGTGCGGATCACCGCGCCGTCCTGGATCACGGCGATGCCGATGGCGCTCATGCGGTCGTTGAAGCTATTGGGGGTTTCCACGTCAAAGGCGATGATGCGCTCCATACCCTATCCTCCCGAATCGAAAAAGCACCGCAGCTTGCGCCGCGGTGCGGATGCGTTATTTGCGCTGGCTGATTTCCTGCTTCACCCGGGCGGCGAATTCGTCCAGGCTGTACACGTTGGTCTGGTCGGTCTCCCGATCCCGGACGGAAATATTGCCCTCGGCGATTTCCTTTTCGCCGATGATGATCATGTAGGGCACCTTGTCCTCCTGGCGGGCGTAGCGGATCTTGTAGCCGATTTTTTCGTTGCGGTCGTCCAGTTCCACCCGGATGCGCTGCTTCTTCAGCGCTTCGTACACCTTTTCGGCGTAGTCCATGCTCTTGTCGCTGACGGGCAGCACCTTCACCTGCACCGGGGCCAGCCACAGCGGGAAAATGCCCTTGGTTTCTTCGATCAGGTAGGCCATGAAGCGGTCCAGGGAGCCCAGGATGGCCCGATGCAGCACCACGGGGGTCTTTTCGACGCCGTCCTTGTCGATGTATTTCAGGTTGAACTTGGCCGGCAGGCAGAAGTCCAGCTGGCAGGTGCTCAGGGTGTATTCGGCGCCTACGGCGGGCTTCACGTTCACGTCCAGCTTGGGGCCGTAGAACGCCGCTTCGCCGGTTTCCTCCGTGAAGTGGATGCCAAGCTCGGTCAGCACCTCGCGCAGGGCGCTTTCGGCCTTTTCCCACATTTCGTCGTCCTGATGGTACTTGACCTTGTCCTCCGGATCCCGCAGGGACAGCACGCACCGGTAATCGGTGATGTGGAAATCCTTATAGGTATCGAAGATCAGGTCCACCACACTGCTCACTTCGTCTTTGATCTGGTCAGGGGTGACGAACAGGTGGGCGTCGTTCTGGCAGAAATGCCGTCCGCGTTCGATGCCCTTCAGGGTGCCGCTGGCTTCGAAGCGGAAATCATGGGCGATTTCGCCGATTCGGATGGGCAGATCCCGGTAGGAGTGGGGCCGGTTGGCGTAGATCATCATGTGATGGGGGCAGTTCATGGGCCGCAGCACGAAGCTTTCGCCTTCCACCTCCATGGCGGGGAACATGTTGTCCTTGTAATGTTCCCAGTGGCCGCTGGTGCGGTACAGGTCGACGGTGCCCACGCAGGGGGTCAGCACGTGCTGGTAGCCCAGCATGCGTTCCTTGTCGCGAATATAGTTTTCCAGCTCCTGCCAGATGGTGTAGCCCTTGGGCAGGAACATGGGCAGGCCCTTGCCCACCAGGTCGTCGGTCATGAACAGCATCATGTCCTTGCCGATGCGGCGGTGATCCCGGGCCTTGGCTTCCTCCACCTGCTTCAGGTATTCGGCCAGCTCCTCCTGGTTGCGGAAGGCGACGCCGTTCAGGCGGGTGAGCATTTTGTTTTTCTGGTCGTTCTTCCAGTAAGCGCCGGACAGGCTCATCAGCTTGAAGGCCTTCAGGGCTTTGGTGTAGGTCAGGTGCGGACCAACGCACATGTCGATGTAGTCGCCCTGCTGGTAGAAGGTGATCACGGCGTCTTCAGGCAGATCGGCGATGTGCTCCACCTTGTAGATTTCGCCGCGCTCCTGCATCAGCTTCACGGCTTCCTCCCGGGGAAGGGGATACACCTTGAAGGGCAGGTTTTCCTTGACGATTTTCTGCATTTCCTTTTCGATGGCAGGCAGATCCTCGTCGCTGAGCTTCACGTCGCCCAGGTCGATGTCGTAGTGGAAGCCCTTTTCTGTGGCGGGGCCGTAGGCGAAGTGCGCGCCGGGATACAGCCGCTTCACCGCCTGGGCCATGATGTGGGCGGCGGAGTGACGAAGCACTTCCAGCTCCATTTCCTCCGGGCATTCCGCTATGCGGCCGTCGTTGTAGATGATTTTCATGGGATGTGACGCCTCCTCTTTGTTGTGGGAGGGCTGCTATAAAAAATAACGCCCGTCCCGTCATGTGAAATGAAGGGACGAGCGTGAAATGCGCATTCACTGCCCGCGGTTCCACCCTTGTTGCCCGCCATGGCGGCAGGCCCCTCGATGCTGCGCGGTATCGGGCGCAGGCCGTCGTCAGTCGGGAGGTGGTATTTCGTCCGCGGCCTGCATGCTTGCACCAACCGCATGCTCTCTGTAGACCGGTGAGGAGGAAACGTGTTCTCCGTCATCCTGAGGATGGCTGTATTATACGCCCGGGAGGAAAGGAAGTCAAGAGTCAGGGGCATTCTTTTTCCAGTGTCAGCGGATAAATTCCGCCGTATTCGCAAACGCGGCGGATTTGTCCGTCCGCGATGCGGTAGGCTTCCCCATACAGCGCCTCCGTGCCGCCGCGGCCCAGCAGGTAGCTTCCGTCCGGGATCGCGTAGAAAACGCGGCCCATGCTGTCGGGATACGCGATGTCCTCAAAGGCCCGCAGCCCGTCCACCACGTCGTTTTTTACCTGCTGGTAGTGGGGAAGCAGCATGGCGTTCGTCAGCCCCAGCCCCGGCAGAAAACGCCGGTAGGCGGGGGAGATAGCTTCGCCCTCGCGCTCCGGCTGGGCGTACACCGTGTCGGCGCTGTTCATGCTGCCTGCGCTGATGCCGATCAGTACGCCGTCAAACCCGGCCAGCAGCTTTCGCAGACGGATTTCCTGAAAGAAACGATTCTGCGCGGGCACGTGGCCGCCGGCCAGCACGATCAGGCCGGACGCCGCAGCCAGCCGGGCCGCGTCGGCCTGGTTCCGCCGGTCCAGCACCGTCCAATCCTGCTGCGCCAGGCCTGCCGTCTCCAGCGCGGCGCGCATATCCCCGCCGAAGCGGTCGGTCAGGGAAGGCAGATCAGGATCGGAGCAGATGAACAGCCCGCGGCAGGGCCGGGGCAGGCAGGCCTTCAAACGGTCCACAAAGCCGTTGGCCGGGTTCAGGGCAGGGCTGTCCGGCTGAAACGGACTGCTGGTGAGAAAGTAAACCACGCCGGAATCTCTCCGTCAGGTCAGATCGGCTTCCAGCCGCACGCAGCGGCCCACGAAGGTGATCTCGTTGTAATTCTTGATTTCGCTTTCAAAGGATTCGTCGTATTTTTGCAGCATGGCCTGGTAATCGTTGACCCGTTTCACCTTGCGCAGCACCCGGCCCTGGGGCGTTTGCAGCAGCATGATGGCCCCGTCCACGGCCGCCTGGGCCGGCACCACCAGCACCAGGTCGCCCCTTTGGATGCGGAAGCCCCGCAGCCCGTTGTCCGGCGCCATGAAATAGAATACCTTGTCCGGGGACGCGCCTTCGATTTTGCCGTTGGTGATGGGCAGCAGGCGGTGGCCCACTTCCTTCATGACGGCGTTGTACACCGGCACGTGCTTGAGCACGCCGCTCAGGGCATCCAGCCAGATGGAACCGGCAACGCCGGGATCGCTTTCGGCCACCGGTTCCGCCTTGGCCGCGGGCTTTTTGGTTTCCACCGCTTTGGTCAACTGGGGAACGGCGGACTGCAAATCCACCGTGGCGGCAATGTCGTCCAAGGTAAAATCCGCTTCGGTCTGCTCCTTCATGCCCATGGTTTTCAGGATGCGTCGGGCCTGGTCGTCGGCGATGATGCGGGTGCCATTTTCGACTTCCATCAGATATTTGTCGCTGACCCCGCACTTGCGGGCCACCTGCTTGTGGGTCAGGCCTTGTCGGGTGCGCTCCAGACGGATCAAATCGCCCAATCTGCTCATTGTTTTTCTCCTTTTATTTCATTCATCAGTCGCAGGGAACAGGCGCGCACATAATCCAGGTTGCTTTGTTCGCACACCGTGTCCCGCCGGGTGTGGATGCGGGGAACATGGAATCCCCACCTGCCGTTGCGGCAAGCAGCCACAGCAGCGCCGTTTTCAAAGGATTTCTGGTCGGAATTGTAATTCGTGTTTCGGGCGGAGCAGTGGATGGCCCGCTTGCCGTTTTCATCCGGGAAAGCGGCGCGCAGCAGCCGGTCCAGCGCCGCGTCGCTGTTTTTCGGCTGAATTACCAGAAAATCATCCCCGTCGCCGACGCAGTCCAGATTCAGCAGCACCTTGCCCTGGGTCAGACCGGGATGGGTTTTGGCATAGGCCTTGGAGCCCACCTTGCCCATTTCCTCCTGGTCGAAGAAAATGAAGGCGGCGTTCTGGTCCCCGGACAGCGCCGTCATGATTTCCAGCAGCGCCGCCACACCGGAGGTGTTGTCGTTGGCGGTGTGGGGATTGGCAGGACCGAAAAAGTTCAGGCCGAAGAGGGATAAATACACGATATACGCCGCGGCGACCCCGGCGGCGCGGCCCAGGAGCCGCCCGGCCAGGGCGCCAAAAAGCAGCGCCGCCAGCACGCAGATCAGGATCAGGGGCATTTGCGCCAGCACCGTTTTGACCCTGCTTTGGGGATAGATCAGATTGGGCAGCAGCATTTGCGCGCAGGTATCGTAATGAGCTGTGAAAATCACCCGGGCTTTTTCCGGGTCCCCGGCGATGATGTTGCGGCAGGTCAGGCCGCTTTTCAGTTCCTCGACGCGGCAGGGGTAGCCCGCGCTGTGGCTGATGGCGCTGGCGTACTGGAAAAACGCCGCTTTTTGCCGGGCGTTCCGCCGTACCTGATACCGGGTCAGAAGCATGTCCAGGACGCTCATTTCCCGTAATCCCCGTTTCCTGCCAGCAGGCGGATGCTCAGGCGGGGATTTTCCATGGCGGCGTCGAAAAATACCGCCAGGAAGCCGCCCCATTTTTCAATGCGGTCGGCGGCCAGGGCGCAGTCCTCAATCACCAGCTGGGTATCGGCCAGATCGGTCAGGCAATCGTGCAGGGCGTCCAGGTTATGCCCGTAATAGCCGGGAAAATGCAAAGCATCGGCCAGGGCCCGGTGGGCGTCCTGTTCGCTGCGCCATGCGGCGGCGGAAAGCTGTACGCGGTTCATTTATTTGATCTCCTCAAAGCTGTTGTAGTGGTCGCCGGTGTAGAAAATCAGGCCGTCGCTGCTGTATACGATGCGTTTTCCGTTGCGGTAAGAGCCGTCGAAATCAATGTCGCATTCATAATACCGCCGGCCGGATTTGGCAGGCAGCAGCCCTTCGTAATTGCCGTAGCGGTCGCCGCCGATGCTTTTGCCGGGGGCCACCCGCCACAGGTTTCCGTAGCTGGCCACCCAGCCCAGGGCGCTGGCCTGCGCTTTGGTGATGTAGTTGGGCGGCAGCTCCCCAAACTGCTTCAGGTACGCCGCCACATGCTCCTTGTCGGAATACGATTGTCCCCGGACCACCGGGATGGAAGCGGCAGCGGGGCTTTGCGCGGCGCCATGAACCGGCGTCGGGGACGGCGAAGGCTTCCGCGTGGGGGCGGCTGTTCCGCGGACGGGGGATGGGGAAACAGCGGGCAGGTCGGCGGTGAGCAAATCAAAGGTTTCCCGGTCGATGACGCCGTTATCCTCCAGCCCCCAATCCCGCTGGAAGGCCAGCACGGCCTCTTCAAAGACTTTGCTGAAATTGCCGTCGATGGCGCCGTCATAGAAGCCCAGGGCCTGCAGCGCCGTCTGGATCAGCCGGACGTCGGCGCCGGACGCGCCCTTTTTCAGGTCCTTCCAGGGCCGGTCGGTGGTATCGGTGGCGTAAGCCCGGGGCAGCACGGACGCATCCCGGCTGCCGCGGCCGGGACCAAACACGATAAAGATGGTGCCTACCAGCACGATCAGCGCTGCGATCAGCGCCAGGATGCGGGCCAGGGGGGAGTGCGGTTTTTGATTGTTGGGTTGCTGCATTATGGTTCCTCCTGCAGCCATACGCTGCGATGTCCGTAAATATCCGTGATCAGGATGGCCGGCGTTCCCCTTAACTGGGGCAATTGCAGAACGTCGGGCAGCTCAGGGGTCTGGCGCCGCCGGGCCGCATCCGCCTGGGAGCGGAAAACGCCCTGGTCGTAAAAGCCTACGGACCACTGGTCCACGGCATCCAGCCCGGTGACGGGGCAGCCGGGGCCGGGATCATAGGCGGCCAGACGCACGTCGTGGAAGGCGATGCCCGGGATGAATTCGGCGCTCATGGACGCGCCGGCGCAGCCGGTAGGCGCCGTCAGCACCATGGCGGTATCCAGCAGCCGTTTGCGGGTGACGGCCAGGGCGGCGGGGCTGGCGTCGGAGGACAGGTAGCGCCGGCCGTTCATGGCCGCGGCTGCCGCGGTGGTGCCGGAGCCGGCAAACAGATCGGCCACCAGATCCCCGGGCCGGGTGGAGCAGCGGATGATGCGGTTCAGCAGCGCGATGGGCTTTTGCGTGTCGTACCCGGTGCGCTGGGGATCCTTTTGCTGCAGATGGCTCACATCGGCCCACACGTCGCCGGGGTAAACCGGCTCGTCGTCGTAATAGGTGTAGGTTTTGCCGCCGGACTGGATGGTGCGGTAGGTGCGGCCGTTTTCGTCCACACAGCGGCGCATGTGGTTGCTGCGGTTTTCGCTGCGGGGCAGCGGCACGGCGGTGATGTC
Source organism: uncultured Eubacteriales bacterium (assembly GCA_902773895.1). Taxonomy (GTDB): domain Bacteria; phylum Bacillota; class Clostridia; order Christensenellales; family Aristaeellaceae; genus RUG563. The sequence continues at coordinate 31,706 of CACYGB010000006.1, forward strand.
GAAAAACTGCCGCCGGGATTTGCGGTAAAACAGGATCACGTCGTGCTTGCGGGAAAAGCGCTTCATGCTGCGGCCGCCGGACTGGTAGGCCCAGATGATCTCGTTGACAAAGTTGCTCTCCCCGAAAATTTCGTCGCACAGGATCCGGGCGTGGGCGGCCATGCGGCTGTCCAGATGCAGAAACAGGGAGCCTGTTTCATTCAGCATCATCCGGGCGTTTTCCAGCGCGCCGCGCAGCAGGGCCAGGTACTGCCCCTTGCTGTCAAACTGGTCGCTGTAGGCCGGCAGCAGCAGCGGGTCCTTGCCCGTTTCCCAGCCTTTACGGCCCACGCGCATACGCAGGTAAAAATCCTCGCCGGTCATGAACGGCGGGTCCAGATAAACGCATTGCGCCTTTCCCTTCCAGGCGGAAAAATCCCCCCGGGCGTCCTGCAGCAGCACTTCGCCGGCGGCGGAGCCCAGATGGATTTCCTGGCGGCACGGCGCCTGCACCCAGATAGACATACCGATCTTCCCCCACTCTGTTGCGCTCGGTTCAAAATTGCTTCAATCGTTCGTTGTAGCGGTGAATAGCGTCCAGAAACGCGGCGTGCTCCGCGCAGGCGTACAACAGCGCGCCGGCCTGCGCCACGGCGGCGGTAAACGCGGGATCCAGCCCGGCTTTCCCATGGGCCATCAAAGGGCACACGGCCCAGGCGCGCCGGTCCAGACGGCAGCCCTTTCGCGTGGGCAATAATGGAAAAATCCGGCAGGAAAGGGGCCGCAGCGTCCGGTCGCACGTACCGGAGCAAACCAGCAGCTTCCCCTGGGGCACAACCGTATGATCCGGCAGGATGCGAAAGCATTCCGGCAGATCCCGGTACAGCTTTTCTTCCTCCGGAAACAGCAGCATGCCGCCCTGGCCGTCCTCGTCGCTTTGGCAGCAGGCGCCGCCGCACCAGCGGCCGCAATCGCGCTTCAGCGGCGTCACGCCGCCCAGCAGCTCCCGGGCAGCCATAACCGCTTCCAGGGCATTCACAACGGCTTCATCCTTTCCATACTTCATCTATTTTATTGTATCACGAAAGCCCGGGATTGACAAGGCGCGCCGCAAGGATTAAGATGGGAAAAAACGAAGGGAGGACGCCAAGCCGTGGAACTGTTTTTGCCGCCGCAGGTGCTGAAGGCCATAGGCCTGCTGGAGGAAGCAGGCTGGGCCGCCTATGCCGTGGGCGGCTGCGTGCGGGACCAGGCGCTGGGCATCGTGCCCCACGATTACGACGTGTGCACGGCGGCGTCCCCCGGGGAAATGAAGCGGGTTTTCCGGGAAGAACGCACCCTGGAAACGGGGCTGAAGCACGGCACCTTAACGGTGCTGATGGACGGCATGCCCCTGGAAATCACCACATTCCGCCAGGACGGGGAATACCGGGACGGGCGGCATCCGGATTCGGTTCAGTTCACCCGGCGGGTGGAGGACGACCTGGCCCGCCGGGATTTTACCATCAACGCCATGGCCTATTCCCCATCCCGGGGATTGGTGGACCCCTTCGGCGGACGGGAGGACTGCGCGGCCGGGGTGATCCGCTGTGTGGGGCAGGCGGAAAAACGGTTTCAGGAGGATTCCCTCCGCGTCCTCCGGGCACTGCGGTTTTCCGCCCGGCTGGGGTTTACAATCGAAGAGAAAACCGCGGCCGCCCTCTACACGGAGAAAGCGGGTCTTCGCCGCATCAGCCGGGAGCGGGTGGCCGCCGAACTGAACGGACTGCTGTGCGCCGGGGATGCCGGGCGCGTGCTGCTGGCCTTTGAAAGCATCGTCCGGGAGGCGATGAACGCCCCGGCGGGCGGCAGCTGGCAGCTGGCTGTTGGGCGGCTGGAGCGGGTACCGCGGGATCTGCCGCTGCGCTGGGCCGCCCTGCTGATGGATAGCGGCGGGGAAAACGCCGCCCGGCAGGCCGCGGAAATCCTCAAGGGGCTGAAAATGCCTTCCCGGCTGACGGAAAATGCCGAACTGCTGATCCGCTGGTCGGCCCCGGAATACGCGTCCATGCCTCCGGCGGAGCGCCTGATGCGGATGGGGCCGGAAGGAGCGAAGCAGGGCATCCTGCTGCGGAAGGCGGACGCGCTGGCCCGGGCGGCAGGGGAAAGCCCCGCAGCCGAGCAGGCCGCGGCGGAAGAAACGGAGGAGCTGGAGCGGCTGATCCGGGAAAACGCCTGCTTCACCCTGCGCCATCTGGCGGTGCGCGGCCCCGATCTGGCGGCGCTGGGCTACAAGGGGCCGGACATCGGAAAGCAATTGAACGAATTGCTGCTGCGGGTGGTGCGCGGGCAGCTGCCCAATGAAAAGGAAGCGCTGCTGGACGCGGCGCGAAACATAAACGCATGAATCTCCCTTCACCGGCATATGCATAAGCAAAACGGTGAAGGGAGATTCTGTATGTCACAGGTTCGACGCATCCGGCGCGCGGCCGGAAATAGCCCAACGTGGTGGAGAGGCGTGCTGACGGCAGTGGCGGGCACAGCGTCGGCGGTGTTCACGCTGATCATCGGGCTTACCGAGGTGCCGGACGGCGTGATCCGCATCGTGAACCAGCTCATCAAGATCGGCGCTGTTTTTGCGGGCGTGCGGGCGGCTGTGCCAGAAGGGGATGAAAACGCCATCCGGAAGGGGAGCGTGATCGGCCTGGTGTATATAGGCGCGGGCGTGCTGGTGTACGCGCTGCTGACCCGTCAAAGCGGAACCCCCATGGGCTATGCCATGGATTTGCTGATGGGGCCGGCGGCCTGTCCGGCATGATCCTGGGCGGCATGAAGGGAAGATAGGGGGAAAAGCGCCGTTTGGCGCTTTTTTTATTTATTTTGGAGAAAAACGGGAAACAAATCCCCTCTCCTTCGTGTTTATCAGTGTAGGGAGGTGAGGACGGATGGAACGTGCTGCGCTGCCCGGCGCGGCCCGGGAGGAAAGGCTGCGGCATTGGATCGACGTCTACGCCGGGGCGGTGATGAAAACCTGCTACGCGTATCTGATGGATCGTGCCCTGGCGGAGGACGCCATGCAGGATACGTTTTGGAAAGCATGGCGGCATATGGCGGATTTTGAAAACAGGCGCATGGAAAATGAAAAGGCGTGGCTGATGCGCATCGCCATTCACACCTGCATTGATTACCGACGCTCCGCCTGGTTCCGCCATGTGGACCGGTATCAGACGCCGGACACCCTGCCGGAAGGCGCGGTGAAAGTGGACTGGCAGGAAAATACCCTGGCGTTTGACGTGTGCAGGCTGCCGGACAGGCTTAAGCAGGTGGTGCTGCTGTATTTTTACCAGGGCCTGACGCTCCAGGAAACGGCGCAGGCGCTGGGCCTGACCAAATCCACCGTGCACCGGAGGATCGAAAAAGCATTGAAGGAACTGAGAATGCGCCAGACAGGGGGTGAGGACCGTGAAGCATGACGCCGCACGGGAGCAGATCCGCCGTTCGCTGGACGAGGCTTTGGCGCCGCTGGAACCCACGGCCGCCCAGAAAGCCCGGATGGCGGAAAAAATTGCAGGAGGACAGGAAATGAAACACAAAACCAGACTCTCCCTGGGGCTGGTGCTGGCCATCGTGCTGACGCTGCTGGCGGTGGGCGCGGCGGCAGCGGCGCTGCTTTCCGCCCAGGAAGTGATCGAGAAAAACGCCGTGCCCCTGGCCATGGAAAATGACACGGCGCAGCGGAAAACGGAATCCTACACCCATGACCAGCTGGTGTCCCTGATCCGGACAGCCAACGAAAACGGCATCACGCTGGATGAATCCACCGGCATCATGCTGGCCCTGAAAAAGGGCGAGGGCTACTGGGAGGACGAGGCCATCATGGAAATCTGCCGGGAAGCCTTCGGCGGGGTGTTTTATGAATGGACCTATGACCAGCAGTACTGGTATATGAACCTGATGGCGGCGCTGGAAGGCTATGAAAACGACATGCCCTATCCCGGGCCGGAGGATCTGACGGCGGAACAGGCCAGGAGCGCCGCCGACCGGCAGCTGCTGGCGGCGTATCCCGGGGAAGCCGGGGAAATCACCGCTGTGTACCGCCGGCAGGAAACCTTCACCACCGAAGAGGATGGGCAGGGACAATGGATGTCCACTTATCAGCCAAACGACCTGGAGCATACCAAATTCATGGTATCCGTCTCCCGGGACGGCACGGCGGAGATCGATGCGTACCCCCAAGATTGGGCGCATTTTGCGGTGAATCAGCTGGAAAGCGCCGTCAACGACGCTTTCCGGGCCGTTACCGGCACCAAATCCTCCTGGGATCAGGCGGCCTGGCACGCGTTTTCGGAAAAACTGCCGTATGCCGACCGGGAAAACGGCTGGACGCGGGAGCATGACGCGTATTTGCAGTCGGTCTATCCTTTGCCGGACGCCCGTGACATCAGCTGGAAGGAAGCACTGGCAGCGGTCCTGGCCGATGCCGGACGCACCAACACGGAAAACGGGAATCATGTGCTGCTGGAGATCGACGGCAGGCACGTGTGGAAAATCACCCTGCCGGATCTGGCGGACGCAGGCTGGCGCAGCGGCGGCACTTCGTGGCAGATCGACGCCCGGACCGGTGAAATTCTGGAAAGAGCGGTGTGGGATTTGGGCGACAGCGCCTGGCGGGCCTATGTGCCGGACAGCGTGTATGCCGCCGTGCGCCAGGGAATGCTGACGGGCAGGGAAGCCGCGGCGCTGGCGGCCGACGCCGTCCGGAAGGAACTGAACGAGCCGGACATTCCCTTTGAGGATTCCGCCTGCTTTGAAACCCGGGCGGATTACCGGGAGTGGAAACAGCAATGGAGCATCACCTTTGTTCCCAAATCCCTGGCCTGGGCAAGGGCTGAAGCCCGTGTGAACGAGGACCGCACGGTGTCCGTCACCCGCTGTACCCCGTCGCTTGTCACGGGCGACACCCTCTATCAGCGCTATCAGGAAGTGTATTCCGTGAACCGCTGGCGGCAGGATACCTGGGTGCGGTTCGGACAGGCCATGCAGCAGCTGTCGCCGGAAGGCTGGGAAGGGAAGCTGCTGAAGCAAACGGTATACCCGGAGGAAAGCAGCGTGCCTATGACCCGGGAGCAGGCCGTCGACATCGCCTTTGCCCATAACGAGCTGCAGGAAGAAGAAGAACTGGACGCCACGCTGATCGGCGCTGCTCCCCATCCCGTATGGAAGGTGGTGCTTTCCGGCGACAGCTCGCTTTGGCTCTATGAAATCGATGTGGAAACGGGAAACGTCGTGGACAAGGAAGCCTTCAAGCCCGACAATTGGAAATTTGACAATCCCCTGAAGCGCTACACCCTGCACCGGGATTTTGCCCCGGCCTACGCGGCGGAATTCGGCATGGAGCAGCTGGCCCGGATCGAGGTGACAAAATACGCCGCCGATATGACGCTGGACGAGCCCCAAATGCCATTCGGTCCCAACGGGGAAGCGGTGCACTACCGGGTGGAATGCGGCGACCATACCGTGCTTTTCCAATCGGACGTGCCGGGGACGGACAGCTACCGCATCACCTTCACCGAAGGATTTATGACGGAAAAGATCGAAACGCTTCCGTCAGTTCCGCAATAAAGCGGATTCTTCTGCAGAAAACAAGCCCCGGGCCCGCGGAATCACCGCGGGCTTTTTGTATCGGGACCCATAGAAACCAAAAAACAATAGAAAAACATTTATTGGAAAATATTTTTGAAAAAAATAAATGCAGGCAGCAGGAAAAAGAGGTTCAGCGGCGAACTATTTCTTATTCGCTCAAATTCCGGGGTGGTAGGAGTATGCCGTACACCATTGCGCGTTCCGCCGGCTATTGCGCCGGGGTGCGAAAGGCCATGGAAACCGCTTTTCAGGCGGCAAGGGAAGCGGCCGAACAAAACATCCCCTGTTATTCCCTGGGCGAACTGATCCACAATCCCGATGCGGTGGAGGAGCTCCGCCGGGCAGGGATCCAGCCCATTGACCGGGTGGAGGACGCCCGGGAAGGCGGCATGATCCTGCTGCGCAGCCACGGGGTGGATCCCAAGACGGAGCAGGCCTGCCGGGACCGGGGCCTGATCGTGCGGGACTGCACCTGCGCTTTCGTCCACGCGCTGCACCAGGTGGTGTACAAAAGCGGGCAGGACGGCGTGCCGGTGATCCTGGTGGGCGAGCCCGATCATCCCGAGGTGCAGGGCACGGCGGGATGGTGCACGGGGCCGTGCTTCATCCTTCGTTCCGCGGCGGAGGCGGATGCCCTGCCGCCCATGACGGAAGCCCTGGCGGTGTCGCAGACCACGTTCCCGCCGGGCGAATGGCAGGCTATCGTGGATTGCCTGCTGCAAAGGATCCCGGCCCTGAAAGTCCATTGTACCATTTGTTCCGCCACCCAGAAGCGCCAGGCGGAAGCCGTGGCCCTGGCGGCCCAGGTGGACGCGATGGTGGTGGTGGGCGGCAGAAACAGCGCCAACACCAGAAAATTGTTCCAGGCATGCCGGGCCATATGCCCGCGCACCATCATGGTGGAACGTGCCGGGGAAATTCCCCCGCACTTTGCAAATATCCACACCGAACACATAGGAATAGCCGCCGGTGCGTCTACGCCGGATTGGTCATTTAAGGAGGTTGTCACACACATGAACGACATGGAAAACATCGACCAGGAACTGAACCAGGAACCCGCTGTCAATGCCGCGGAGCAGGAAGCCAATGATAATCAGGCCCTGACTATGGAAGACATTGAAAAGACCGTGGTTCGCATTCGCACCGGCCAGACCGTTACCGGCACTGTGGTGCAGATCACCGATGACGAAGTATGCGTCAACATCGGCTATAAGTCCGATGGGCTGATCAAAAAGGCAGACATGGTGGAAAAGGACGTGAAGCTCGGCGACGAAATCGAGGTCGAGGTCGTCAAAGTGAACGATGGCGAAGGCAACGTCCTGCTGTCCCAGCGCAATATCGTGAACCGGAAAGCCTGGGAAGCCCTGATGGCCAAGTACGAAGCCGGCGAATACATCGACGCCGTGGGCAAGGAAGCCGTGAAGGGCGGCCTGCTGGCCACCGTGGAAGGCGGCGTGCGCGCGTTCGTGCCCGCGTCCCAGCTGGCCCAGCGTTATGTGGAAAAGATCGGCCAGTTCGTGGGCCAGGAAATGAAGCTCAAGATCATCGACGTGGATCAGCAGAAGAAGCGCATCGTGGCCAGCCGCAAGCAGGTCATCGAAGAAGAAAACGCCGCCAAGAAGGCTGCCGCGTGGGAGAAGCTGGAAGAGGGCGCTGTGGTGAAGGGCATCGTGCGCCGCTTTGCCGATTTCGGCGCGTTTGTGGATCTGGGCGGCGTGGACGGCCTGATCCATATCACCGACCTGGCCTGGAACCGGGTGAATCATCCCAGCGATGTGCTGAGCATCAACCAGGAAGTGGAAGTCAAGATCCTGTCCCTGGACCGCGAACGGGAACGCATCCAGCTGGGTTACAAGCAGCTGCAGCCCAAGCCCTGGGACAACATCGAAGAAAAGTACCCCGTGGGCACCATTCTGGAGCGCAACGTGGTTCGCATCCGTCCCTTCGGCGCCTTCGTCGAACTGGAGCCCGGCGTGGACGGCCTGGTGCACATTTCCCAGTGCGCGCTGACCCGCATTGCCAAGGTGGAAGACGTGCTGACCGTGGGCCAGCCCGTGCGCGTGAAGGTGCTGGCTGTGGATCCTGAAGCCAAGCGCATCAGCCTGAGCATTCGCGAAGCCCTGGCGGACGAAGCCATGACCAATGACGACGCCATGGAAATCCCCGGCGAAGATGCCCCTGCGGAAGAAGCGCCCGCGGAAGAATAAGCATTTGCTGAAGTACAAAGGAAGCAGAGAACCAATGCCTGTTTTGTGCTTTGGCCAATCGAATAACAGGACATAAACAGGCGGAGGGCGTCTTGCCGGTGCGATATCATCGGCAGGGCACCCTCTTCCTGCATCATCGCGATGATCCCGGCGAAATCATGGCCGCTTTCCCGTCCAAACGCCGGTAGTTTGCCGCCGTACCGAACCGACAGACACGAAAAGAGGCGTCTTTATGAAAAAAACGGCATTGCTGGTATGCTGCGTCATTCTCCTTCTTGTCTCTGCCGTCGCCGCCGCAGACAGCACCTGGACCTGCACCTCCTGCGGCCAGACGGGCAATACAAACAACTACTGCCCCTACTGCGGCAGCAAAAGGCCGTCCGGAACATGGAATTGCCAGATCTGCGGGAAGAAGGGAAATACGGGGAACTACTGCGTTAACTGCGGCTCTCAAAAATACGCAACAGCCAGTACGGAAGTTTATGGGCTGGCGATCCAGAAGCTCGCGGTCAACGCGGGCCCCGGAACCAAAAGGTACTTTAAGGAGCTGGGCACCTATAACCTTGCCGGCCAGTACATCCAGATCCTGGCAAAGGCATGGGACCCGAACAACGATATCTGGTGGGTCAAGGTGGTCCTGCCCGACCGGGACGGCACCACGGGCTGGACGGGGTACAAACGGTTTGATCCCGACAGCTTCAATCTGGATGATGTTCCCACGGAATACTGGGAATACAAGAAGTAACCCGCTCTGTTGACGGAGATCCGTAATGGACCGGGATCCCATCCTCGGATCCTGATTCGCAAATCCCATCGGGAAGAGATTCCCTGCATGAATCAAAAGCTGCCGTGCTCCTGTTGGAGCACGGCAGTTTTTTCTGATTTTTCCCTGTTCTCCTGGCGATGGCGCCGGGAGGGACGGCGGAAAGGGAGAAACGATCATCCTTCTTGCCGGCTTCGCGGCGTGCTATCCCTCGCTGGACGCGTGTACTCCTCAGTTGCCCCGGATATACTTGGTTTCTCCGTGGGAGATGGTGCGCAGGATCTGGCAGTCCCGGTCCATCAGCACGATGTCCGCGTCCTTGCCGGCGGCCAGGGAGCCTTTGCGTTTTTCCATGCCGATGGAGCAGGCCACGTTCAGGGACGCGCAGCGCACGGCGGCGTACATGGGCAGATGGCCCCAGTCCCGCAGGTTTTTGACGCCCTGATTCAGGTGCAGCACGCTGCCGGCAATGGTGCCGTCCGGTAGCCGGGCTTCCTTTCCTTTCAGGATCACGATGGTGCCGTCTTCCTCATATTCTCCGTCCGGAAGCCCGATGTGCCGCCCGGTGTCGGTGATCAGGATCAGGTGATCGCCCTTGGCGCGGATGATCAGGGGGAACAGGCCCTTGTCCACGTGGAAGGTGTCGGCGATCAACTCGGTATAAACGTCCGCCGTCAGGGCCGCGCCGGCCACGCCGGGCTCCCGATGATGCAGGGGAGACATGGCGTTGAACAGATGGGTGACCCGGGTGACGCCCAGGCCCACGGCCTCCATGGCCTGTTCAAAGGTGGCGTTGGTATGGCCCATGGACAGGGCAATATCGGTTTTTTCCTTCAGGGTGCGGATGAATTCAGCCCCGCCGGGCAGTTCCGGCGCGAAGGTGAGCACCCGGATCACATCGGCGTAGGGCAGGATCTTGCCCGCGTCCAGCGGCTGGATGTACTTTTCGTTCATGGCGCCTTTTTTCGAGGGATTGATGAAAGGACCTTCGCTGTGGCAGCCCAGGATCTCGGCGCCGGGAAATGCGGCGCTGCTGCTTTCACCCATCAGGGCGCGGGTCTGCTCAAAGGTTTTTTGCAGCACAGGCCAGGCGTTGGCCCCTGCGGTGGGCAGGAAAGCGGTAACGCCGTCCTGCAGAAGGCCGTGGGCGATGCTGCACAGCGCTTCCCGTGTAGCGTCGGTGGCTTCGTGGCCGGTGTAGCCGTGGATATGGGTGTCGATCAGGCCGGGGGACACGTAGGCGCCGCCGGCGTCAATGACCTCGTCGGCCTGGGCTTCCCGGGTGATCCCGATGATTTTTTCGTCATAGAGCAGGGCGCAGTCCCGGACTTCCCGGTCCGGCAGCAGAATGATTCCGTTGACGATGGCTTTCATGATCCATACACTCCTTGTTATTGCAGCATGGCCGCGCCGATCACGCCTGCTTCGCTGCCCAGCTGGGCCAGCACGATGGAGGGCAGGGTGCGGGGGTCAAGACGATCGGTGGTGGGGATGCGCGGAAGAACGGCATCCAGCAGGAAAGCGCCGGCACGGCTGACGCCGCCGCCCAGCACGATGATTTCGGGGTCCAGGAAGTTGATGATGTTGTCAATGGTCAGCGCCAGGGCGTCCGCAAAGGCGGACACGGCGCGCAGGGCAGGCGCGTCCCCCTCCTTGGCGGCGTCCATCACCATCCGGGCGGTGATGCCCTCGATGTCGCCGCCTGCTTTTTCCAGGATCAGGCTGTCGGGATGCGCCCAGCAGGCCTGCTTTCCCCGCAGGGCCAGGGCCGTGGCGGAGCAGTAACGCTCCACGCAGCCGTTCCGCCCGCAGGCGCAGGGAACGCCGTTGGGGTACAGCACCATATGGCCGATTTCGCCGCCCTGGCGGAACGCGCCGTTCCAGGGCCTGCCGTTGAGGATGATGCCGCTGCCTACGCCGGTGCCCAGCGTCAGCATCACGCAGCTGCCGGCCCCCTTCGCCGCGCCGCAGACGGTTTCCGCCAGGGCGGCGACGGTGGCGTCGTTTTCCAGAAAAACGGGCACGGAAAAATAGCGCTGCATTTCGCTGCGCAGGGGCACGCCGTGCCAGGGAATGTTGCTGCAGCCGATCACCGTACCCTGCACGGGGTCCACCGCGCCGGGAACGCCGATGCCGATGGAACGCAGCGCGGTTTCGGGCAGCTGCGCCTTTTGCAGCGTTTCCCGGACACAGGCGGCCATTTCCCGCACCACGTCCTGATAGGGGCGCTGGCTGCGGGTGGGTACGCAGACCTGGGAAAGCAGCGCGCCTTCCTCGCTGACCGCGCCGACGGCGATGTTGGTTCCGCCCAGATCAATACCGATGGAAACCATGGCTCCGCCTCTTTTCATAGCACTTTTTTTGATTATACCGCTTTGCCACCGCAATTTCAAGCACGCAAACGGCGTATCTCAAAGGGAAAAGACCCAGCCGGCCAGGGGCGACAAAACGATCATGACCAGGGAAAAGCACAGGGAATTGACGGAAATCAGCGTGGCGCGCCTTGCCGGCGGCACCAGGCGGTTCAGCGCCACGTCGGTTCGGATCTGGATCAGATCGTCCGCAAAGGCGGCGGTAAAGCCGCCCAAAGCCATGATCCACGGAGCGCCGGAAAAGGCTGCCGCCACGCCTGCGGCCACCAGCGCCAGGCACAGCGGAAACAGTGTTTTCAGGCGGCTGGCTTTTTCGCTGACACGCGCGCCCAGTACGCCGCCCATGGACATGAAAAACAGCAGCGGCCCCAGCAGCCAGTCCGCCGCACCGCGCATGGGTAGCCGGGCCTGCAGGAAAAACAACAGCAGGGTATCCGCCGCGCCCACCAGCGCGTTGCGGAAGATCAGGGTGAGGACGGCGGCGTTTCCGCACAGGAAAGCGGCGCTTTCCCGCAGGCACGCGGCTATTTTCTCTTTTATGGAGCCGCCCCTTTCCCGCACGACAGCGTTTTCCCGCACCGTGAAAATGAGCAGGCACTGGACCGCGTGCAGCCCTACGCTGAGCAGCTGGCTGGCGGTGTTGCCCAGGATGACGGCCAGGCCGGCGGCCAGGGTGGCAGCACCGTTGGCCAGGCGGTAGATCACGGACTGCCGGGCGGCATAGCGGTCATACCGGTCCGCCTGCCCCTGCTCCAGCATCAGGTCGTAGGCCAGGGCGCTGTCCGCGCCGGAAGCGAAATTGTAGCTCAGGGCGCTGAAGGCGATGGAAACGCACACGCCGGGAAAGGTGATCCAAAACGCCCGGATCAGGGCGGACAGGATGCTCATCAGGCAGGAGAGGATCAGGCTCGTCCGCCTGCCGGCTGTGTCGGCAAAAACGCCGGAGGGGATCTCCGCCGTGATGCTGACCAGGTGAAACACCGTTTCTGCGATACCGATCTGAACCAGGCTGAATCCCTGGGCATACAGCAGCAGCACCCAGGCCGCGCCGGCGATGGACAGGTTGCCCAGGGCATTGAACCAGTACAGTTTTCGAATTTCTTTTTGAAGCATAACAAAAAACTCCTTTCAGACAGGGAAAAATCTGAAGGAGTTGTGCGCAAATGATGATGATGGTAAGCGATTATTGCTTCCCTAAGGGCGCACGACTCCCCGGGAAGCACAAATCATCGCCGTTCATCAGGTGCAGGTTCACGGTTTTCCAGTGCATCGGTACGCCCTCCTTTCCGCTTTGTTCTGCGTCAGTATACAGGAATACGCGCTGTTTGTCAATGCGTCACAGGCTGATTTTGCCCATCACCACCGGATGGCGCGCGCCGGTGACGGACGGCACGTTGTTGCACAGGCCGTGCACACATTCGTTGGCCAGAATGGCAAAGGCCACCGCTTCCTTGGCCTCGCTGTCAAAGCCCAGATCCTCGTTGATGAGCACGGGCATATGCAGCGTCCGGCGCAGATCCCGCAGCAGCGTGGGGTTCCGGCTGCCGCCGCCGCCCACCACCAGGTAATCGGGCACGGAGGAGCAGAACTGCTCCACGGCAACCCGGATGCATTCGGCGGTGAACCGGGTGGCGGTGGCCAGGACGTCCAGGTCCTTTACGCCGAATTCCCGGGCTTTGTCCATCAGGGCGTCCACAAACGCTTCGCCGTAGTATTCCCGGCCAGTGGTCTTGGGCGGCCTGACTTGCAGATAGGGATCCTGCAGCAACCATTGCAGCAGCGCTGCGTGGCACTGCCCCTGGGCCGCCAGACGGCCGCCGTCGTCGTAGCGCAGCTTGCCGCCTGTGATGCGGCTGACCACCTGATCCATCACCATGTTGCCGGGGCCGGTGTCGAAGGCGAAGGTGTCCTCCGGCGTGCCGCCCTTGGGCAGCACCGTCAGGTTGCCGATGCCGCCGATGTTTTGGAGCCCCACAGTCTGGTCCTGCCGGCGGTAGAGCAGGTATTCGGCATAGGGAACCAGCGGGGCCGCCTGGCCGCCGGCGGCCATATCCCGCACCCGGAAATCGCTGACCACGGGGCAGCCCAGCCCCTCGCAGAGGACGGAGGCTTCACCCAACTGCAGCGTACCCCGGACCATGCGGCCGGCGTAGGGCTCTTCCACGGGAATGTGGTACAGGGTCTGGCCGTGGCTGCCGGCCAGATCCACCTGGGCAGGGTCGACGCCCGCCTGGCGGCACACCGCCTGGCACGCCTCCAGGGCTAGCTGCCCCAGCAGGAAATGAAACAGGCACAGGTCATGGCTGCCGCCCTGCTTTCCTTCCGCCAGACGCAGGATCTCGGACCGCACTTCCTCGGAATAGGGCAGGGAAACAAAGCCTTTTTGCTGCACCCGCGTGCCGATGCCGCTGCCCGTGATTTCCACCAGGGCGGCGTCCATGCCGTCGGCGGATGTGCCGCTCATCAGCCCGATCACCAGCAGGGAAGGCTTGTCCCATAATTTTTGCAGAGGATGCATGCTCCTCACCTCTTTTTTTCTTCATCATATCACAGGCGGCTGATTCTTTCAAGCGCTTCCTTTGAGCGGGCACACCTTTGACAGAAAGAAAAATGTTTGGATTAATAATCTAAAAGGAAAAAACGATAAGGATGATCAAAAGACGGGGGTAAACGCCGGGGCGCTGTCCCAGGCTCCGCCGGGGAGGAGGCTCCTCCCGGGCCCCGCCGCTTGCGGATGGTATGAGACTTATTTTCCAAGCTGTGTACCGCAGAAACAAAGAGAACGATGATATGCCGCTCCTGGGAACGGAGAAGTTTCAGGCGCATATTGTATGTTATTCTAAGTTTGCTATATCGCCAGGACGGGTCCAGGGACGAACCGCAGGCAACCGCCTGTGGCGGATGCTTTGCCTGCGGTGA